>NC_015275.1:4351158-4714237 GCF_000178835.2 Cellulosilyticum lentocellum DSM 5427
CCTTATTACTTATGCTTGGGGGGTCTTTCTTCAAAGTGACTTTCTTTAGTTGGAAAATTTTTCTCAAATTCCGTTAAAGCTATTTCATTTACTACAAAAGCCTTATCTTCAAAGCATTTACCACTCATACCACTTAAGCTTCCTTCTGATAATTCAAGCGCCATAAATTCCTCAAAATTAGTCCCCCATGAGGTTTGAAGCCCATATTGCTCCGCATTTACAAAACCAAAATGATGATAAAATTTAGGATCTCCATAAAGGACAATGCCTTTAAATCCCATTTTTCTAGCTAACTCTATAGTATGTCTCATCAACATACTGCCAATGCCCTTTCCTTTATACTCAGGTAACACCCCAATTGGTCCCATACATAAAACCTTATTATCAGCGCTATTATTTTCTACAGTTACTTTTGTATAAGCAATGTTTCCAACAATTTTATCTCCATCAATAGCTAAATAATCTAATTCCTTTACAAACCCTTCTGATTCACGCAACTGCCTTAATATAAGATGCTCATCACAACCTGGTTTATAAACATCCCAAAAAGCTTCTCTTGTTAGGTTTTCAACCACTTCATAGTCTTTTGCTTCTTCTAATCTAAGTACAATATCCATATCTTTTTTACCTACTTCTTAATAATTAATATACTTACATACTATCAATATCTCTTTAACGCTTCAAGGTTACCATTTAATTGTTTAAAGAAACTTCAATACAAACAGAAATTTGTCGGTAACTTTACGGGCTATTTGGGCGGAACTGAGAGAGGGTGGCTACCTGCCGTGATTCCGCCCCGCATTTTCAGTAGGCACTAAGCTCACTTTTTTGGATGAACGCCCACAAACTCGGTTCCCTCAAACACGTGGGCTAAGTACCATCCAAAACGTTCGCTAAGTGCCTACTGAAAATGCTTCGAAGTCACCCCGTCAGACAGCCACCCTCTCTCAGTTCTACCAACAATAATGCGTAAAGTCGCCTCCATTAAGTGTTTTCAAGAAAAATAAAACTTGTTATTATCTTTTTTCTGCACTTTTCACTTAGGGGTTTGAACACTTAAGAGATCAATAATGCTTGTAAGGCTCCCTAGCTTCCTTACAGAGCTACTTCTTGACAAAATAGACTTATGGGAAGCTTTATACGTTATTGCCTTGGGCGCCTGCCCCCGGCTTCGAGTATTTTTTAACTGTCGTTACGACTTCTTTCCACGCTGCTTCACTGTCTTGGATGTTTATGAGGTCAACAACGTTTGTGAAAATGAGTGGGTATGGGTGCCTGGAGTAGTGACTTGGGAGCATTTTTTAGAAGCACTTAGTGAACGTTTTAGATGGGTTTTAGGCAGCTGTTTGAACGAAGTGAGTTCTGCCGTTCATCTAAATAAGTGAACTTAGTGCTTCAAAAAATGTGAACCGGAACAACGGAAGGCACCCATACCCACTCATTTTCTCTCAGACGTACTTCTCATAAACGCCAAGACAAATTTTAATTTGCATAGCTGAATAACTGCCTTGTTACAATTGCTTTTCCATACAAATTGACTCTTTTAAATTCTTATATGGGCCGTAATTATCTATTATTACAAACCCCATTTCCTTATAAAGCTTAGTAGCTACTACTAGTCGCTTACCTGTTTCTAATATAAGTTTCTGATATCCCTGCATTCTAGCTTTCTCTTCAAGTGCATTTATTATTTGCTTAGAAATACCTTTGCCTCTATGATCTGGCCTTACAAATACTCGCTTAATCTCTGCTATGCCTTTTTCATAATGTTTAAAAGCTCCACAACCAATAGGCTCTCCATCCTCCAATGCTAATACCACTTCTTTTATACTTTCTAACGTATTATACTGGCTATACTGATTAGCTTGTTTTTGGCTACCTATTGTATGATTTAAGTCTTCATCTAAAGCTGCACAAAGCTTAATAAAATGTGGGTCACTGCTTGTTGTATAAACAATCTGCATGATCTATTCTCCTCCCTATTTGAATACAAGTCGTCTTTACTCTATAGCATAAAGCGCTGCCTTTGTTGCATGAATAATAGTCGTATCAAATACAGGAATACTCACATCTTCTTGTCTAATCAATAAGCCAATTTCTGTGCACCCTAAGATAACACCCTCTGCTCCTTTATCAGCTAATTCTTCTATGATTCTAATAAATTCTTTTTTAGAGGTTTCTAATACGCTACCTAGGCATAATTCATTATAAATCGTATTATTAACAACCTCTATATCTGCTTCATTAGGAATAAGTACCTCTATGCCTTGTTCTATAAGCTTAGATTTGTAAAAATCTTGTTGCATCGTATATTTAGTGCCTAGTAAGGCTACTTTTTCTATTGTATTCTCTTTTAATCTGCCAGCTGTTACTTCTGCAATATGTAAAATAGGTATATTAACCTTTGCTTGAATCTGATCTGCTACCTTATGCATGGTATTAGTACAGATGATAATAAAATCTGCACCGCTTCTTTCCAGATTTACAGCTGCATCTGCTAATATTTCACCACTCTTTTCCCATTCACCTTTTGCCTGACAGGCTTCAATCTCATCAAAATCAACGCTATATAATATACATTTAGCGGAATGAAAGCCTCCTAACCGTTCTTTGACTACTTGATTAACCATTTGATAATAGGTGACCGTGCTCTCCCAACTCATACCACCGATCATACCAATTGTTTTCATATGAACCTCCCTTAAAGTTATACTTACTCATTAAATATCCTATTTATATCCTTTACTTACTTCTCCCAGTAAGAAGGCCTATCTAGCCTACTTGGTAACTTTGTAAATTGATTTCCTTTAGCCGTATTTATTTGAGTCTGAGTTAAAAATATACTCTTACTGAGATTTGCGCCTCTTATATCTGCATCTCTCATATCTACACCAATTAATAAAGCACCTGATAAATCGCACTCTTTTAAATTTGCGGCAATCATCATAGCCCCACTTAAATCGGCTTCCTTCAGATTAACTTTTCTAAGGTCTTTGCCAATTAACATCTTTTCAAAACTAGTTTTTTGAATAGACTTCTTGTCCTGTCTATTTAATTTATAAGCTTCTTTTAGCAGTATATTGACTTGTGTTCTATGACTTTCTATATCTATTTCAAGGATTGCCTCAGGCTTTAATAAAGTCATCTGTTTTATTTCTTCAATCATGCTTTGTAAACTTTCTTTGATAGATACAATGTTTTCTAAAGTCACTGCTTCTGTCAAATACCATAACATCTCATGAAGCTGTCTCATTACTAAAAACGCCTCATACATTTGCTTTGCTAGCTTCGGTGATGATATCCAGCTTTTCCCTCGATAAGTTATCTGAGCTATCTTTTGTCCTGCACCAAAACAATCATAGGATGTGCAGCCTTTGAGGCCTTTATTTCTTAACTCACTATGGATATCGCATCCAAAGTCTGACTGTAAATGCTTGCAAGGGCACCCTGCTACCTTATCTGCTGGGAAACCATCTAATTTAGAAAAATAAAGGGCTACACAACAAAATCCAAAGCATTTACTACAATCAATCTTTATATGTTTAAAAAGCTGGTCTATTAATTCAATCTTGTTATTCATCTTGTCTCTTCTCTCTGTCCTTTCCTATGTTAACGAAAAACCCTTATCTCTATCCAGCAAACGTATTGTAGAATTTTTTAAAGCCTCTATTGTTTTAGTTTCTACTACACAACTACAATTATTCTCCTTTGCTAAGTCAAAGAAATAAGGCAAATCAATCTCACCAGTAAATAGCTCAAGGTGATTTCTTTCTCCTATAGCATCATGAACATGCATATGTTTCATTCTTTCTTTATGAATAAGCATAAAGGCCTCGTCTTTTTTACCGCTTGAATAATCGTGCCCAATATCCCAGGTTAAATAGCAATCTGTTTCTTCTAAGAACATCTCTACCGCTTTTCTAATAAAAGGCTTATGATAAATCCCTGTATTCTCAATAGCAAGCTTAACACCTGTTCCCTTTAACATCTGATTAATATGGTTTGAAGATGCTAGAATATTTCTTAAGTACTCTTCTTCAAATTTCTCATAAAGTTCAACTTTCCTATTCGGCAAAGTAAAGTAAATACCACTATTCATATGCATATTAATAAGAGGGGCATCAATTCTGCTTGCAAGTTGTATGGTGTCTTCTACAATTTTTAAATTCGCTTCCCGTATTCTTTTATTAAAATGCCCTACATCTAAATCCTCTGGTAAATGGAAGGTAAAATACATCTTATGCTTTGTCTTTAATTCATTAAGTACTTCTGCATCTAGACATTCTGCTTGAAAAGCTGGTAAGTTCATATTAATCTCTATAAAATCAAGTCCAAGTTCATGGCATAGGCTTATATTAGCTTCTAAACCCTCTAATTCAATAAGTGTTGGCATTCCAAAGTTCATATTTATTTCCCCTTTTCCTGTTTATTTATAGGCATAGACTTATGCTACTTAGCTTTCTATGTATTGTAATATATCCATTAAGTCCTCTGTTACAATAACGTTATTTGCTTCTTTGGCTACCTCTTCCCCGCAATTAATACCTAAAGAAGTACCACAATATCTGAAAAGAGGAATATCTGTTGCACCATCTCCAATAGCCATGCATTCATCAGGCTGTATGCCTTCTTTTAAGCAAAATTTCTCTAAAGCACTCATCTTGCCCCTGTCCCCTAAATGACTCAAGATTCTGCCAGTGAACAAATCATTTTCACATTCATATAAACTGCCATCATAAGCATCCATTCCCCATAACTCACTAGCAACCCTAGCAACTTGAATAGGTCCTGCTGTAATAAGTATAGTTTTTATATGCTGTTCATGTAGCATACTCATTACTTCATTGACATTCTTAATGGGTTTTAGAATAGTATCAAACTGTTCCTCTATTCTTGTTACAGGCACGCCTCTAGCTAATTCTGCTTTTAGATAATCCGCTTCAATCCAATCACACTTTCTTTCCTGCTCCTCACGTTCGATTTCTATAAGTTCATCTAGCTTGTCATTAAGTATACTTAGATACATTACTGAATGAATCTCCTTTATAAGTGTATCATCCAAATCAAAACATACGGCTTTAATATGCCCCATTATACACCTCCACCTCTTAAAACAATAAAGAACCGATTAATCTCACCCTATTATATCATCAATATTAGTAATACCACTAACATCTTCAAAACTATTCAGTCTAATATACAAAATAGTTCTCTAAAAATATATTTGGGGAAGATATGAAAGAAATTATATTGGTGTAAGCCAGTTTGGGACAAAGCAAATAGGCACAAGCTTGTAGCTTGTGCCTATTTGCCTCTGAGAAAATTCTCCTTGCATACTAAAATCGGTTATTAAATCAAGACTTATCTATGCAAATTAATAATCGTTGCTTTTGGCCTAGACATAGATTCAATAGAATATCTAATGCCTTGAGTTCCCATACCTGAAGATTTAACACCTAGGAATGGGAAATGGTCAGGCCCTCTTTCAGTTTTATTATTCACTTGAACAGTTCCTACTTCTAACTGATCTGCAATATAAAATGCATCTTCAATATTTTGAGTAAATACAGAGCTTTGAAGTCCGTATTCTGATTCATTAGCAATTTCTATTGCCTCTTCTTTACTCTTCACTCTAATAACAGGTACAACTGGGCCAAATGGCTCTTCCCAAGCTAATCGCATATGAGTTGTTACATAGTCAAAAAGTGTAGGCTCAATTAAATTGCCTGTACGGTGTCCTCCAGTAACTAACTCTGCTCCTTTTTCTACAGCATCTTCCATTAACTCAGAAACAAAATCTGCTGCCTTTGTACTAATAAGCGGTACGACATCTAAGCTTTCATGTTCAAGTGGATTTCCCACCTTCAACTGACCTATTTTCTCTTCTAGTCTTTGAACAAGTTCATCTGCAACACTTTCCATTACAATAATTCTTTTTACAGCTGTACATCTTTGTCCGGAATAAGAAAAGGCTCCTGCTACAATCTGGCTAGCTGTCATTTCTAAATCTGCATCTTCAAGAACAATAGCAGCATCCTTACCACCTAGTTCCATAAGAAGAGGTACCATTGATGTCAACTTAGATATTCTTCTACCTACTTCTGTACTTCCTGTAAAGTTAATAAAATCAACGTCTTTATGCGTTGTAATGTAGTCTCCTATTTCACTACCTTTTCCTGTCACAGTATTAAGTACCCCTAATGGTACCCCCGCCAACTGAAAGATACGCGCTAAATATAAACCACTTAAACTGCCTTGTGTTGCTGGTTTTAATACAACTGAATTTCCAATAATAAGCGCAGGTGCAATCTTAGAAGCGGCTAAGTTAACTGGATAGTTAAAAGGTGAAATAGCAAGTACAACACCTAGCGGTTCCCTTTTTACAACGGATACTTTATTATTTTTAAATCCTGGGAAACTATCTCCAGGAATACTTTCTCCTGAGACATTTTTGCCACTATCTGCTGTAAATCTAATAAAATCTGCTGTTCTTGATACCTCTGAGCGTGAACTCTTCATATCTTTTCCAATCTCCAGCATCAATAAATGTGCAAGTTCCTCAATATGCTCTAGTAAAAGATCTGCTGCTTTATATAAAATATCTGCACGTTCATTTACTGTTTTAAGCTTCCATTGTTTTTGTGCTCTTTTAGCAGTTGCCATAGTGATATCTACTTCATTCTTAGTCATAGCAGGCACACTACCTAATAAGCTTTGGTCAAGTGGTGAGTAGATATCTATAAATTGATTACTCTCACTACCTACCCAGTCTCCGTTTAATAAATTTTTAAATCTCTTATCTGAGTCTTTCAATACTCCAAACATTATTACCCCTCCATTCTTAGGTCATTATTTATATGTCTCATTAAATTTTTGTAGTCTCTGACCTCATTTATAAAACTATGTTTATAGTTTCATCATACTCCTTTTTATCACCTAAATCTATATGTCATTATTTTTACTTAACTTTTCAAGTACTACTGCTCCTAGCCAAGTAATGATTGGACTATAGCCAATCCCAATGGCGGCAAGTATAATAATTGCTATTTTTTGTCCTACTTGTTTACCTTTTCTCCACTTATTAAATCCTGTGAGTGAGAGTGGCATAAATATACCAAAAAGTAGCACCGTCCATACAAGTGGTGGAAAAGCAAATAATTTAATGGGTATACCCATTAAACCCACTAGAATGCATAGCACACTTAATAAGATAGTTGCCCCTCTCATAGGCCTTTTAATCATAAAAAGTGGTATTAAAAAGCTACGCCACAAAGAACTTGTTTGCGCTCCACCAAAGATTCCTCCTATGATATTTCTTATGGCTACCATCATAAATGATTGATTTAAGTTTATCTCTTCCCTCTTTTGCTCCTCCTTACTTTGTTCATCTAACAAAGTGGTGATAGCAACTGTATCCATTGCCCAGAGTAACATGACAAATATGGCAAAGGGTAAGGTTTTTAAAATGGTTGGCAAGTTTAGACCAAAACCAATTTCCCAAACTCCTTCCCACCAATATCCAGGATTTAAAACTAAGTTATTCATTGGCTCTAATAGATTAATTTTTATTCCAACTAAAAGAGGTAACACAAGTGAGACGATTGCAGAAATAGGAATCATCAGCCAGGCCTTTTCTTTTTTCAGCAAATAAATGTAACAGACAGTTAATACAATTAGCAGTACTGCTAGAATCCAATAAGTCTTATTAAAGAATGCAATGAGCTTTTGGATACATAATATCACTCCTGATATACCAAAAACTAAAGTCAAACTTGTTTTACTAACGTGCTTTGACATAAGAATAAGTCTTGACAACAAGCCTGCCTTAACAAAAATGAGCCCAATGATCCCCACCAATACACTTAAAACCAGTGGATGCACGCCAAACTTTACCATAGAAGGAATGAGTACAACCAATGGTGCAAGTGTTCCTGCAACTGCTATTTCTGGAAAAATCAAAGTGCTTATTAAAGCGATTATTCCTCCCACAACTATTTCTAGCCGCACATTATCAAATACAAAATGGGGATTTGTTATTCCTAGCTCCTGAGCCCAAACTACTGCAAAGGAAGAAATGAGCGAGATTTTACCTATTAATCCTGATAAAGCAGGTATAAAGTCACTACCCTTAAAGTAGCCTCGTATTTTCCTCATTTCGCCTTCTTCCTAATATTTCATAGGTATAAGATCTACGTAATCTTGTACCTTTGCATCACTTAATACTAGTTCTATGATTTTAGCCCCTAAAGGATCAAGTTCTGGTGTGTTAAACTTCTCTAGTTCTTTCTTAAAGAATTCATTAAGCATAGCTGCTCCTTTATCATAAGCTTCTACGCCTATCTCTCCTTGTCTTTCAGGATACAAGAAGGCTTTTCTTACATATTGTCCATCTACTTTAATCGAGTCTAAGGAATATCCTAGTAATGAACAACGTGTTTCTACTAAATGTTCTTGCTTAAATTTAGCACTTCCACGTCTTGCAATATATTCTCTAGCAATCCATTGAGGCATGAACCCTACCTTATAAACACCAATATGTTGATTTGGTATTAAGATATAACGTGTGTTACTATTAGCTGTCACTTGTTGTAATAATAAATTAGCTTGCTCTACCATTTTTCCTGTTGCAAAAGGCCAGTAAGAACCTACCCCTTCACTTACTAGTCCTGTTGATGCAGTAATACTTGGATTATTATGTCCTCTTGGTGCTACTAATCTCCATACCCAAGCAAGTGCTGGTGGCAAAATATGAAACATACCTAGTATACCGTAAGTAGGATTATCTCTGGTACAAGCTGGTGTTCTTACACCAAAGCTTCTTACATCGATTTCTACTGGTTCATCAATAACATCAGGTACTAATCTGCGTGGTAAAATGGCTCTTGGATTAGGACAAGGCTTACCATCAGAATCTTTAATATGTTCCCAAACAAGGCAAGTAGAACCTGGAACTGCATCAATATTAAAAAATACGATAGGTTCTTCTGGTTGAGTGAAGATTTTTTCATGTTGTGGTGATGTACCATAGCCTGTAATATGATCTAGTCTTAAAAACCAACCTGCTTCTGCATCCTTTACTACAAGTTTTTTACTATCATTTTGCATATCAGGATGGCAAATCGCCATATCATCTGTTATAGGATAAATCGCACAGTTTTCATCCATTTTAATATAAGTTTTTTCTCCTGTTTGCGTATTTTCTGCCAATACAATACGTCCATCTAGTTGTTTATGAATACCTTCTAGCATCTCACTTTTACCGCCACCAGAAGCTCCCTCATGCATGATGACAATCTCATTATCATAAGGCGTAACTACCTTAACTGTAGAAGCATGAACAGTTACCCATCCTTCACTTTCTCCAATGTTTAAAAGCACACCATAGATTCCTTTCTTTGCACTTGGACCTGGATATAAATTATAAGAAAATAGCTCATGAACTTTTTCAAGTCTATTGTGAATAACCATTTGTTTTCCGCCAAAATGTGTATGTCTAAAAGGAGGTGCGAGGAAAATAATAGCTTTAGGTGAGAATGCAGGATCAAGCTCCTCAATATTTAAGAAGCCTTGTAAATCTGCAAGCCCACAAGCAAAGAAACCTGCATTAGCTGGTGCTATTAAAAGGGCATCATAGCCATATTGATCTCCACCTGCTTTGAAAGGTAATACAATAAGATTTCGCCCTTTGAGCCAATCAAAGGTTTCATTTCTTAGCCCCTCAAAATTCTCTCTATATACATCATCATATTTAGGTTTATCTGTATCATTATCATCAGCAACTAATAAACAATCTGGATCACGTCTTCTCATATAATCATCTGGATAATTAACAACTACACCGTTTTTACAACGTGTTATAGTTGCCTCAGTAACCATGCCATGCCCTGGTGTTTCATAGGTTACATCATATACATCTCCTGATGTATCTCCAAAAGATAGGTTAACTAACTCCTCCTTTGATCTTGGGAATACAATATGAGGACTCTCCTCTAAAATCTCTACTACATAATCTGGTAAATTTAGTTTGTTTATTAATGCTTTCATGCTATCGTCCCTTCCTTCTTTTAATAGTTAACTTCTGGTCTTAATCCTTTATCATGACTTATTAATACTTAAAGTTTTATTTCTATTTTTACTTATTACCTTGAATCTTTAAGCTCTAACTCTTTACGCTTTACTTTTCATTCTTGTTTCTTCATTATTCATTATTAGTTTGCCACTATTAATGCTTCACTTTTTATTCTTCATCATCCTTTACATTTTCCACCATATCTCAGTTTGTAGGCGTTCATCTTTTTCTAATATTTCTTTGACCATGTTCTTCTTCATTTTTTCTAGTTTTTCAGCTACCTTTTCATCTGAAATACTTAATATCTGTGCTGCTAGAATTCCTGCATTATCAGCTCCATCAATAGCAACTGTTGCAACAGGTATTCCTTTTGGCATTTGAACTGTAGATAATAAAGCGTCAAGGCCTTCTAAGCTAGTAGATGTACACGGTATTCCTATTACAGGTAAAGTCGTATGAGCTGCTATCACGCCTGCTAAATGTGCCGCTTTTCCTGCTGCAGCAATAATAACACCGAAGTCATTACTTCTAGCCGTACATGCAAATGCACTTACTTGCTCTGGTGTGCGGTGAGCACTCATCACATGAACTTCTATGGTAATACCAAATCCTTTTAAGGTGGTAATTGCACCTTTTACTATGGGCAAATCACTGTCACTACCCATGATAATGGCAACTTTCTTACTCATAAAAACACCCTTTCTTGTGTGATAATAAAATAAAAAAGCCGATACCCTCAGAATAATCCTTGGATATCGGCTTACTTACAACTTAGCTAGGCTACTTTGCATCGTCTTCCGCATTTATTATTTATTTTCTAGAGACTAATTCCTCTAAATTAGTATCAGTGGTAATAATAATGACTTTCTCCCCAGTTTTAGTACTAATATCGGAATGGGTGCTAATCACGGCTACATCAATAATGTCATTAATTAATGTTTCCAAGTATTCTCTCCCACCTTCAAAAAGTGATGTGCGCATCTTTTTAAATAATTCGATACCCTGAGGATTATCAGTGAGTTTTTGCTCTGAAGGACTAAGAAAACCCATGAGTCTCACAATGATCATGTCGTTAACTATATGTGTTCGAATGGCTTTAGGGCCTCTTCCCATATATTCAACTTCAAACCTGCTAACTGCCTCGCTAATCTTAGCTTCTAACTGTCCTTTCGTCACGCAACTACCTCCTATTAATTATTCATAATAATATCAACTTACACCATAATTGTCAATATATTTTTATTAAAATGCAATATTACATTTTATTCATTTGTGTGCATAATTGTTTTTATTTGGCATACATTTGTTTTTCTATCTCCAGGAAAATATTTTGAATGCCTTTTCATATTTCTAATTCCTTAGTACCTATCTCTTTTATTATAACACTTATTTCCCATGTTTTTCTCAAATATTTTATTTATCTCACATCTATCGCATCAGTCGGAAAACAATTTTGATTATATAAAAAAATAGACATTCATAATAAGACTATCTACATGCTGATGCAAATGCAATGCAATTAGTTTTTAAAATAAGGCTCAATGTCACTTGTTTATATTGTAGGTGCGCGTAGAAAGATATTCCTTTCTATTCGTGATTTTCTCTATTATTTGATTCTGTTCTTTTATCACTCATATATAAAAATAGCCCATAAATTTCTGTTGAAATCATTAGAAATTCATGAGCTTTCTATCATTTATGTTGATCTTAATTTAATTCATCAAGTTCTATCTTGAGTCTATCAATCAATTCTTGCGACGCTGCACCTAATCCTTTTTTAGTTAATTGAATAATTGCCTCCTCAATACTGGAGAAATTAAAACTCGTCTGGTATATCTTTATCTTATTTAAGAGATCAGTAGGTAAAGGAATCTCAATTTTTTCACATGCTATCTTTTTCTCTATTTTCTTTTCTTCATACCACTCTGGTAAGCCTATGGCACGGCCTTCTTCTATTTCTACAAATACTAATCTTGGCTTATTTCCTTTATCTAATCTAATATTTCGCTCTAGTGTCTGTGATAAGGATTGAATAGGGTCTTTAGCTGTACTTGGAGCAACTAGCCTTCTTTCTTGTGCCAATTTTGCTAAATCTTTAGATTTAAGAGGTTTTTTGTACTCAGCTAAAAGCTGGGCTGCTGCTTGTTGTATTGTAATTGTCTTCTCCATCATTTGCCTCTTATCTTCAATATAATTACTGTTTCTTTTTATTATAAGAGATATTTTATCTCTTTACCAATACCATATATTTACATTTTGTTGGACCTTTTTTATATTCATCTAATTGTCATCTATTTCCATCTTAACTTCATCTTGTATACATCACTTATAATCATTATTCATCATTATTTCGTCATATTCATCAACTTTTAAGCATTTTATGATTAATGTTGATTTTTTAGGATTTTATATTTTTTATAACTTCCTTTTACCCCTTCCTATTCCTCCTCTCCCTCTAGTATTATGATGACAACTAAGCTAATTTCTTATGCATCATTCTCTCAAATCAATCATCACAGCTTCCTAAATTTAAGTACAGTCAAACTTATGCTTATATCAACTAAATTTTTTCACTGTAAATCTTTCTCTCCCAACGCATGTATTGACATAAGCCGAAGCCTTACACCAAGAGGAAGAGGTTCCCATGTCTTTCACACGGAAACCTCTTCCTCTCAATAGCTCATTATTCTGATTTCAGCCTTCTTAGCAAAAAAACACATAGTATAACCGCGCCTAAGAGAATAGCTAATAAAGGCCACAGGTTGCCAAAATAAAAACCTTCGTCCACAATCAATTGATACCCCCAAGTTGCAGGTAATATTTTTCCTACAATCTCAAAAAATCTAGGAAGTAAACTAGTAGAAAACATAATCCCCGACAGCATAATGGATGGTAGAAATATCACTTGTGAAATCATGGTAAGTTTTGCTTGGTTTTTTACCCATAGCCCCAAGACACTCCCAATACTTAATGATACTGCAATAAAAACTGCAAGTGAGCTAAAATACAACGGCAAACTTGCTGGTAGCGTCGCATCAAAAGCAATGGGGGCGATGATGCATATTATCGCGCACATAATCAGTAGATGAATAAACGCTGACAAAAACATAGAAACCATGCCAAGATACAACGGCACACCATTGGCTTTGTACACTTTCTTTATATCGCTTCCGTATATCTCTACAAGGGAAGGTGGCAAACCTATCAGTGCGCCAGTTGATACACCTAGCACAGTCATGGATTGTATAAGCGTATACTTAGCCTGGGGGTTTATGGATGTGAACATCCCCCCCATAACAGCAAAGAATAAAAGAGGAACCACATAACAAGTAATAAGTAGTGATTTGCTTCGTATATCCAGTTTCCATTGCAATGCCACTCCGTATAAAAATGCACTCATTCGCCATTCCCCCTTGCTATGTCAATAAAATGCTGTTCTAGCGTTCCCCTGTCTATTTTAATGTCCAGCACGTCAATTCCCCGCTGCTTGAAATCTTCAAGCAAAGTCAGCATGGTATCCCCAATATTGTCAGATTCAAATTCTTCATCACCTTGCTGGGTCTTGATGTGAAGGGTATAGCGTTTGCCGATTTTTGAGGTTAATTCTGCAACAGTACCCAAAAAGGCAATACTGCCATCATTCAGAATAGCAATGCGGTCACACAGGCTTTCAACCTCTGCCATATCGTGGCTAGCTAAAATGATGGTCTTTCCCTGTGCCTTCAGTCTTCGAATTTGGTCATGAAGTGATATTCTACCTTCAACATCAAGTCCGGCAGTCGGCTCATCCAGGAACACAATATCCGGATTACTGATCAAGGCGAGGGCAAGGTGCAAACGCCGTTTTTGCCCTGTTGACATATCTGTGTATAGCTTTTTCGCCAGCTCGTTAATCCCCAGAGCAGCAAGCATAGAATAGTCTATTTTTGTTTTATTCCATTTTGCAAATAACCTTACAGCTTCCATGGGTTTGATATGGTCAGGGAGAGACGCCGATTGCAACTGAATACCTCTCCTGCCATTCACCACGATACTGCCGCTGTCATACTTTCGTAAGCTCTCGATACATTCAAGTGCTGTGGTTTTGCCTGCACCGTTTACGCCAAGCAATGCAAAGATTTCACCCTTTATAACGTTGAAACTCAAGCTTTTTAGTACTGTATGATCCCCATAGCTTTTCTTTAGTTTGTCAATCTGTATGGCGTAGCTCATTTTACTCCCTCCTCATAACCTAATGTTGTAAAATAGGCTTCTAAAGCCGATTCTATAAAAGTGTTGGCAATTGCTTGTTTTTGTTTCCATTCATTGTCCGGACCATTAAGGTTTTTTGCCTCCATAAGTACTGGTAGCATACTTATATCCCCTCCCGTAAATTCCATAAGCATTTTCCAAAACTCTTTGGCAAGGTTTTGCCCCTTCTCGCTTTCGGGCGGTACGCCATCTTTTTGAAGCCATATCGCTTCATCGATCAAGCGTGTGAAAGTCTCCATCATTGCTAAGCTACTATCCTTATCGAAGTGGCTCCGAAAATGGTCAAGAGTCTTATCGTCTAAATGCTTGATAACCCAGTAGAATTCATTTTTCATTTGTAGATTTACGATAATATCAGCATATTTCTTAAAATCTACCGATTGCATTTGTAACACTTCTGCTTGTAACGTTTCTATCTCTTTTAGGGATTCTGACAAGGTTTCTATCTTTTCTCGTATGGCAACGGCCTGTTCTGTAAGCGCGCTGGCAACATCACCTGGGGTATCAAGAGAAATCAGGCGATTTTTTATATCATCCAATGAAAACCCCAGATGTTTTAGTGACAGAATTTGATAGAGTTTAATCACATCCTTATCCGTATAAAGCCTACGGCCTCCTTCACTCTCTGACGATGGCGAAAATAAACCTTCTTTATCGTAGTATTGCAGGGTTCGGACGGTGACACCCATTTTCTTTGCTACCTCTCCAACCGTCATATATCCTTCCGGTGTCGCTTTGTGTTTTTCCATATTTATCACCTCTTGCTCATATTATAATTCATTACGTTACGTCACATTCAAGATATTTTTCAAATTTTCTCAATTTATCTTATTACCTAATAAAAAAGCGTCATACCCTCACATGATGCGCCCCCAATAAGTTAGATTTTTAGGCCTAACTTATTGGGGGCAGTTCAACATTTGGCATGACGCTTTTTTATTAGACGCCTTGTTCTTTCTTTACTATCACAGACAAGGCAATCGTGAGTAATGCTATTTCTATATAAATGGATTTTGGGAACTTGAAACTTCCTGATGAATTACTATAGGATCTGAAATCAATCCATATTGTTCATCTTCTGGATATGTAACTGCAATTTCATGATTACTCCCAGCATACTCATTAACACTATCCATTGTCTCCCATATGGTACAAAGGAAAAAATGTGCCCATTCATTTTGCTCTACTATTTTCACATAGGCACCTCTATTCCCTTGAATAGCCATTGTATCGCTTACTCCTGTTTTATTTAAGTAATCCTCAAACCCCTGTTTATGTTCTAGTGGCACTATTCCATGCCAGGTTCTTGATATCATAAAATCCCCCTACTAACTCATATTCTTATAAAACGCTGCAATTTCTTTCCGCCTGGTAACCCTTCTAAATCTGCTTTGTCAATAGTGCGAGTCCATATAGCTACAACGAAGTATACTACTATGGCAACTGGTATCACTAATAACATGCTAAGCTTTTCTCTTCCCATTAATAGATTCATCACTACATATAAACCGTACGAAATAGCACCCATAATAACAGCACATATAATTGGCTTTATAACTACTTGTTTCCACTCTAGTTTTATTGCAAAGTGGCGGTATAAGTAAATGAGATTTAAGCTACCATAGATAGCATAGCAAATAGTTGTACTGTAAATGACACCAAAAATATGACACTGTGGTATACGTATTAATATATAGTTAATAACAACCTTAACAATGCAAGCTAAAATAGCATGAACAGAAGCCTCTTTAGGTTTTCCCATAGCTTGTAATACAGCTGCACTAAGCTGGGCAATAGTAATAAAGATTAAACTAACAGCACCTGCTGACAAGAGTTCTCCCCCTGTTGCTTTTCTTAAAACAAGTCCAATAATAGGCTCTCCAAATAAGAAGAAGGCTACAGCTGTAGGTGCTGCAATAATCATCCCCAACTTAAAAATCATTTTAATCTTTTCATTAATATCTTTTCTTTTATTGATAACCGCACTAGCTGCAATAGCTGGTATAGAAGCTGCTGCTATTTGAACAATAATAGAGATAGGAATATTAATGAATGTGTTATATTGAAAACCATACTGACCTTTCAAACTAGTTGCTATCTTTCCGATTTCTAAATGAGCTACGTCTGCTACTGGCACTGTCTCAATAAGTCCACTTGCTTTCAGCTGACTTAGACTTTCAGGCAATAGATTTGTAATCATACTTAAATCAATAAAAGTCATAATAGAAAATACACACGTACTAATAATAATAGGTAACATAATCGCAAGTACTTGTTTTAAAATGACCTTATTACTTTCCTGATGATAGTTTTTTTGAGCTTCTAAAACAGGCTTTCTTTCCTTTTTTATCTTCAAATAGATTACTATTAATGCTAAAAGCGCAGCTAAAGCACCTATAGAAGTTCCTAAAGTTGCACCTGTTACTGCACTTAAAAGAGATTTTTCAATCAGATAGTATGCTAGTATTACTGTAAAAACAACATGAAAAATCTGCTCTATTACTTGTGAGGAAGCTGTTGGGACCATATTACCCAGGCCTTGAAAATAGCCTCTTAAACTGGCTACCACTGTCATGATTAAAATGGTTGGAACAAGTACTCTAATAGGTTGCCCAACATTTTCTCCATTAAAAAACAAATCTGCAATCACATCTGCCCCTAAGACAACTATGACTGCTAATATCAAAGAACAAATAAAACCTGCTCTTAAAGTAACCTTAAAAATATGTTCTGCTTCCTTATGCTCTCCTATTGCCTCTCGCTCTGCAATAAGTTTGGAAAGTCCCGCTGGTATAGCTGTGGCTGTTAACGTTAAAATAATGATATATACCTGATAAGCTGAGGAATACAGTCCGTTTCCTTCATCTCCAATAATATTAGTTAATGGAATCCTATATACTAGGCCAATAATTTTGCTAAGCATGACACCAATGCTTAAAATCATAGCCCCTTTTAATATATTCTGTTTCGTTTCCATACTTTCCCCTCATTTTCTATGTAATCTATCTTGTTTAACTCAAATTTAATCATATTTATTTTTCTATTATTTTCCTATCCATTCTCCACTTTATCATACTCTGCACGCTCATAAAAGTAGATTTTATAAAGACAGTGCTACTTAATAAATGATTACCTCACCAACTACTCATTTTACGGCTTTCTTATACATAGCATGCATATGGAAAAATTTAAACTTATATCAAACACAAAAAAATCACAAACTAATCTTAACCCAACTTAAAGGAGTGATAAGCTATGGCAAAAGACAGCCAAATCGATAATAAAGAAGCACGTATGAGAAAGTGTAACTATCAAACGCCACTAACGGCAGAAAATCAAAATCATAATCCAAATGCAAAAAAACATTCTATCAAACGAGAAGGTTTCAAGAGTGATCATATCAATTAATCTCTTTTCCTTATCCTCAAAATAGGAGTGTTTTTAGCACTCCTATTTTCTTATTTAACTCTTCTACTATATATAGCTTATTCTATATTATTATTTTTTGTTTCCTGTACTTCAATGGCGTCATACCTTCTAGGTCTTTAAACACCCTATCAAAATGAGTTGTGCTTTCAAAGCCCACTTCATGTGAAATATCTATCACCATTTTATCTGTAGTATCTAATAAAATCTTTGCATTTTTTATTCTAATGTAGTTAAGATAATTAATAAGATTAAAACCTGTCCCCTCTTTAAAAGTCCTACTTAAATAGTATGGACTAATATAAAACGCTTTAGCCACGTCTTCTAATGTAATCTTCTTACTGTAATTTTCATTTAAGTACTGAGCTACCTCTGCCACTCTTTCATGCTTAGGAGATCTACTCATAGGCGTGATTTCCTCCTTTGATGCCTCATTCATATAACGTTGTTGTAAACTTAATAGTTCACAAAACAGTAGTTGATTATAAAAACCATAGTTTTCTCTTTTATTTTCTATCATCAGCTTTTCTAATAATTGTTCCACTTCTCTTTTTTGAGTTGGTGCTAACTGCAATACACATCGATTTTCATTAAAGGTTTCAAGTAAACGTTCTACTTGCAAATTACTAATTTCTGATAAAAATGATCTCTTGAAGTTAATAAGAATACGTTCTCCTACTGATTGATTGGCTGAGAGGGTCTTATGAATATCTTCACTATTTAACCAAACTAAGGTACCTTCTTTAATATGATAGGTTCTATCTTTAATAAAATAATAGCGATCTCCAGATAATTGATAATATATTTCATAATGTGGATGATAGTGTGTCTCAACCATACTATCTTTATTTGTATACTTCTTATATTCAATATTAAATAGTCGTTTATTCCATAATAGATCCAGATTATACTT
Organism: Cellulosilyticum lentocellum DSM 5427; assembly: GCF_000178835.2. Taxonomy (GTDB): domain Bacteria; phylum Bacillota; class Clostridia; order Lachnospirales; family Cellulosilyticaceae; genus Cellulosilyticum; species Cellulosilyticum lentocellum. The sequence continues at coordinate 4,369,818 of NC_015275.1, forward strand.
ACTCATCCTCTTTGTCTCCCCTTATGCGCAATATATGTTGTTAATTTATACTTTACCGCAATATATCATAATCATATCATACTATTTTGTCTTATAATACTTCTAAGATTCTATAAATTCTTATTATGAGGTGAAGCTAATGAACTATCTGGAAAATAAAGTGGAAGATGTACAAATTGCTTATATTGGAGGGGGCTCTAGAGGATGGGCTTGGGGACTTATGAGCGACCTAGCTTCTGAACCTAGCTTAAGTGGAACTGTCAGGCTTTATGACATTGATATGCACGCTGCTCAAACAAATGAGATTATCGGCAATAAGCTCAATGAGCTTGAAAACATTCAATCACATTGGAACTATACAGCTATTTCTTCTTTAAAAGAGGCCTTAACTGGTGCTGATTTTGTAGTCATCTCCATCTTACCCGGTACCTTTAAAGAAATGTATTCTGATGTACATACCCCAGAAAAATACGGTATCTATCAAGCTGTTGGTGACACAGTAGGTCCAGGCGGATATATTAGAGCTTTACGAACAATTCCTATGTATGAAGAAATAGCCCTTGCTATTAAGGCTTATTCTCCAGATGCATGGGTTATTAACTATACTAATCCTATGTCTGTTTGTGTTAAAACACTTTATAAAGTATTCCCAGAAATCAAAGCCTTCGGCTGTTGCCACGAAGTATTTGGTACTCAAAAGCTTTTAGCTAGCATGGTTAAAGAAGTAACTGGAACAGAAAATGTATCTAGAACGGATATCAAAATTAATGTATTAGGCATTAATCATTTTACTTGGATCACTGAGGCTAGTTATAAAGGTAAAGACCTATTTCCTATGTATGAAAGCTTCGTGAATCAGTTTTATGAAACGGGCTTTCAAGAAGATGAGAAAGACCACTGGATGAATAATTCTTTTGAATCTGCTCAGCGTGTCAAATTTGATTTATTTAAACGCTTTGGCGTTATCGCCGCAGCTGGAGATCGTCATCTAGCAGAAGCTGTAAATGGCAAATGGTATCTTAAAGATCCTGAAACTGTTGCTGAATGGAAATTTGGCCTGACTACTGTAGATTGGCGTATCAATGACTTAAATAGCCGCTTAGAACGTGGCACACGTTTGGCAAATGGTGAGGAAACTTTCGAACTTAAAGAAACGGGAGAAGAAGGTGTTCTTCAAATCAAAGCACTCTTAGGCCTGACAGACTTAGTGACTAATGTTAATATTCCTAATACAGGCCAAATCCCTAACTTACCACTAGGAACTATCGTAGAAACTAATGCTTTATTTAGAAAAGATAGAGTAGAACCTATTATGGCTGGGAATATACCAAATCCTATCTATGGTATGGTAGCTACTCATGTCAGCAATCAAGAAACTATTGTGGAAGCTGGCCTATCAGGTAATAAAAAACTTGCTTTTTCTGCTTTTATAAATGACCCATTAGTTACACTTCCTTATGCTGAAGCTGAAGCACTATTTGAAGAAATGTTAAACAATACAAGAAAATACTTGCAAAAAAACTTTAAGTAATATGAAAAAGGAGTGCAATCAAACCTAGTAAATAGTTTGACTGCACTCCTTTTAAACTCCATTCTATTTTACATCTATTCTTCTAAATGTTCTATAACTAATAACTTCTCTTTTTTTACTACCCCATATAAAATACCTATTATATCTGCTATAACCCACCCTATTGGAATGGCCCACCATATACCTAATAGGCCTACTTCTGGAATGGGAGCTAATAAGTATGCTAATATCACTCTTGTCCCTAATGAAAAAACAGTTAATATGATGGACATTTGTGATTTACCTAAACCTCTATAAAAGCCATAGAGCAAGAATAAAATACCTATCCCTATATAGCACGCACCTTCAATATGTAAATACTGCATGCCCAACCTAATAATCTCCATTTCTTTTGGTTCAACAAATAACAACATCAGCGGCTTAGCAAAATAGCATACTAGTAGTGATGCTATAGCACAAAAGGCTATGGACAGTTTAGCTGCTGCCAAGGTTCCTTTATAAATACGCTTATGCTCTTTAGCTCCCGCATTTTGAGCTACAAAGGTAGCAAAGGCATTCCCAAAATCCTGTGCTGGCATATAAGCGAAGGCATCTATTTTCACTACAATAGCAAACGCTGCTGTTACTGTTACGCCAAAGCTATTTACAAGCCCTTGAATCATTAAAATACCAAAGTTCATAATAGATTGCTGAATGCTGGTTAAAATAGAGTTGTTAATTATTAATCCTAGTAGCTTTTTATCATATCTCATATGGTTTCTTCGAGGACAAATGCTTTCTGTCTTTTTGAAAAAGTATATGGCAATAAGGACGGCTGACACGCCCTGTGCTACCACTGTAGCAACAGCTGCGCCTTCAATTCCCATACCAAAATTAACAATAAGGACAATATCTAAAACAACATTAATGATTGCTGATATTCCTAAAAATAATAATGGAACCATAGTATTGCCAATACTTCTAAGTACCGCAGCAAAAAAATTATAAATAAAAACAAAGCCCATACCTAGAAAAATAATCCTCAAGTAATCTATCATGTAGGACATAGCTTCTACCGGCACATTTAACCATACTACCAATTGATCTAGTAATAAAAACGCTGCTAAATCTATTATCAAGGTTAATACACAAATTAATACAAAAGCATTAGCAATACTTATTTTTAATTCTTCTATTCTTCCAGCACCAAATAACTGTGCAAAGACTACACCACTACCCATACATAATCCAAGAATAATAGAAGTTAATAGTACCATCAACGCATAGGAGGCTCCAACCGCTGCCAGTGCATTAGGCCCTAAAGTTCTACCTACAATTAAAGTATCTACGACATTATAGAGCTGTTGCAAAATATTGCCTAAGATCATCGGTATGCTAAATAAAAGAAGCGCTTTAGTCTCATTTCCTTTAGTCAATGTATCTGTCATATCTTTTGTCTCTCTTTTCTTATGTGTTATTATCAGAATTATACCATAAATTCGTCCTTATCCATCTGATTAAGTATAAGTTCATCCCAATAAAAGCCATTAAATACCCCCAATATTTTATAGAAGCTATTAGGTTTAATATTCTTTACATCCAATAGATGCTGGGTATGATCTTTCTTTAAAATAATCTGTTCAGCCTGCATCTTCCAATAATCAAATACTTGGTTTTTAGGTAGCTTTGTAATAAACTCTTCATAAATTTGCTCTGCTTTGCTATGTTCACCTGTTTTTTCAAAATAATAAGCCATATATACCAAAAAGCTCTTATGTATTTCTAATGCCTTTTGATTGGTTAAGAGCGTCTGGTTTAAGTAGCAGTAATCTATATACTCGGCAATGGACTCAGGTAGCTTTTCCATCTCTCCTACAAGATATTCTATAAGAAAGGTGGCACTACAAGATATGGTCAACATATCTACTTCCTTTTCAGCTGCTCTATTTTTAAATCCTTCAATTAATACTTGCCTTAAATAAGTATTGCCTGCTCTTTCTTCCACAAAATCCTCAGCCAGCATAATATACTGATACATCATTAATGCTGCAAAAAAATTATCCTTTTTGAAGCAAGAGTAGGCCCTAAAATCTCCATATACATTTTCTGTTTTAATAAAGCATCCAATACACAACAATATATTAAATAGGCAAAGGAATATACCAGTTATCATTAAATAAGGGGTATTCATTATTCCCATTACACTACTTATTACTATACTAATGCCTCCTAAAATAACAAGGCTAAGGGTAACCATAGGTGCTGCTATCATAGCTTTTGCATAAATTTTCTGCATCTCTTTAAACTTAGCTTCATCTGAAATAATTCCTATATGAGGTACAACAATTCCCCCTACGCCAAGTCCACTAGGATTAATCTTTAGACTTGTCTTATTCTTATTAAATATAACTCCTACTATAGATACTTTAATCATCCTTATATTTACACCCATTGCTTTAAAAGCGCAAAAATGTCCTAATTCATGAAGTAAGATGGAACTATAGTAAATAGTTATAAAGATAATAAGAACAGCTACTAAATTTAATGATTTTATAAATTCTTTAGGAAAGAGTTTTACACTATCAAAACCTATTGTATAGCCAATAATGGCACCAATTAATATCGGTAGGATATCTACTAATTTTAGCTTTTTCTTTTTTGTTTTTCCACTAAACTATCTCCTTCAATTGTATTTAACTTACTATTTCTTAATACTAATCAAGCTTACTTCATCATTAACACACCTATAAAATTGCTCTTCCTCTATCCTATTCTCTTCAGTTAGCCAATTTTTTCTATTAACTTAATAAGCTTTCCGTACTCTACTTTTGCTCGATGTCTCGTATCTAAGGGAATTTGCTTTAATGTTATTACCTCACCTAATTGATATTTTTCTTTGATATATGCTTTATCTTCTACTTTCAATCCTACTCCTTCTTGTGGCTCTTCAATAATTAATAAATGTTTTCCCTTATGAAACAAATAAGCTGCTCTTGGAACGTTATAGTGGACACAAACTTCGCATTCAATAGCAAAAGGATATAGCGTATGTGCTTCTCTCTTAGTAGTTGCCATAGCTCTTCCAAGTAACCATAGATTGCCACTCTCATCTAAACACCCTAAGTCTCCTGTTCTATGCCATATTGCCCTAGAGGTTTTTATCTTATTCTCCTCATCCCCTATCCCTTGTAAATAAGTCTTTAAAACATGCTCACCGGTGACGATAATTTCCCCTGGTTCATTGATTTTACAAAAGGTAGCCGTTAGTTCTTCTTCTGTCATTTGCGACTTAAGCTTACTTCCCTTTACTAACTGACAAGTAACTGCATTTACTGGCTTTCCTACAAATAGACCCTTTCCTTGTTTCATTTGATTAAGTATATCTTCTGTTAGCTGAGTGCTATCAAGTTCACTAATAGGTTCTGCTTCTGAAGAACCATAAACAATAGTAATAGCAGCTGCTTTAAAGCCCTGTTTTAGAACTGGTAACATATTGGGAAAAATGGGACCTCCCCCTATATTTAATCTTCTAATAGATGCTAAATCATCTGTTTCCTTCGCTGCTTCTGCTAGTAAAAGAGCTACTGTTGGTGAGGAAGATAATCTAGTAATATGCTGCTTCTTGATCTGTTGTATTAAGCGTCTGGCATTTAGCTTTGAAATGTCACTAAAGCTATCGTCTGGAATAACTGTTGTAATGCCCTTTGCTAGATTAGCTAAGGTAAATACCGGCATGGTAGCAAGGTCTATGTCGTCTTCTTGATAATCCATAGTTTGATCTAGAACTTCATACTGTTTTATTAAAAAGTAATGCGTTCTTACAATAGCTTTCGGAATATTGGTACTACCACTTGTAAAAGTAATCAGTGCTGGAGCCTCATCCTCCAAAGGTTCTACATAGCCTTCAGCTGCTACTTTCTCACTTTGCTTTAATAGACGGTCTACCGTTAAAGTTTTTGGGATTCTTCTTAGGCTAGGAAGGATGCATTTTAAAAGCATAGCTTTCCTCATACCAATAAAAGCTTTTAACTCTACTCTTGTTAAGCACTTTTCTATGTGAGCTCTACCTGCTGATGGATCAAAAATAACTACTGTTGCTCCAAGGCTCCAAAGCGCCACTAGAAAAAGATACAGCCTCGTAGAAATTGGCTCTAGAAGTAAAATCTGATCACCTTTTTGAATACCCTCTGACTTTAAAACTGTGGCTACTTTTCCAGCTCGTTCTAAAAAGGTGCTGTAATCTAACGTTTCTTTCTTCTCAATAAAGGCAAGATATGTACCTTTATCCAAAGCGGTTTTCTCAAGGATTTCAACTAAGTTCATTATTTAGTTCCTTTCTAAACAAAGTATACTCTCTCATCATCTTTGCGCTTTCACAAAGCTTTTGTGAGTGATTCCCTTTATAAATGAGTGCTGTAATAAACTCTGTAAATCCTAAATTTAAAGCTTTATTAGTAATTTCCTGATAAAGCTTCTTCCCTATGCCTTCTTGTTGATATTCAGGAAGTACAGCAATGGTTTTAATGATGACAGACCTTCTTGTCTGATCAAAGTAGTTAGGTACTGCAAAAATAAAGCCCACTGGTCTACCAGCCTTTTCTGCAATTAAAACCAGTTCCTCTACTAAAAATTGCTGATAGCCTCGATACATAGCTTTAAAAGCTTCTCTTTCTATAGGCTTATAAAATAAGTTACTCTTAAAACTTTGGATGCTAATTTCATAGATTTTATCTAAAGCTTCTTCTAATTGCGTTAACTTAATAGTTTTAATTTCAAGAAGTCTTTGTTTTTCATTTATACTTTGGTCCAACTCATTTAGTTCTAATTCACTTTGCTCTAGCTTGCTTTGATTTATTTCGTTTTGATTAGCTTTTGTAGTTTCTTCAACTACTCTTTCTATGGTTTCTTTAGTAGAAAAATATTGGTAAGTAGGCTTAAACCCTATGTTTTCTAGCCACTGACTATATCCTCGTTTATATTTAGGCTCCATTAAAAAGGGCATTGAACCATCGCTATGTGTCACTAATCGATAACTATTCCATGTACTTCCATCAATAGGGCCAATTACATAGGCTTCTCCTACCTCCTTAAGCTTATTACAGGCTTCCATTAAAACTATTTTAGCCGAGTCTTCATTACACGCCTCAAAGTGACCAATAGCTCCTGCCCTTACTCCTTTTTCATCTATCATGTTTGTATGTATCCAAATGGAACAGCAGGCCAGCACCTCATGATTTTCCTTTAAATAAAAGTGAAAATCTGGTGCTTCCCTCTGTATTCTTTCTAAGGTGTAACCCTCATAAATTCCTTTTCCTAATACCTCTGCTAATTCATCCAACGCATCCTTATTTATAATCTTGAGCATACTATCCCCCCTAATGCTTTTAACTGAATTTTATTATATATATGATAAAATTACTATTTAAATATAAATAATTATCACATTTAATTAAATTTACACTAATTTTGCCAAAAATGTTATCATATAATTATAAATTTTAAATCATTTATAATAGAGGATGTGATTATTTATGTTAAAGGATTTTAAAAAATATCTTTTTGTATTACTTATACTTTGCCCATTTATGGTCAGCTGTTCAATGTCTACAAATAATGAAATGGCTTCTACGCCTTCTAGTTCAACTCCCTCAACTGTATTAGAGACAGTCGAACCAACCACTAAAGATGCGTCCAATTCTCCTACCCCAGTATCCACTCCTAGCATCTCTCTTCCCGAACCCAAACCTGCTCCTACCTTTGACCCTAGTACCCCTGTAGGTATGCATGGAAGACTTAATGTGAAGGAAACTTACATAGTAGATGAAAATCAAGAACCTTTTCAGCTTCGTGGTGTCAGCACTCATGGCATACAATGGTTTCCGGCTTTTGTAAATGAGGGTTGTTTTAATACGCTACGTGATGACTGGAAGGCAAATGTTATTCGTCTGGCAATGTATACGGACAATAATTCTGGCTACTTAGGAAATACTGAGGGCTTAGAAAACTTAATGCGAGAAGGCATTGATCTTGCTACTAAAGCTGGTCTCTATGTTATTGTAGACTGGCACTGCTTAAGCGATGGCAATCCTAATACACATAAAGATGAAGCTATTAGATTCTTTAGTGAGATATCAGCTGAATATCAAAACTATCCTAATATTATTTATGAACTGTGTAATGAGCCAAATGGTGCAGATGTAACCTGGGACAATGAAGTTAAACCTTACTGTGAGACACTTATTTCAACTATTCGTGCCATTGATAAGCAAGGTATTATCATAGCTGGTACACCTACTTGGAGCCAAGATATCCATTTAGCTGCCCAAAATCCATTGGAGGGTGAAAATATTATGTATGCACTCCACTTCTATGCTGATACACACCGTGACTCATTACGTCAGCGCTTAGTGGATTGTATTAATAAATATAAGTTACCTGTATTCGTATCTGAATTTGGTACTTGTGATGCCTCTGGTAATACTGGCTTCAATGAAGAGCAATCTGATATCTGGATGGACCTACTCAATGAACATAATGTAAGCTGGGTAAACTGGAGTCTTTGTGATAAAAAAGAAACTGCCTCTCTTTTAAAACCACTTACGATTTCAAGAGGAAATTGGACTGATGACGATTTATCTGAATCTGGATTGTTTATTAAAAATAGACTTTTAGAAGCAGCTAGTCATTAGATGATTACTATTTTTTCCTATCAATCTTGCCATTTATACAAAGTGTTTATAATAATGTACAGAATTTTTATAAAATAGTAATATTTTTATATAAAACCATACTTTTTTCCACTATGTTTAGTCAAAATCACCTCTATAATAGATTGTATAATAAATTATAGAGGTGATTTTATGCAAAAAACATTTAGTAAGACTTTATTGTTTGTAGGAATTATTTTTTCTTTTCTTCTAGCCTTCTTAATACCTAAACCTCTTTTTGCAGCTTCCAGTTTCTTTGATGACTTTAATTCCCTTAATCAGTTTCAAGTATCCAATGGTTGGAGTAATGGTGGCATGTTTAATTGTACTTGGCGCTCCAATGCTGTACGTAGTCAAAATGGTTTTGCTCAATTATCTATTTTATCAGATTCTAATGGTGGTTATGCCGGTGGGGAAATATCTACATCTCAAAAGTATGGCTATGGACTCTATGAAGTGCGTATGAAACCAGCTAAAAATTCTGGTATTGTTTCATCTTTCTTTACATATACTGGGCCTTCATATGGCACACAGTGGGATGAAATTGATATAGAGTTTCTAGGAAAAAATACAAATATCGTTCAATTTAATTATTATACGAACGGCGTAGGTAATCATGAGTATGTATACTCTTTAGGTTTTGATGCTTCTACTAGTTTTCATACTTATGCTTTTGACTGGAAACCTAACTCCATTACCTGGTATGTAGATGGTAGAGCAGTGTATACTGCTACTACTAATATTCCTTCAACTCCAGGAAAAATCATGATGAATATTTGGCCTGGTACTTCACAGGTTAATGACTGGTTAGGTGCTTATAACGGTGCAACTAATCTTAATGCTTATTATGACTGGGTTAAATTCACTCCTAGTAACAGTACTCCTCCTACTTCAAACATCTTTTCTAATGGTACCTATACTATAGCAAATAAAAGAAGTCAAATGGCTTTAGATGGTGCTGGTACTTATCAAAATGCTAATGTCCAACAGTGGGGACTTGGGAATGGTACTAATCAACAGTGGCAATTAATTAGTACAGGTTCTAATACCTATAAAATCAAAAATGTTGCAAGTGGCAGGTTACTCTCTGTCCGCAGTTCTGCTACTTATGATGGTGCACTTGTTGAACAACGCTCAGATAATAATACACCTGATCAACTATGGGAAATTTATTATACTGAGGGAAGCTACTGCAAAATATTGAATAAAGCATCTGGTAAAGCCCTCTCTATTCAGTCTGGAAGTACTTCTGAAGGTGCTCTAGCACATATTTGGCCTTTCCAAAATGGTGAAGATCAAAAATGGCTTTTTACTAAAAAATAATGTTTATCTTTTAAGCATAAGCAAGTAAAAACTCCCCTTATAGTAAGCGTTTAAATACTCAATGCACTTATAACAAGGGGAGTTTTTTTATCATGTTTCGCCGTTTGTTTCAATAATTGATTGATACCTTTAATACGTCTATTAAAGCTATTACTTTATTGTATCTTTATTCTTTATACGCTTAATTCTATATGTATACTACTCACTTGATGATTTCTTACGTCTTCAGCCATTCTACCTATCACCTTACTTTTGGCTACTTTCTTGCTACCATCTTTGTAAGTAAGAGTGATATGTATCACTTGAGCTTTACCTGGTATGACATCTTTCTTTTGTGTTAAATGATAAACCACTTCTATATCACCTAAGAACTGACATTTAACTATTTTATCTTCTCCTATCAAATAAGCTGGCAGTGCTGGTGTAAAGTTTAATATTAACTCACCCTTTTCCATTTTAAAGGGTTCTTCACCCAACATCATGACTTGCCACATATGAAGGAACTCTGCTGTAGACCCACTTAATCTAGCTACAAAACCTCTGCCATGAATTTTTTCATTAGGGTTGGCACTACTTGCAATGAAGGATGAATTTTCCAAAATGCTTCTACCATATACCTTTGGATCAAGAAATGGTACTAGCGTATGTTGAAGTGACTCAAAATAGGCTTCATATAAACCTGCTCTAAGCAATTCGAGTAAGTACTTATATTCCATGTGTAACCAGATAGATTCATTTTCTAACCAGCCTGGTGTAAAGGCTTTGGCACGTCCCACTTCAAAAGAAGCTTCTTTTAATGGTGCATTCACCTTATACATCTTAAGCTTTGCATCATAAAGTTCACTTGCTTTTACTTTTTCATGTAGGGCTTTAGCTACCTTTCTACCTTCTTCTACTTTCAGGTATCTTACAGGCCCTTCTAAAAAGTAAGGCATACAAATAACTTGGAACTGACGTGGTATAATCACATCTCCTTCCTTTTCATACGCTTTTACTTCATAACTAAAGTATGTTGGACATAAGCCTTCTCCATAAGCTATTGCTTTTTGGGTGCCTTCTTGTAATTTTTCCAGCCATGATGATAGAATAGCTTCTATTTCAGTGGCACCTAGTGTTTGTTTTTCTCCTTCAATTCCCCATAAAATAGCTGTTCTATAAGTTTCTTTCGCTTGGTTTACTTGATTCCAGTATTCAAGTTCTGTAATTTTTTTACCTTTATAGCTTACAAGTGCTTCTTCAATTCCTTTAATAAAAGCAGTCATTTCTACTGGTAAAGTCACCTTTTCAGGATAAGCTTTAATCGCTTTTCTCATGAATTCTATCATGCGATAGAGTTCATAGGTTTCTGCCATGGAGGAACCAAATATACCTGGGAGGCCATTTAAAGCATCATACCAACCTGGTTTGCCACCTTCCATCTCAATCCCCATGCCATAAGGATCTAGGGTGGCAAATTTATTAGTGGCTAGGATCATCATTTTCTCAAACAAGTTTGAAGTATAAATGTCACCTTTGCCGTTCTTTTCTCTGGCTGTCTGATGCGTAACACCTGCTTTCACATGATGATCTATAGCATTGTACTGTCTAACCCCATTTTCTGTTAGGACGTAGCGCTCACTTCTTGGCCTTACTGTTGCAGCACTTTCAAAGTATGTATAGGTGTGGTCTTCAAAAAGCAAGGCTTTTTCTGTTTCTGGATAAATGCCTAAATAGCTTTCAACTAAATCTAGATTATAAGTCCAGTGATCAGTCCAGTAACCCTCTCCGAATACTGCTTGGATATGAGGCTCTGATACCTTCATAAGTTCTGAGATAAATAGCTCTCTTGAAACTTGTAATGTCATATTGTTATCTGTAAGGGCTTTAAGTACGCTACCTGGTGTAAAAGCTTTTGAAAGAAGTTCCTTAAGTAGCTCATTTTCTCCTAATACTTTTAAAATATTTATTTGATTTTCTTCAGTTAATGTATAGTTAACTCCTTGTACATTTAGCGGGTTATAACCATCTAATTGAATCAGGTTATAGAATGTCTTAATGTTATAGTCTTTTACAAAGCCTGCAAAATAAATGTCACAGCGTCTATTTTGATTCACATCTCTAAAGTTAGCATTGCCTTGTGAGTAGAACTCCGGACTCATGCTAAAGAAGTTGTAATCTCTTTCTGTATCGCCATGCTTACGAGAATAGACGTGATAAATATTTTCTTCGCCTAATTTTAAAGGCATACCACCACGAAGAACATTATCCAGATAAGTTTGTTTACAATAAGCATCAAATACTTGTGAAGCTGTCTTAGTCTCTATCACCTTGCAAATCTCTTCTGTAAGGGCTTTAGCTTCTTGGTATTTGTTTTCAAAGTAACTGCTTCCGGTTACCTTACTTTGGAACTTTTTAAGCTGCATCTTATTTTCTACTTGCCCTATTAAACTATAGAAAGTATATGTTTCTCCTGGCTTCAACGTCATCCTGCCACTAAAGAAACCACATGGAAGTGCATTTTGACAAATTTGTTTTTCGCCAAGAAAAGCTGTTCTATCTTTTGTGATAAAGCCTAGTGGTCTAGTAAGAGAAGTGTTTTGCATAAAGACTACTTCACTATCCACTATTGCTGGTAATAACTCACCTTTTTCAGTCATTGTGAAGTAGAAATGTCCTCCTTTAACCTCTTTAACAACAGCAGAGTCTTCCAGACTTGCGCGTACTGAGTAAAATGGAACTTTTTCTTCTACATTTTGAACTTGCATCCATGCTTTAACAGTTTGTCCCATCATCTTCATGGAGCTTAAATCTACACCATATGGAATTACTTGTGGCATACCATCTAAGAATTCTACTTGAAGGGTTTTTTTACTAATATTTTTAAGAGTTACTTGACGTACTAAGCCTCCAATGTCTTCATTTGGTAGAGTATAATACAGAGCATTAATTTGAATACCTTCCATAGGGTTCTTTTCATCTACTTCCATCTCATTAGAGCCAATATACATGACTCTCTCTACGCCTTCTTCTTTGGTATATTCATTATAAAATGGTTCATAGTATTTCCCATCTACCTTAAGAAAAGTTCTAAACCCGACTGTACTTACATTTTGATAAGCTTGTTGAGCAGCATGAAACTCCATAATAGAGTGATTTTTATCCCTCACCCCAAAGCTTGAGATTCCCTGACCTCTATTAACGTAAAAACACCAAATAGGTATTCCCATAATGCCGCTAATTCCTGGCAAAAAGCTAGCAAAAGTAGGGCTATTGGTGTAATCTTCTATGATAAATCTATTCATCTGATCAAACATATATTTAACTCCTTATATTTTATTCTAATTACTTTAAAGTACCAATCATCTTAGAAGTTTATACTCTCTAATTCTATATTACATGATATAAAAGATGACTTCTAAACGATATAGAAGTCATCTTTTAAGTAGGAATAAACCTTTTCAATTCGTTCCATTTGAATTAACTATTGTCTTCTATTCTTTCTTCTGCCTAATTTCTAGCTAATACCTCCACCCATAAAAATCTTGAATTCTAACGCCGAGCTTGTATCTAATCCTACTACGAATTCATAAGTAAAATCTTTAAAATAGTTTGTTAATTCAAAAGTATTTAAAAAATACTCTGCATAACTAGCATTAGATGTTAACATTCTAATCTTCTTATCTCGATTAGCCTTTCCTTTAAAAGAAAGGGAATAAGCCTTACCCTTTTCTAAAGCAATGTTAGGTTGGAAAATAATAACATCCCAAGGATTTGTCCCTTCATTGGTAATCGTTGCTTCAGCTGCACCTATAGCAAAATCAAATGTTACATTCGGTCCCCCTGTCACCCAATCACCTTGTGAACTAAAGTCTCCATCTTGAAGGATATTAGTAGTAGTACCTTTTTCTACTAATATAAGGTCATCCAATGTCACTACTAACTCACCACTTTCTTCTGCTGGTTTTTCGTAAAGTATAACATTATCAAGTGTGATTTGATTTTTGCCATTATGATATGCTGCAGTCCACTGGTCATAGCCCATTTGGAATTTAAAGCTTAGATTAGATGCATCTTCTTTTGTTACAGTAAATTCATATTCATAGGTGTTATTACCTTCTTGTAAATTAATAGTTGGAGCATATTCTCCTATATATTCACTACTTGATGCATCTTGAAGAGCAATACGTAAACTAGATGCTGTAGTAACATTAGCATCAAATTTTACACCATAGGTCTTTCCTTTTTTAACTGAAATACCTGATTGTTCTAAAGTAATCTGCCATGTATCTGCACCACTATTATCAATATCTACTTGGACACCTCCGTTATGAATAAACGTAGCTTCAGCAGTTCCTGCTTTCCAGTTATTCCATTTGAAATCTTCTTGGTTCTCAAAATCCCCATTTTGTAAAAGGTTAATGATTGATGTTGGTGTATCTTCCCCACCTTCTTCATTTTCCTCTCCTGGAACTTCTGTTAAGTAAATATCATCTAGGTTAATAGTAGTAGGGACTGCTCCCTCTTGTTTTCCTGCATCTAATGATATTTTTGCATTTGCATCTGTCTCATTAGTCATTGTAAATTTAAAGGCATATTGATTCTCTATTTCTGTCATATCAAAGAACTGATCACTTGATAAATAATTCGTATATGAATAATCTTCTGCTTCATGTCCTACACTTACTTTTAACTTTGTTGCAGCTTCACTTTTAGCTTTAAAACCTATTTGATAAGTCTTTCCTTTCTCAAGCTTAATGCCTTTTTGAGAAATTTGTATTTCCCAGGGATTTTGACCTAAGTCACTAATATCCACTTGTAAAGCTTTATCTACTACTGTTATATCAGCCTTCGCACCTGCATCACTAGCAATATAAGTACTCCAGTTGTTTAATTCATTGTTGAATTGCCCATTTTTTATCTCTGATTTTAGCTGCAAACCATCTTTTACTTCACATACGATATTATCAATAGTAACTACATGTGCTCCTTCTGGTGCACCTGGTGTAGTTCCTATTAAAAATTTAAGACCTAGGTCCTTATCTCCATCTGCCGGCATAGTATATTCAAAGCTATATTTCTGCTTTTCTGGAGTTAAAGTTACATTCTTTTCAAAGAATGCTCTCCAAGTACCTTCTTCTTCTGTTTTAACTACCATATCTCTTGGAAGTTCTGATGATGCTTCAAAGGAAATTACATATTTAACACCAGCTGAAAATGGTACATTGTTTTGTGCAAGCATAACGCTCCATGGATTAGCTCCTAAATCAGTAATTGAGAATTTTGCCTCACCATCAAAAGTAACTTCTCCTTTTCCACCTTCTATGAAAAGTCCATTCCAGTTTGCTAACCCATTTGAAAAGTCACCATTTTTTAATGGGAATATATTAACATTTGAAAAATCTTGTCTAGTTTCTACGACACTAATCTCATCTAATACAATATTCGTCTGATCCACACCACCCATTTCAAATACTAACCTACCTGTATTAGTACTAGCACCTTGTCCTTGTAATACAAATTCATATTTCTGCTTTTCAGCTGTTAAGTTCACTATCTTCTCTGCGTAGATCGTTTGCCCATCTTCTCCTAGAAGTTTTACTTTTAAGGATTGTGGTGTTTGTGCCTTTCCTTTAAAAACCACCGTATAGCTAGCATTTTCACCTAGTTTTAACCCTCTTTGATTAAGGGTGATATTACTCAAATCAGAGCCTCCCTGGTTAATTTTGATATGTAAATCACGTGTAGATTCTGGAACACTCATGGTTGCAGCTCCACCATTTTTAACTTCTAAATTCCAGTAGGTAAGCCTATCTAGTTTACCTTTATCGAATGTACCATTATAAATAAGACTACCATTTTTAAGCGGCACTTTAGGTTGATTAAAGTCTTCTACAGCTGGTTCACTTTCAACTTCTTCTAGCTTAACATTACCAATCCATACATCATTCGCATCAAGTCCAAGATTAAATTCAAAACGTGCTGCAATATCAGTATTATTTTTCATAGTAAACGTTTTTTCTATGTGTTTTACCTCAGTACTTAAAGTTTCAGAATAACTGTCAGAGTATACAGCATAGCCTCTTGCTTCTCCACCACCGACTTTAAAATGAATACCTCTATTACTTTCCGCCTTTGCATCAAAAGATAATTTATAAGTTCTACCTCTGCCCAGTGTTGTATGTTGAATCATTTGAATAGAATAATCTTGATTACCTGGATCTCTAACTGTAATTTTTGCAAATGGCATACCATTTACTGGTTCAACTGCTGCTACTGCATCTCCTCCAAAACTATCCTTATAAAGCAGGTTCCAACCTTCCCCAAAATCCAAATTTCCTTCTTGATTATCTTGTATACCATACGCTGTGTAAGTATTGTCATAAATCAAATTACCATCTGCAAGTGGCTTTCTTGCATCTCCTGGAAGATCAGGTATTTTAGAGTCAGGGTCTACGGCTTCTGGATATTTTCCATCTATACTTTCATAGAAACGTACATAATCTACTTCCATAGCATATTCTTTACCACCATCAAAAATAGAGTCGTCTACTTCTAGATTAGTGCCTACACCATCATACCAGCCACCTAATGCTAAGTTTAGAATCATATGGAATTCTTTATCAAATGGTGCTGGGAAAGCATATCTTTCTCCTGTTTCTGGATCTGTTGTAAACCAGTTATCTTGGGTTTGATAAAGTTTACCATCTACATACCATCTTATTTCACCTGGTTGCCATTCTATGCCATAGGTATGGAAACCATTAATGCTTTCTCCTTCTGGGAAGGTATAACTACTCCCTGATTGAGAGTTATCTGGTCTCTTTTCTCCATAATGTAAGGTTCCCCAAACTTGATTAGGAACACTACCTCTACTTTCCATAATGTCAATTTCACCTGAGCTAGGCCATCCTGTGTATTCATCATTTTCAGGGAGCATCCAAATAGCTGGCCATAATGATTTTCCTAGTGGCAACTTTGCCCTCACTTCTACTTTCCCATACTTTTGAGCATATCGTCCTTTTGAAACCATACGAGCTGATGTATACTTATGAGTCACACCATCAATTATTGTATCTTCTTTTTTAGCTGTTATAGTAAGCTTGCCATTGCCTACAGTTGCATTCTCTGATTGATAAACTTGCTTCTCTTCATTTAAATTTAAAAAACCATTGTTATAAGTCCATTTAGTAGTGTCTACTTGATTGCCATTAAATTCATCACTCCAAGCTAACTTCCATTTTGTTTGATCTACAGTATCTCCTGTACCTGGCTCATTTTCTCCTGATGAACTATCACCTGAAGAACTACTTCCACTAGAAGTATTTGTATGAATACTGGATTGAACTCCTGACGCTGTCACTACTTTGATAGGCGTTACTTCTGTTTTTACACCTGTTACATTTTCATTTAATTGTTTGATTTCACCTTGTCCTAATATTCTCACAGCACCATCAGCTACTAGTAACTGAATTACAGAGCCTTTTACCATTTCAATAGTAGCCATATCGGCATTTTTGTCTTGTGTCGTATTAGGTAAGGTTATTAGCTTATCTGCTATTAGTGAACTATTTAATTTTAATATTACATTATATGGTACCGCAATCTCTGAAAAGTCTCCTTCTAAAATCACTTTTGAGTGATTTCTTAACTTAACAGATATCTTTTTACCCTTATTAACTATTCTAACTGGTTTTATAACTTCTATATCCATAGCATGAGCTAAACTTACATTGTTAAGCTTAACAGAGTTTTCTCCTCCTCCTTCAACAAATATAGTCCCTTTTACTGTAATATTGTCTAGAGTTATATCTCCTGTGCCTATACCTTCTGCTAAATATAAGTTCCCTGATATGGTCATGTCTTTAAGGATAACATCCTTTGTATTTACAACTAAGTTGCCATCTATGCTTTCTTTATAAGTACCCGCTTCTTTTATAATAGTAGATGTTAAGCGGTCAATGACTACTATCATTTCTGCTCTAGTTAAATGCGCCTTTGGTGCAAAGTTGCCATCAGGCATACCTACCATATATCCGTTTCCTATCAAAGCATTTACTGCTTCTGTTGCCCAGTCAGATATAGCTTCTTGGTCTTTAAATTCTTTGTTATTAGTGCCTGATAATTTATAAGCTTTAGAAAAAGCATAGGCTAACTCTTCACGAGTAGCAGGTTCATTAGGATTAAAGTTTTCACCAGCATCATTCATTATGCCTGCGGAGCTGATATGGTCAATAGCTGCTTGATACCATTTAGCTTGGTCCACATCTTTATAACTTTTAGAATTTGTAGTGTCTTCTAATGCAAATATACGGTCAATCACAGACGCAAGCTCTGCTCTTGTCACTTCTTTCTGAGGTCTAAAGCTACCATCCTCATAGCCTGCTATAATACTACTTTGTCCCCATTTACTAATGGCATCACTATACCAGACATTTTCTTTAATATCATTAAAGCGTTTTTCTGTTGTAATTGGTGCTGCTATGCCATTAACTTGTATCTGTGATAGAACCATTGCCGTCACTAATAAGCTGCTTAATCTTTTTTTACTAACACTCATTTTTCTCATAACTTCCCCCTTATTGGTTATATTTAAAGTAGCAGTTGTATGACAAAAATTTACTAGGTACTAAAAGTGTGCTTTTCATTTACCCACACATTAAAATACCTATACATATAAAAATGGCAATCATTAAAACAACAGCTACTAAGATACCTATCTTCTGCATATTACTAAAGGCTATTTTAGTATCTCGGTATTTTTTCATTCATTCTTTCTCCTTATTCCTCATCGTAGGCTGTAACTCGCATCCAATCATACTCCGCTGTCAATGGTACTGTGCCATCAAAGGCATTTAACCAATCATCTACACCTGTCCCTGGCCATACATTCATCATTACTTTTGCTGGTGTTTGAGGAATATTATCTACTGCTTTATATACCTCTACGCCATCTACATACCAGGTAATAGAATCCTCTAGCCATTCAAAAGCATATTCATGAAAATCTTCAGATGCATCAAATCCTAGGTCATAAATATATTCATGTCCCCCTACACCATTTGTATAATAGTTAAATTGTACTTTTGTTGTATCCTTGCCTAAAAATTCAATATCTACTTCATCCCAAGGATTATTATCACTAGGGCCCGTGTAAGTAAAGAACGAGGATACCACACCATCATTTTTAATAGGTTTCATACGTACCTCATACATACCATATTGATACATCTCTCTTGTTCTATATTCTGCTCCTGACCACTTTGGCGATGCTCCTTCTGCGTCCTGATCGATTTTCATTCGCATTATATCGTTATCAAAGGTTATATTGGCACCTCTCCAAGTACAATCAAATACACTACCATTTGAATAACCATCTGCTTTTTGCATCAGTTCATCTTCTGGTTGATTGAACTCTAATTCTAATACGACTGCTCCCTTTAATTCCTGCATTCCTTTTTGTGTGATATTCTTACCTACATCATTTTGATTACTAGCACTACATCCACAAAATAGTAAGCTCATACTTAATAATATTGCAAAGCCTTTTTTCATCTCTCTACACTCCCTTCAATAGACTATCTTACTATTTAGTATAGAGAGTTTAACTATTATCAAAAAGTTGATAAAGTTACGATTAACCTAGGTAAAATTATCAAAGATATTTGCAATCAAAAAAGCTCTTATTTACTATTGATTTCTAGTAAACAAGAGCTCCTTTTATTGGGATAATCCTTCGATAAACTCATCTGCATTTATTTTTCTATTCATCAGTTGTTCTAATAAGTCGTAATATACATCACTTAAGTCTTCATCAAAAATCTGATCATATGCTGGATGTATAGCTTTAGTTGGAGCCACTTGTGCGCATTTATACAAAGTTGGGAACTTTTCTTGATTAATAATCTGATTTTCATAGGCTGGTAATCCTATCCCATCTGTTTCTATAGCTTTTCTAGAAACTTCCTTGATTATATCAAAGTATAGTTTTTGTAGCTCTTCATCCACTGCAATTTGACTTTGTTTGCTTACCACTAAAGCATCTGCATAGCCGCCCACTCCTACTGAATCTGGTAATCCAGGGAAAGTAATCACATCTACTTTATCTTTCACCTTAGACTCTTCTCCTTCAATAATAGAGGCTGACCAACTTCCAGATAATAACATGGCTGACTTTCCTTGTGTAAATAAATAAGCTGCATCATATGCATCATTTTCTAAATAATTATCTTCCCAAGGCTGAGTTGCTATAAGTCTTTCCATGTTCTTTGCAGCTTTATGAAATTGCTCTGTCTTAAATAAGCTACGATCTTTACTAGCAGCATATACGCCCTGAACACTACCTTCTTTTAATACTAAATCCATATAGTATAACGAATTCATCCACATTTCTTTTGCACTACTACTAATAGGCACTACACCTTTTTCCTTAAACTTTTCTATAATCTCTATAAACTCATTATAGGTAGTAGGATACGCCAGATTATACTTTTTAAACAATTCACTATTACAGAACAAGGTAGAAGACCACCCATTGATGGGCATACCATATATTTCACCATCATATGTTACGCCATCCATTGCTCCAGGCAAAGGGGGTTCCCCATCATAGTACTTTCTCATTGCCTCACTGATATTCCAAACCAAATCTAAATCTACATACTTTTTAAGTTTTTCATATCCCCAGAAGAAATAAATATCTGGAAGTTCATTAGTAATAGCAGCATTTTGAATGGTTGACTGATAAACCTCGTTTTTAAAAGTAGTGATTTCAATTTTGATACCTTCATGTTTACTTTCATATTCTCTAGCTACTTCGTTAAGAATGGTTTCAATGCCTCCATGGATAGTCCATATTTTTATTGTTTTTACCAGTAAACCTTTAGCATTTATGTTTTCTGTCTTTTTCACATCCGAATACATCACGTATAGTAATATACCTAATATAGCTGTTAATGCTCCAATAATACCAATAATAACCCTACTTACGAACTTATCATCCCCCATATTTGTCACTCCTTTAGCATAAAAATCAGATAATTATATATTATGTAAATTATAACATCAAAAGCAACCTTATACTATATAAGGCTGCTTTTTTCTGAGAGTCTTATGCTTTAACTGAACCAGCAGTCATACCTCTTATAAATTGTTTTTGTAAACCAAAGAATATAATAAGTGGTGGTAGGGTTGTTACACAACCAGCCGCCATAAGTAAGTCATATCTATTTTGATAGTTACCTACGTATAACCTTATTCCTACTGGAATAGTTGCTACGTCTGAAGAAGTGGTAAGTACCCATGCAAATAATAGTTCATCCCATGCCATAAGGAAAATATAAATTCCTGTAGCAATTAAACCAATTCTAGCAATAGGTAATATAATCTTTATAAAGGCTCCAAATTTACTACAACCATCTATAATTGCAGCTTCCTCTAGCTCTGTAGGAATGCTTGCAAAAAAGCCTCTTAAAATCCAAATACTAAAAGGAATATAGAAAGCCGAATACACTAAGATAAGGCCTCCATAAGTATTGATAATCCTAATACCTGTAGCATCTTGGATCTTGATGAATACAAGATACAGTGGTAATAGGAACATAATTCCAGGCACCATCTGAGTAGCTAATACTGCTGCACCAAATATATTGGAGCCTGGAAACTTAAATCTTGCTGTTGCATAGCCTGCAAAGGTAGCTATTGCTAAAGCAATTGCAGTTGTAATACCACACACGATAACACTATTTTTAAAGTAATTGAAAAAGTCTACGCTCTCCCACATTTCTTTATAGTTTCCAAAATTATTAGGAATACCAAATTTACCTGTAGCAATATCCCCTTGTGTCATTAAAGAAGTAATTGCCATCCATACTATTGGGAATAAAGCAAGTATAACAAATATCCATACAACAATGGTCCCTATAGTATCCATTATGTCTTTTCTTCGTTTTTTCTGAGATAGTCTTTGTGTTTTCATTAGTCATTCACCACCAAATCATTTTGGAATACTTTGTACCATACACCTACTAATGATAGTACACAAATCATGACAATAACTGTTGCTGCAGCACCAGGACCGAATTGCCAAATTTGGAAAGAGTTACGATTAATATTGGTCATTAATAAATCTCCATATTTTCCTGGGAAGCCTGCACCATGACCAAACATCATTGCTACAATATTGAATGAATATACATAGTTGATAATACCATTAAGAATCTGAACAGATAAAACAGACCTTAAAAGTGGTAGTGTAATATGTCTAAATTTTTGCCATGTATTAGCACCATCAATTTCAGCTGCTTCATAATAGTCGTCTGGTATCTGCTGAAGTCCTGCTAAAAGCATTAACATAACAAACGGAACTGTTCGCCATATAGTTGGAATCATAATGGCTACTAATACCTTAGGGCCTGTCAGCCAATAAGTCCCCTCTGGGAATATGTGCAAAATATCTACTATGATTTTATTAATAACGCCATCTTGTTGCCACATGAAGCCCCATAATAGACCTACTACGAAGGAAGGTACTACCCAAGGTGTCATTAATAGTGTTCTAGCCAGTCCTTGAAATCTAAATTTCCTATTTAATAATACTGCAAGTAATAGCCCTATACTAATTACAAGGATACTACATATAATTGCAAAAATTGCTGTATTCCTAAACGCATCAAAGAAACCTGAGCGTAATGTACTATTAGGATCTAACAACACTGTTTTATAGTTACCTAGTCCAATAAATGGCGCTTTTAAGAATTTTTTAAGTGTAAACTGATTTAAATTGAGAAATGACATCATAATTCCTGATACAATGGGAATTACATGAATAATAATCATGGCAATTAATGCTGGTGTAATCAGCCCATAGGCTAATTTATTTCTCTTGATTTGATATATTAATCCCTTTTTAGGGACTTTATTGTTATTAGAAGCCTTTTGAATCTTAGCCATATCGTCTCCTCCTGTCATAATATATCTGCTCTATGATATTCATAGAGCAGATAATACAATCCTATACTGTTATTTATTGCTGACTATAGATTGTTGTACATTCATTTGCTGTTTGATCTAAGAATTCTTTTGTTTTAGCTGGATCATATGTTCCAAATACACCCATAATATTATCCCATACATTGCTTAATCCTTTTTGAAGAAGTGTTTCTGATGGACCCCATCCTGCAACTGAAGGGTAAGCCTTACCATATTGTAATTGTTCTTTAAATGCTGCACGCATTTCTTCATTTGCTACGAAATCTGTTTCATAAGCCGCATTAACTGTTGGTAAGTTTCCACATTTTTCTTGGTAAGCAACTTGTGCATCTGTTGTCATTAAGAATTCAATTACTTTATAAGCTGCTTCTTTATTTTTTGAAGTTTTAAATACAGATAATGCACTACCACCAAAGAAAGCATATTTTCCTTCTGGACCTGCTGGGAATGAAGCTGTACCAATTTTTTCAGCAAGTTCTGGTTGTTCTCTTCTTAAAGTAGCAATTTCATATGCACCTGAGAATATTGTAGCAAATTCACCTGCATTGAATAATGCTTCAATCTCTGCTGAGTTTTTCTCTAAAGCTGGCATACTCATAAGTCCCTCTGATGCGAGCTCTGAGTAGAATTTAACACCAGCAAACGCTTGGTCTGAATTGATAATACTTGTCTTATTGTCTTCAGCGATGAAGTCTCCGCCTGCACCCCAAATCCATGGTGCATAGTTATGAATAACGTTCCAGTCATTCTTACCTGGCATACCAAGAGCTGGTACTTTAAAACCATCAATCTCTACATCTTTCATTTTAACAAGTGCTGCTTTAAAGCTATCCCATGTTTCAAAATCTTTTGTAGGGTCAACGCCTGCTGCTTCACAAATATCTTTTCTATAGAATAATGCTCTTGTATCAATAAACCATGGTGCCGCATATCTTTCTGCACCAGCTCCAAGAATTTGTGTTGTTGGAAGTGTCGCTTCTACGAAGGCACCTTCTCCACCAAATCTATCATATACTGGTGTCAAATCTTCTAATGCATCCATTGCTGCAATAGCTGCAATTTGTGTTGTTCCAAGTTGAGTAATATCTGGACCTTCACCACTTGTTGCTGCTGTTGTTAATTTTGTCCAAGCTGAACCCCAGTCTAGTACTGTTGGTTGTACTTCAATATTAGGATTAGCTTCATGGAATGGTTTTAAGATTTCCATTAAGTCTTTTTCTGGCTCACCACTATTTGGCATAATCCACATTGTAACTACTGTTTTTTCTCCTGATGCTGGGTCTGCAGCTTTATCTCCCTCTGCTTCAGCTGATGCAGTTGCTTCTGGTTTGTCTCCTGATCCTGAATTCGCTACTTTATCTCCTCCACAACCTACTAAAGAAGTTGCTGCCAATGTTGTTGCTAAAAGACTAAGTATTAGTTTTTTCTTCATTTATCTCACCCTTTTGTTTTATATTTGATAATCAAATTATAAACCTAGGGTAATATATTTTTAACTTAACAAAATTACGATAATACATAAAAAAATTAACTTTCGGTATTTATTTTTATTATATTTACCTTTTAGTAAGGTATTTTTAATAATATTTTTGTATATTCTCCACATTTAGAGGTAATTTCTATTACCTCATTTGTATCTTTTAAATCATAACAAAGTAAAATTCTAGCTATTATTGCCTTAAGGCCAAACCCCGATTTGACTTCTAGTTTCTCACCCTTCATAATTTTACCTATCATTTCTTCACTTATGCCTACACCATCATCTTCTACACTAATATTCATTATATTTTGGGACTTATCTAGTTTGATATCGATATGTATATTTACAGGTTCTCCCAGCTTCCTTATACCATACTTGATACTATTTTCTACTAATGATTGTAGTGTAATCTTAGGTATCTTATTCTTTAATGCTTCTTCGTCAACATCATATGTTATATGTACAATGTTAGGATTTCTAATAACAGCAATCTTTGCATACTCTTTTACAATTTGCAACTCTTCTTCAATAGTAATTGTATCTTCCCCAGTGCTTAAACAAGCCCTATAATACTTAGCCAGAGTTTTAATTAGTTCATTAGCCGACTCCTTCTCCTCTATGGCAATGAGTATACTTACTGTATTTAGTGTATTATATAAAAAGTGTGGTTTAACTTGATGATTAATAATGGAGAGCTCTAATCGCTTCTGTAACTTTTCTCTTTCTTTAACCTCACTTACAAGCCCTTTTATCTCTTCCATCATCTCATCTAATGCGCATGTAATATCATACACTTCTACGTAGCCTGTATCTATTGTAAACCTTGTATCTAGTTTACCTTGTTTTCCTATAACTCTTGCTTTATCTGCAATATTCTTAAGTGGTGAAACAACCTTGCTCCTTATGATTAAAGAAGCTCCACTAAGGAAGATAATATTCATGATTACTGCAAATAAAAGTATCGTGCTCATATTATCATTGTCCCTAGCTTGAGTATTAAGGCCTACAATCATGCCATTTAATATAGGCATCTCATGTACTGTATAATAGTATTTTTTACGGTCTTCTTTGACGTAATCATATTTATCGTTTTCCCATTTAACAATCTCTTCCAGATGATCTATTGCTAAATTATCTGGCATTTTAAAGATTGCTCCTGAGCTGTCTTTAATCATGATCTGCATACTAATGTTCTTTAAAACGTCCTCACAATCCTTATTAAACTGTACAGGGTCTAGATACACAATCAAGTAACCTAATGGCTCTAGCTTAGCTTTTGATCGTATAACTCTTGCTAGATATAAGGTATTTCCTACTTTTGGTTCTAATATATTGGTGTTTATTCCCCAGTAGGCACTTCCTTTTTCTTTATCTATGGCTTGTAAATTAAACTGTTTTAAAAATTTTTTATCATCCTTTAAGTAACTAGGTTCCCTAAATTCTGAAATAATCTTTCCATCCTTAGTAATAATGTGAATAGATCTTATATTATTTCTACCAACAAAGCTATCTCTTAATAATTTATTCACTAGCCCAGTACTGCTTTCATCCTCCTTAGATAATGCATACTGAAATGATAGATTCGTAGCCAAATCCGAGGATACTCTTTCGTTTTCTTGCATTTGTCTAGTAATAAAATAGGAGACTGTATTTAAAGCTTCACTCTCTCCTCGTTGAAGCTTATAGTTCACTTCTCTTTGCAAGATTGTTTGAAATAAAAACATCCCGAAAAAAAGGGAAAATCCCATGGTAATAAGATAGCTTTTGACTAGTACCCAGCTTACACTTTTAATACGCTTTTGTTCTGTCACATTTTTATAGGAACTACTCATATTGCTCATTCACCACCTTTTTATATTCATTAGGTGTCATATTAGTATATTTTTTAAACAGCCTTGTAAAATAGGTAGTATCTGTATAACCTAATAAATCACAGACTTCATATACCCTAAGATTCTCTTCTCTTAACAAGAATTGGGCCCGTCTCATCTTCATACGTGTAACAAAACTAAGGAAATTCTCTCCCGTTTCCTTTTTAAAAAGGCTACAAAAATAATTTTTACTTATTGATAAAGTTTCACTGATCGTTACCAAACTAATTTCTTCATCTATATGTTCTATTACATATTGGCAGGCCTGCATGACTACGTTATCTTTATAAATAACCCTACTCTCTTCAAAAATCCCAATAATCTCTCCTACATTTTTAGAAAACTGATTCATGAGATCATCTTTTGTGTTCTCCTCTTGCTCTCCATAATGAAGATATTCATCTATGTTTTTGAGTTTACCTAGATAAGCAAACTTTTCTTTCACTTTGGTAACTAGCTCTTCTAATATGTATGAAAACCTCACGCACATACTAGCAACATCTCCCTCACCAAAACCTTTTTCTTCTTTGATAATCTCTTCTAGCACCTCTAACGCCTTTGGATTGGTGGTCATAGCATATTTAATGAGTAACTTATCATTTTCTCTTGAAAAAGTTCTTTCTTTACCCATGTTTGCTTTATATAACTTATATCTATTTTCATTATCTAACTTTTCTTGGAGCTTCTTCTTAATATCCTTTAAGATTACTATAATCTGCTCTTCTTCTATAGGTTTTAAAATATAATCTGTCACCCCATATTTAATAGCACTTTTAGCATATTCAAATTCTCCATATGCTGTTAAAACTACTATTTCTCCTGTATACTCTTGTTTTCTTGCTTGTGCCATAAACTCTATGCCATTCATAATGGGCATTCCTATATCTGTAATAATTAAATCTATATGCTGATTAGTAAGCTGTTCTAATGCTTCCTCACCATTTTCTGCTTCACATACTATTTTAAAGCCTAGTTCTTCCCATTTTATAAGTTTGTTTAATCCTCTTTTTACAATAGGTTCGTCATCTACTAGTTGTACAGCAAACATAAGCATCCTCCTTGTCAGCAATGATTATTCTATATTTTACATTATTTTATATATAATTATTATACTATTAAAATTAGCAAAATTTACATTATCTTTTAAAAAAAGAGTCGAATTTTATCATTCAACTCTTTTTTATAGATTGCTTTTTATCTCTATTAATATCACTAATCCCTTTAATAAATAACTATTCTCTCTTTTTATTCTAAAACAATATCGATTATATGCTGTGTAGACGCATCAAGAGCCTCGATATCCTCTCTCTTAATAGTAGCATGCTTCTTATCATATGGTTTGTTATCAATAGATATATTGGCTACTACATATTCACTAGCTTGCTTCTTATTTTGATTATGATAAATCACCTGAAGCTTTCTATCTGCAAAGGTTAATTGAATAGAAGCTTGATCTTCCTTATCAAATTGCTCTAATAATAATTGAGGTTCAAAGTGTAAGTCTCCTAGTCTTCCTTTTACCCCAAACATCTCCGTAATAACAGTCAGCATTAACCAACTAGCTGTTCCTGTTAAATAGTGATACATCCCGCGTCCTTTATCATTGATATACTCTGGAACACCTGGATAAATCCTGCTTTTTTCAAAAGAGCTACAATGCTTATAAAGCGTATCAACTACTTTAAAGCCTTCTTTAACAAAACCTCTTTGATAAAGTGCATTAGCATACATAGTCGCCATATGACAAAATACTGCGCCATTTTCCTTATGTCCATAAGCAAAACCAAACATTCTACCTAAGTCTGTTTTTACCTCATTAAAATTCGTATTAAGCTTATAGCCTCCTACTGCTTCATCATATAAATAGCGATCAGCCGCCTTAATAATCTCAGCTACTTGCTCATTAGTCGCTATCTGATTCATAATAGTAAACACCTGACCTGTTAACATCATACGTGTTCCTTTTTCATGATCGCCTTCTACTCTTTGACCGTGATTATCATAATAGCCATTATACCAACTATACCCTGCTTTATTGGTAATCCATTCTTGACTTCTTATATGTTTAATCATCCAATTTGCTTTTGCTTCTAGATCTGTTATTAATGTGTCAATTGCTACTTCAACTTGTTTACCCGTTACAGTATGTCTCACCTTTTTACAATAGATATCTAAAATAGTACGCTTCTTATCTACAGCTTCATAAAGTACGGCATCACCTTTTATTAATAGCTGTAATTCTTCAGCTAACATGATTTTATCTTGGTGTTCTTTTTCTTTTAGTACACGTAATAATTGAGCAATTTCTAGCATATTACCCGCGTAAAGAGCTGAAAATGCCACACTTTCACCTCTTTCATCTGCCATATCTAGCCCATCATTCCAATCCGCTCCGTGTAGCTTTAAGTTGTTGTGTTCTCCTACGTCATAGAAAGCTGTAAGGTGTTGTACTAAAAGATGTTCTATTATTGTGCCTTGGTAAGCTACCTTATTTTTTTCTTGTAAATAGTTACCCTCACTAAGTGACCATAACTCATCTTTAGCTGCTCCTCTTTCTACCTGTAAATCCTTAAAATAACTTTGTTTTTCCAATAAGAATTTAATATCTCCGCTTTGCTGAATATAAAGGTTAGTTGTTAAGAAAGGCCATGCTCCATGATCCATCCACACACGTGTAATATTATTTCTATCTGCTATAAACTCACCTTGTTTGGTCCCAATAATTGTAGCATTTGTTCCATCAAAACGTACGCCTCCAAAATTATCTAATAACATGCTTCTTACACCACTTGGGTCCATGGCTAAAAGTGCTAGACAATCTTGCCACAGATCTCTCCAGCCTCGCCCACCTTTTCCATAGTCATGGTGTGGTAAAAAGGAACATCCATAAATCCGTCTAAGCATTGGTTGAAAATTCACCCAGTACATCCAGTTATCAAATTGCTTATCACTAGTTGTATAAGAAATATTAATTTTCTTATTCCAATAAAGCTTGGTTTCCTCTAGTTTTTGGTTAAAAGCACTTTCACTTAAGTACTTTTTAGCCATTTCCTCAAACTTAGCTTCATTATCACTAAAGCCCATAACGACTAGATAACTTTTTGCTTCCATTGCCCCTAAGGTTGCATTTTCAAATACAATACCTCCTAAGGCTTCATATCCTTCTAAACTCGCTCCTGCCAGAACTTGAGGTTGTTTTTGACACATAATTGCCTCTGGGGCTTCAAAAGAACCTCCTTCTCCAATATACTCTTCTACAATAGGGAAGTAGCCTATTGGCTTTTCTCCATTAGCTTCTGCCCCTCCCACGCCATAAATCATTGTATTTTTCTTATGCCCTCTCTCATCAAAGGTCAAAGTAGGATTGATCAGGACGCTATAATCTGTTGTTTTTATTCTATGTAATAAGGAAGTTACATGCCTATGATCTCTTAAATTATCAGCAGAACGTGCATATAAAGGTATTGCCGCTGTTGGGGAAATCACCATTTGTTTGTCACTTATATTAGTAATGGTGATTTTCATTAATTCCACGGTATCTTGACAAGCTGGTACAAAAGAAATAATTTCTGACTTAATCCCTAAGGCATTAGAAACCCTTGTCATTTTATGCCACATCGTACCCGCCTCTAGTTCTGTAGCCTCTTTTTCTTCAGTAAAAAGTTGCGCTGCAGACATAGCCGAAGCGCCAGTAGCTGACCAAGCTCCTTTTCCTTCAATATAAGCCCAAAAATTTCTTGATGACTTATTATTGTGAAGGTCTTCACTGCTTACTGGTGTTAATAAAAATGTATTCTGTCCCATTTTGCAGTCTCCGTTTAAAAGAGGCGTAATGCTGGACATCACACCAGCTTCATTAGCCAGTGGGAAATAGCTATAGCTATTTCTCTCTGGATTTGTGAGTTTAAACGTGCCTTTGTTGTCTATATATGTATATTTCTTCATACTTTTAAACCACCTTTTCTCTGACTACTTTTATACGCTAAAGATGAGTTCTACTTTATGTTTACAACCATCATCCACTAATGTAATCTTATTATCTTCAAGTACCTTGCCATCTAAAATAATACTGTAACTATTATCCACTATTCTCACTAAACCTTCTGGCTTCTTAATCTCAATGATATACTCTGAAGTTAGATGTCTTAATGTATAACTCATTTGTGTCATTTCCTCACTTAATAATGGTTCAATGACAAGTGAGTTCTTTTCATATTTAATTCCTAACATCTCAAATAATGTAATAGCAAGCCAGGTAGATGTACCACTTAATGTAGGCCCTATATTTTCCCCTGTTTGGCTATTATTATACTGCGTACACCAACGAGGATTACCACATACTTCAAATGGATTCTCTAGGGCTTTATATGGTAATACAAGTCCCACCATCCAATAAGCTAACTGACTTAATCTACTTGCAAGCTCTCTATTTACTACTTTCTTAGCTGCTTGAAGCATAGCCGTAGTTGCCATCATTGTTGCATGTTTAAAGATTCCTCCATTTTCTCTATCCCCTGGAAAATACTCACCAGTCGCTGTACTAGTAGCTACTTTTGATAAATCAGTTGGACTCATTAGTTTTAAACCATATGGTGTTTTTAAGTATGCTTCAATTTGATCTAACATGATTGCAATCTGGTTTTCATTAGCACTTGAAGAAAGAATTGACCAACTGAATGAATTTAGGAAATAGGTACCATCAATGTTTGCATCTGAAGAAAAGCCATCATTCTTTGCCCCTAAGAAAGTGATCTCATCCCCAAATCTATTAAAAAGTACTCTAGCAAAGAAGTTTTCCTTCCAAGCATCCTTTTGAATATGTTCATCGAGCTTTTTAGTTAACTCTCTTACATGCTCTTCATACTCAGTATCTTTATTAATAACTGCAAATTCCTCTATGTGTTGTAGGGCTAATTTTAATAAGAAAGCATTCATAACACTTTCTGAGTAGCCTTTAAATGGTTTCTCTCGTTTTTCTTTTTCTGGTCCTGATAAGTAGCTATCATCTACCTTCAAGCAATCATTCCAATCGGCAAAATCAATGAGTGGCAAACCATGCTCTCCCACAGATATTTCTGCCGAATATGTAATAATAGCTTTCAATGTTTCATAAACACTTCTTTTCTTACCACCAGCTTCCGCAATAATATATTCTTCATTTAAGAAACCTGTATCACCGCTATAGTTGACATAACGATAAACTGCTTGAAGTAGCCATAGGCCATCATCAGACCACTTACCTGCTTCTTTGCCTTTCCAGAAGAAATTATGATAGCAATAGCCGTATTCAAATACTTTTTCAATCCATTCCCTAAGCAAGGATTTTGTATAAGCTATTTCACCCATAGAAATAAGATAATATTGTGATACAAAAATATCTTGGATCTCTCTAAAGCCAATTTCTCTATAGCCTTTTTGAGTTAAATCAAAAGAACGAGAAACAAAGGTTTGATAAAGCACTTGAAAAGGTAAATTCTTATTGATATAACTATCAAAGGCTTGATCACCAGTGTTGACTTGTAAATAGGTACTATACTTTCTGTAGCTTTCTTTCTGCTCATTTAAGCTATTGATGATACTGCCCTTTGTAGCAAATTGATGATGTAGATTGGTAAGCTGTGTATGAACCACTTCATCTGGTACTCTTGTCTCTCCTAGTTCAGAAATTAATCCTACAAAATGATCTACTGTAACATTTTCATTAGGCTCTATGCTTATAGGGCAACCTAATGCAAAGAAGCCTGGTCCTTTAGTATTTAATCTATTAGAAAGCTTACGTACACCTTGTGGTTTATATAAGCTACCACTGCCTATAAACTCACCGTAATGTGTACATATCTCTGTTGGATATTTTCTAGCATCCTTTTCATAAGCTACCATTGTGGTATAACGAATATCTCTGCTTGCTGATTCTGGATAATAGTAAGGTACATAACCTATGAGATGATTTTCCTCATCTTTAATAAGCTGTGACTGCATGATAACAGTAGAATAAACCACATCTTCCATAAGTGCTCCTGGGGCTGCAGTAGCTAACATCCCTGTAGTCACTATCTTTAAATCTCTAGTCACTGAAGTTTTATTCGTAACTGTAATTCTTTGAACTTCTGTAGCAATTGGCAAACCTTCATACTGTGGTACTAAAAAGATGGTTCTTAAAATATGAAGTCCACACTTTGTTTCGTATTCAATCTCTGTATAATTTTGCCCATGTCTACATTCTGCTGTTTTAATATTAGAATCTAATGCATCTGCTGAGTAAAAAATTTGTTTTCCTTCTTCTACAAGATAAAACTGTCTATTAGCAGGGAAGCCATTTTCTTCTGGAAGCATATCCCACCTAGTAGCTAATACTTGAGTAGCTGCATGTGCTCTAAAACTTCCTCCCCCAAAGCGGTCTACTACACTTTTAGGTGTAGACTGAAGTGCTAGCTCAAAATTCATACGATCTCCTAAAAGCATATTGGTATAAAAATGTGGGCCTGGCACTGGTTTTTTTAAGTCTATAACATGTTCACCTTTCATATTGATATAACCTGCCCATTTTTTGTAGTCTTCACAAACGGCTAGCATATGACTTTCGATGACTGAATCTATGGGTGTCTCTACAATACTTCCATTCATATAGCAAAAATACTTCACTTTACCAGAGTCTTCTATACAAAACAAATGAGATCTTGAATGAGTTAAACTATCAAAATAGGTACTTAATTGTTCATCCTTGCATAGCTCTTTTAGAGCTGGAACCTTAAAGGTGAATCCACCAATAGCAATAATATGCGTATTACTAATATCCATAAACTGACTATCATATACTAAGCTCTCATCAATATACTCTTTAAAGTAGCTTTTAAGCGCTTTTGTTGATTCACTTAGTGTTTCTCTAGCTAATACATTCTTTAACATACATTTTCCCTCACTTTTAATCTATAATAAATTTATTAATCATATGGTCTAAGGTATTAACTATAGTCGATAACTTATTAGCAGCATCCCCTAAGTCATTAATAAGTTCTACCTGCTCATTCATTTCCTCTGTAATACCGTTTGTCTTTTCACTCACACTATTTCCTAATGTATTAATTGCATTTATACTTGTTAAAATACTTTCTATGCCTTTGCCAGATTCAATTACTGCAACATTCATTCCTTCAAGCCTAGCAATGGTACTTTTTAGATTCTCATCTATTACATTAAATTTACCAAGGGTATGCTCAGCAAATTGTTCACCTTGACCTGCTACTTCATTAGCCTCCCCCACCAACTGACTTGTATGTTTAATTAAGTGGCCCATTTTATCTATACAATTTTTAATTTCCACAGTAGAACTTCTACTTACATCTGCTAAATTCTTAATTTCCTGTGCTACAACCGCAAAACCTTTGCCACTTTCACCTGCTCTTGCAGCTTCAATCGATGCATTTAAAGCTAATAAATTAGTTTGTTCACTAATTTGATTAATAATATCAGTAGACTTATTGACTATATCTGATTCCTTCTTTAAGGCTTCTATAACCCCTACTACCTCTTCAATAAATTCCCTAATATGCTTCATCTGCTCCATTATTTTATGTAACATATCAATACCGTTAACCGCTTCTTCTATAACCCCTACTGTAGTATTGGTAATATTCTCTGAGGTCGCACTCGTCTCTTCACTATTGCCAGTAAGTTCTTCTGTTACATTCGCAACAATTCCTACTTCTTCCTTCCAAACATTCATTTCTTTTACTACACCGTCTAGGTTGTGATTGATAACGTCAAAGGCACTTCTAGTATTGACTGCCTTATTATCTAGATGTGAGTCTACATTTTGCAATTCTTTAATAGAATCCTTCAGTACTTGTATCATATCAAGTAATTCATAGCTCATCTTTTGTATACTATCATCAATCTCTGAAACTTCATCTGCAAACCATCTTTTCTCAAGTTTGCTGTTTCCTTGTTCTTTATTATTAATTTCAAGCTTTGATATCTTATTTACTCTACTAGTAATGCCTTTTAGGGATTTCTTTAAGTTCCTAATATAAACAATAAATATAATAGATGCCATCATACTAAATACAATAATAATAGCTATACTCATGCGACTAATTGTAGTTAATGATTGAACCGTAGCTTGGATCTGCTTATTGGCTTTCTCTGTGTTGTGGGTATCTACCTCTTTAAATATATCTTGGATTTGTGCCATATTCTCTTGCCCGGTTTCTATCATAAATACATATGCCTTATTAAAACGTTTAGCATTTAAGGCTTCTTTACTAGATGCATCGTTGGCTTCAAGTACTTCTCTTAATTTTTCCACTTTCTCTACCAGTACAGTATCTATTTTTATTAATGTTTCTTTCATACCTTCTAGTTTCTCTAACTCTGCTTGTATGATTTCATTATCTTTATTATATTCATCCTCATAATAAGTAAATTCTTCTCCATAAAATAAAAGAGCCGATTGCAAATTATTAAATCCACGCATGGCTTGGGTATAGATGTTTTTAGTTATTGTTACAATTTCCTGTGAACTTGCAAATTCTTTATATGCCTGTACCATTTTGTTCATCTGCCTATTATTAAAAATGAATACACCTATAAAAATAACAAATATAGAGACCATAAAAATTGAAAGTTGTTTTGATAAGGATAAAGAGATCACCTTTCTTCTTTGTACCTTTTGCTTATTAAGCCTCGATTTCTCTGTTTTACCTCTTCTCATAATGCCACTTCCCCTCTGCTGATATGCTTCATTATATTTAAACCCTCTCTCCTTTATCATAAGGTATTCAATTGTACAAGGTAACCTTACAATATTATGCTTTTTCATGAAATTATTACTATGTTTTTCCCCCCTGTAAGCTTATCCTTAAACCTTAGTTGTTACTTTGGCTACATATGATGTTTGTTAGCGTTCCATTTCAAATTTCACCTACTAGAAAAGTTAAAAAACTTACGTATATCTTGTATTCCATTTTTAAAAAACGGCATAGCAAAAGAGTGCCTCAAAACTATTTTATAGATTGATGACACTCTTTCATTTTTATCTTGCAATTCCAATTTTAACAATCCTCTTGGTTACCTTGACTTCACCAACCCTTAATCTAAGTTTTGGCATCATAAAATAATCAAGTTCACCACCACACTTATTACAGTTCCTCCAGCTACCAATCCTGCTTGTTTCCATGCCATTGCCAACGATAGCCTATTATATTCGCTAGGTTTATCTAGGTATTTAGCTGCTATACCTAGTATAGCCATTAGTAACACCATGCATATCCCCATTTGCCATAAATTTGTACCTTTACCAAACTCCAGATAATTAGCTACTGCCCCCATGACAATTAAAAAACTTCCTTTTACAAATCCCACTAAATAGGCTTTCTTTTTACCGGCACTGTGATACCCCCTAAGGCTACCATAATTATTAAGCGCAATATGTAGGCCAAATACTAAGTAAAACACCATAAATAGCTCAGCTCTTTGTTCCCAAATGGTAGCATAAAAGAGCAGAATAATCCCTACCACTAAGTTAGATTCTATAACATGCTTATTAAAAACTAATTTTCTCTGCTCAGGTGTTCTCCTTGGAAACATTGGATAAATGACTAAAACTGTAATAGGCGCCAGTCCCCATCTAATACCACCAATCAAAAAAGTAATATATACTGCTAACACGCTCTCCATAATAGCTAGCTTACTTAAATCTACAACATGCCTATACTTGTAGACCACTACAAAAAAGCCAATAATAAGTATTAAATTTAAAATTAAATAAATCTCTGGTAATGGCAATTGATTAAAAAGAAAAGCATAGCACAAGAGAGGAATGAGTAAATTATCTAGCCCAAAGGATGCAGTTGCCTCTACTAAAGCAGTCAGTCCACCAATAATAAGGGCTAGGCATAGTATTCGTGGCAAAGCCATATCACTATAACTAGCTAAAATTCCAAAGGTGCAAATAAAAGCTGTTATAGCAAAAGCTATACTTCCTACTAACGACTTTTCATCTTCTCTTTCTGCTGATAATTTACCTTTTTTATAGCGCGTTCCCACTATAGCTGCTACTGTATCTGCATAAGTCAAAATCAAAATTGGAATAAAGTATAAAACAGGGTCTCTCTTAGCCATCCAAAAGGTTGAACCAATGGCGATAGGAAATACTAACTCGCCTAAAGACCTTGCTGAACGCTCTACGCTATAGAGATAACTCCCTACTTCCTTTTTCTTATAATGCCTAAGTCTTAAGGTAAACACCACTGCAAACATCACAAAGGATAAAATAAGTACTGTTAGCCTTTCATGAAATAAATAAGGGAAAAACAAGGATACTGTCCCAATAAAAATATGGACTAATTTTCTAGCAATCTCAGGGGGGGGATTAAATCGTTTTTGAATCACCTTAGCTAGAGCCAAACAACCACTTAGTACCACAACGCTTATCCAAAAATGGATTATTTCTTGTATCATTTTCTTGTCTTAGTGATCTCTTGATGCAATTCATATATCACTAAATCCTCCTTTCCTCCATACTCCTTATGTCCATTTTACTTGATTTGTTCCACTAAAAATCTATTATAAAAAAAAGCTTCATCCTCTAAAAACAACTGTTCTGAAAGCTTTTCTAAAGTCTCCACCTGTTCTTTTAATGCCTCTGGACACTTTCTTGGAACAAGCATATTCCAGTACACCACTCTAGCACCTTTTTTAGCATACTTTATCAAAGACTTATATATCTTCAGCATTTCTCCCTCTTCCATATACTCAAAAATATCGCTAAGGTTATAGCCATCTATCCCCTCTCCCTCATAAGTTTCCAGAAAACCTTCTATACTATTTTGATGAATCTCTAGCCTATCGATGTTGGCTTTAATCGCTTCAAAATGCTCTGGTCTTAAATAATACGGTAGATTCTTTTCATAGTGCCCAAACAAAATATACTCTAAATAAGAGTTCTTAGAGCAATCTATCTCTGTTAGTGCATAGCGTACACGTTTTAAAATATTTTCAGCTACGTGACCTTCTACATATTTAAAAAAGGCTGCATCTCTCCCTAATTTCCCCATCATCCTTCTAGAAAAAAAGAATCTAAAAAGTAATTGCCACCTTCTGTTAGCCCACTTTTCATCATAAAAACGCAGACGTTCGGCTTTTGTTTTGGGTCTTATTAACTCTTTTATTGTTTTTTTGCTATGTACTAAAGATAATACCTTTGTTCTAAATAGTTTAAAGTAATTTTCAAACTTACCTACATGAATGATACCTGCTTCTAAAAGTTCTTGGTGGCTTTCCCAATAAAGCTGTGTTTCCTCTGGCAATTCCTTCTTTAGCTCCTCATATAAAACTAATCGTTTGTCACATGCTGTAACACCTAGAAAAGCTAATACAGCCTCGTAATCTAATTTCTTAAAAGCGGCTTTTTTAAGGTAGACGCAGTGGAGCTGCACTGGATTAAGATCAAGGGCAACTACCTTATTTACTGGTTTCGTTAACATAGCTAAGCTATTATCCCCACCTGAAGCAATAGATATATAAGTACCTCCTTCAGTAAGTTCTAGTCCCTTTAACAAAATGCTCGTATCTTCCCAACACTGCGCATAACGTATGATGGAAAAATCAGCATAGTTTTCAATTTCACTTTTCATCTCTTTTTCTCCCCTTACTCGTTATCTAACTACTTCATATCCCCTAGCTTCTAAAGCTTTTAGTGCCTTTTCAAAGTTTTCTTCTTTAGTAAGAAGGTAATCTGTATTAAAAGTAGATATAGCAAATATGCCTATCTGCTCCTCAGCTAAAATAGTAGAAAGCTTTGATAAAATGCCTATAAGAGAGAAATCTAAAACGCCTTCAATACGAAAACCTCTCCAACCATCTTCTCTTTCTATGGTTTCACTTGGCGCAAATTTTGTAGCACATACTAAAGATAACTCCTCATCTGTCTTACCTACAAAACAAAAGGAATCCTCAAAATTGACCTTATTAATATCTTCAATTTTGCATACTGAAAATGCTTCATTAATGACCTTAAGTTTCATTATATTCGTCCTTTCTTATACCATAAAATTGTTGTAACTGTTCAACCCAATAAGTTAGTATTTAGTTATTTTGTTTGTAGACAAAGATATCACCATCTACTATCGAATCTTCTTTTTCAAATTTAGGAATACTGGCAGATTTGTCTGCTTGGAAAACTAGATCTCCATTATCAATCTTAAAAACATACGTGATCTTTTCTTCATCATCGATAGTTAACAATAATTCATCCTTCACTATTCTATATGTACCAATAGGTAACTGACTGCTTAATGCAGAAAATACAAAAATAAACTCATTGCCATCCTTTAAATTAATATAGGGAGGAAATATTTGTGAGGTATCTTTCATTTCATAAGTTCCAATAGGAAGTTCTAGTGCTTCTTCCTCTGAGCATCCCCCTAGTGAAACTGCC
Organism: Cellulosilyticum lentocellum DSM 5427; assembly: GCF_000178835.2. Taxonomy (GTDB): domain Bacteria; phylum Bacillota; class Clostridia; order Lachnospirales; family Cellulosilyticaceae; genus Cellulosilyticum; species Cellulosilyticum lentocellum. Next base: position 4,408,111 of record NC_015275.1, read on the forward strand.
AACACCGTTATTACTAATAATGCAATTAAACTTTTTTTCATAACTTGCTCCTCCCATCTACTACTTCAAATTTATCTTTAAAAAGCTATTTTAATTATCAACGAATATCTGTTTAACCATATAGTGTGAAAACTCTTTTGCTAGTTTAAAATCCATTGAAAAACATTCATTAGATTGATAACATTTTACCGCTTCTTTTATAACAGGCACATATACGGAAGGCAATTTTTTGATCCCCCATAACCCACCTTGTTCTTTGGAAATAACAAGATTCTCTCTCATATATGCAAGTACGCGGCAAAGATTTAAAACGCTATAAATAGGATTCTCTATAATTTCATCTTCTGCACATTCAACATCACATTTTATACTATCGATGTAATTAGCTTTTGGTATTTCTCCAAATAGTGTTGCAATATCCTTGCCGCAAAGAACAATACCAACAGACCTAATTACTGTAAAATGTGCCGCTAGATCCTTATCTACACCATTCATTGCTTTAACATACTCTTCTATATTGTCCTTACACTTTTCTTTGTGCGCATTTGAAAAATGAAGTTCAAAGGGTGTAGGATAAATAAATTCTGAACAGACTTTTTCAAGAACTAGGCTCATTTCCAAGCCTTTGGGTGGACACGCCTTGTCTAATTCCATCAAAACTTTGATAAGTTCTTTCTTTTCCTCTAATGAGGGTATTTCTTTAGTTACAACTAAAAAATCAATATCACTTTTGTCCCAATTAAAGCAACCAAATGCGATAGAACCGTGAACATATATCCCCACAAGATTATCTGAAAGTACTCTATTGTACTCACAGGATATTTGATCTAATATTTCATTATAATTCACCTAATCACACCTCTTCCAATATACAAACCATCTTCTATAGAATGTCTCAACAATTCCTTATGTAAAGTGCTATTTTATTTAATACCTCTCAATAATTAGCTATTAATTATCACTTCTTCATTTCTCTTTAAAATTTCCACTATTCCTTTAGCTCCATCTAGCTTAATATAGTCACCATCTTGTATTCTTGTTGTCACTTGTTCTACTGATACTACCGCTGGAAGCCCTAACTCTCTTGATACAATAGCTGCATGTGAAAGTAAACTGCCTCTTTCCACTACAACTCCTGCTGCCATATTAAAAAGTAGAATCCAACCTGGGTCAGTTTGCTTAGCTATTAAAATCTCTCCAAACTGTAACCTTGCTTCTTTAGGATTAAGGACTACTCTTGCATATCCTTCTACTATACCTGCAGAACAGCCTAGGCCAGTTAAGATACTCGAATGCTCTGTGCTATCTTGCTTACTTTCTTGGCTTTCTCCACTTTCTATCTCTCCACCTTTCATCATTTTGCCAAGCTCATTTTGCATAGCTTCATTAAAATTATCTATGCGCTTACTGCTTCCAAAACAGCCTTTCACCATAAAACGTCTTGGTGGGTCTTCCTTTAAGGTGTCTCTTTCATAATCTAGTTTTCTAACAGCAACTAGTTCTTTTAAGTTATAGCTTGTCGCTGTATGGTCAATGACACCTAGTATTTCTGAGACCTCTAGATAAAAAATATCTTCTTGATTATCAATGAGTCCTGTAGAGGCCCATCTCATTCCTATTTCCAAAAAGATTTGTCTCACCCTACCAAAAAGTCTGGTCCTTTCAAACCTTAGATTCTCTCTATTACGTACTAATCTTCTCGCCGCTTTGAGCACCTTGATATATCTTCTTCGTTTTAACCCTTTGAGTTTACTATTGACCTTTTCTTCTATCATTTGATTAAGGTCATAACTTTCTACCCTTCGCACATTCATACTATTCGCACCAATAGCGCGGTATAAAACAAGCGGATCATCTGCCACTGTTCTAGATTCTAGTTTCAGTTCATCTAAACACCTATCGCTAAAAGTTGTTAAATACTCATTGATTTGCTTCCTTAACTCAGGCAACCTTTCAATCTCTATTTCAATGGTTTGAAGGCCTCCTTCTAAAAATAGTTTTCCTAGAGCCTTTTCTCTTACATATGTCCCCATCTGTCCTATCATCTCGGCTGGCTTGGCGCTAATAATATCTCCTTGGCCAATCAGAAACTGATTAGCAAGGCTTTCATCCTCTAGCCATTTCTTTGACAAACTGCGAAGTAAACCATGACCAATCATACAGAAGAAGTCATTAGCTAAAGGTGCATCCCACTTTGTCATAAGCTTCTTTTCTAGCAGCTTATAATAACTATATAGCTCATCAAGCCTCATATTTTGTACATCTACTTTTTCCAGGCTTTCGTCTAACCTTATGTAAAACTTCCTAATGCTTTTTTCTAATCTTCTATACTCCCCTAACATCTTAAAACCTGTTTTGATAAGTCTCAATAAGTCTTTCGTTCTATCTAAGCCTTTGGCTTCAGGCGTTTCAATACTTTTTAAGAAAGCCTCAGGTAGCTCCCCTTTAACTCCCATCATTTGCTCCATAAACTTCTTATTAAACTGATAGCCTGGTAAGATAGCAAGTAGCTTATACCAAGAAACCAAATTGTAGTAAACTCTATGATCTACAAAGCCCAGCATATTATCAAAAATCTGAGTTTCTTTTTGAATAATCGTTTCACTTACACCAAAATTTCTACAGAACTGACGATAAACCTCTGCATAAGCCTTTCTAATAAAGGAAAAGGTAAGAGGCATGGTGGTGCCAATGTAACTTTCTGCAATATTGCTATTATCAAATACACCCACAGTCCCTTGCTCTTCTAGCGTTAAGCCCAAAGTCGTAATTGGACGTGACTGTAATAAATACAGCTGCCCATCTTCGAAAGCCCACTCAATATCCTGATATTTATTAAAATGTCGGCTTGCTTTTCTTGCTAACGAAGCTACTGCTTGGATTTCACTATCTTGAAGGACCACCTTATCTTTTTGATTTGGGGTTTCAATAGTCTTAAGTTCTCCTTCTTCTATGCCATGCTTCATTTCTTTTTCTCCAAGTACCTTGCTTAAGACCTGTCCCTTCTGGTCTACTTCATAAACATCTGCATCACATGCGCCATCTACCAAGGCCGAACCTAATCCAAAAACAGCCGAAACAATAGCTGTCTTAATATCCCCATTAGTAGGATTGACAGCAAAAGCTACACCTGCAGCACTAGAACATACCATTCTTTGAATGATAACGGCAGGAACTTCCACCTCCCCACCTAACATTCTTTGCTCCTTATAGGCTTTTACACGTTCACTAAAGCCTGATTCCCACACCTTATAAACAGCAGCTACTACGTCTTTTGCGTCCACCCACAAATAAGTTTCAAACTGACCTGCAAATGATGTAGCTATGCCATCTTCACTCAAAGCAGAGGATCTTACTGCATACCTATCATCTCCCCCTAATGCACTGATAGTTTCTCTTACCTCTTGCTCAAATAGCTCTCTTTGCTCTAGATCCTTCGTTGCCTCAAATGCAGAAGGTAATACTACTACCCATTCAGGAATATGAAAACTCCCTTGAGCCAAACCTAAAAGTGCCGAGGCCTTACCACCTATTTGTTTTCGTTCTTCTTTAGTTAACTCTGACCCATGCTTTATGTACTTCATCTTATCCCCCCTATTTCACCTAAAGACCTATGCCACATAGTACTCAATTTAGTACATACTTTCTCATATATGATTAATTTTAATTTTATTGATTTCATTCCATATATTTGTTATCCAAGCAAAATCATCACTTTTTAGCAGATACACTTTAAAGCCATATAACTTTCCATTCTGTGCAACTGATGCATCATCATCTACATGCAAATCAATTCTATATTTAGAGGGATATTTTGATGGCACAGGTTCAGTTTTATTTCTTTGCACCTCTTTTTGATGTCGTTCGCCATTGACCACCTCGTCTATTATTATTCCATAGTGTTTAAATAGTGACTTAATATATCTTTCAGATCGAAAAGAGGTGGTATATACCCATAGTTTTATCCCATTTTCACGTATTTTTAATAGAAGTTCTATGGTCCCTAACCGTAATCTTTCTTTATATATAAGACTATAAGGAAACCTTAATGGTTTTTCTATTGCAACTTTAGTGGGATCAACTAATAACGTATCATCTAAATCAAATGAGACTATCATACCATTCCCCCTTATGAAAGAGTCTACTTATCCTATTAGCTTCAAAATTACATGCCCTCATAGGCACTACTACATAATTGCATTTTTTCATTAACAGTCAGTACACCTACAGTCATTTTTGCTGCAGGAGAGGCTGGTGGAATAAACATTGCTTCCTTTATATTAACATTATTGATTTTCCCCAAATTAGTAATACTATAGCTACTAGGCTTTCTAAACCCAAACATACTGCCTCCAACAAATTCTCCTGCCTTACTCTTAAAACCACCAAGTGCAGATATTGCTGCTGAATCTAAAAGTGTTGGTTCTATCTCTAAGTAGCACGCAAGTACTAGCATTAATTTACGATTATCTTGCATATGAGCTTTTACGCACTTATGAACCTCTTTGGCCTTCTCTATTACATCAGTTGTTTTAGTCTTACATACTATGCCAATTGCTGTAGCATAATTTCCAAGTGCTCCCGTTTGATAACACTTAATCTTCTCCCGAATATCTACAGCTATAATAATCTTATTCGTACCCGTTTTTAAATACATGTGTGCCATTAGTAAATCATTCATAGAAATTCCATTTTCTTTACAAGAGGTTTTCATTTCTTCTAACTTGTCTCCGTAAAGTTGGTAAGACTTATAGCTAACCGTATGATTTTTAACATACTCCTTAGTAAATTCTTGGTATTGTTTATAAGTTACCTGGTGTTGTTCCTTTTTCCATTGTTTATTGGTACGTTTAATGAGTAGCTTACTAATACCAGATAATTCACTCTTAGATGGTAGGTCTTGTATACTCTTAATCAGTTTTTCTTCTATATATTTAGGACTCATCCCGGATACATAATGATTAGCAAATTCCTGGGATAGTTCTAGCAGACTACGTCCATCTGCTAATAAATGATGGGCAACAAAGAGAACCTTCATTCCCTCCTTTAATGGATACACATATACTTTAAGTAACCCTTCTTCAAATAGATCCCATTTCTCCGCTGCAATACGCTTATAGTCTTCCCACATATGGTGAATGCTATTTTTCTCTTCAAAGTAAATCATTGATTGTTCTTTTGCTACATAATAAAGCTTCTCTGTTCCTTCTTCATACTGGACTGTACATCTTAGAAAAGGATGTGCCTGCGCCAAGGCATCTAATGAAGCTTCTACTCTTTTTTCTTCATAGTGTGCATCTAATTCTAGTAGAATGCCAAAATGCATATTAGGACACATGAAATGAGCCCGCTCTGTTACTATATATTGCTTTTCCATACACTTCCTCCAATCATATGTATACTTTCTATTTTTAAACCCTGCATGTTGTTCTATGTCAATTTTATCTAAGTCTCCTTCATTCAAACATTCCTTCGTTGAACTGCATCTATCAATCAAAAATTATAACAGTAGTGGTATAATACCTAGCGACAAATAATCTACTAAAGTCCATATGCCAGATAGTACCTCTAATCTAGAACCGTTTTTACCATGAGGATTCTTTAGATAACGTATGCCTCCTACTATGCAGATGATAATGGCAATTCCCAAGGTAATGCTAGCCGGGAATGCTCCTCCTAATTGATATAGTGCAAGGAAAGTAGAAGCAAAGGAAATAACCATCGCCCCTAGCCATATACCAACACTGGTCTTTCTCCCCCATAATTTTGAGTAGGTCTCCACTCCTTCTTCCTCATCTTCTTCTGCTCTCATTTTACGTCCCACCTCTATAACCATACCATCAAAGAAACTAGAAATAATGAACCATGCTAAAGCACTTCCTATTTGTACCCCTGGCCTAGGGAAGAACTCACAGGCAGTAGCAAAGAAATCTAGCTGAGGCATAATGAGCATATGACTAAACATATACCATCCCATGTGCTTTCTTAGCCAATTACTTATAAAAAACTCCTTGCACATACAACCATAATAAATCCATAGTACAACTAACAAAATCAGTAATTTGGGCTCATACAAACCACAAATAACAAACTGTCCTACTCCTAATACAAAGCCTATTTTCCCTAACTCTTCTCGCTTTACAAGTCCTCTAGGGACAGGTCTGTAAGGTCTATATTTTGAGTCTTCTTCAAAATCCTTATATTCATCTGCAATACGAAGTAGCATAAAAAAGGAAATCGACACATAAAAGGAAACGGCTAAAGCTTTAATTGTAATCCTTCCATCAAGTGTTGCTGCTGAATAACTAATAGCACTGAAGCTAAATGCCAAAATCATAGGTATGTACATAGCTAACGGGAATCTTTCCTTTTGATAGATATACCATCTATTTTCTTTCATTCTGATTTTCCTCTCTATTATGGATTAGTTCAATATGCTTATCTGCCCAAAGCTGTAGCGCTTGTGCATTCATGGATATTCTCTGAAGCTCCTCTAATATATGATTAAAATCCTCATGTTCATCTTCAGAAATCACACCATCTGCTGCAATTTGAATTAATTTTTCTCTCAGTTCATCAGCATTTTGTAATGAGCCTAATGCCTTTAGGGCAATACGATCAAACTCCTCTATCTCTATTGTCCTAACAGTCTTTTCTCCAATAGGACATTGTTTGGAACAATACACATTACAAAGTTCTGGTGAGCCATAAGCTTTAGCTAATTGTAATACTTCTTCTGGATAAGGATTCACTGTGCCAAGTTCAATCCTCGCTAATCTTGTGCGATCCATTCCTATTAACTCTGCCGTACTTTCTCTACTGTTAAACCTACTGTCTTCCTCTGCAGCTTTGTAACGTGCAATACAATACACGTTATCTGCTGCTTTCGTAGCTTTTTTACCCATTTTTACTTTCCCCCATATCCCATATAATCATCTTATAAATATTCATCTACTTTAGATTATTTTAAATAATAAAACAACTATTGTAAATGAATATTCAAAAGGTTAAAAAACCAATCACAACTAAAGAAGGAGGAAAAGAATGAATGTAAGAAAAATCCACTTCAAGGCACCCTTACAAGGCGTATTTTACCAAAGGCACCAATGACAGTGCCTCAGCAGTAACCGCGTAGTTCATACGCACTTCACTTCCTATAATATAAAAGCAGTAAATGTACGATACATTTACTGCTCTTTTTTATTTATGCTAATAGTCATGTTACAATAACACCTATAGATATTACAGAAAATAAATAGTACTGCTATAAAATATAAAGTTCATTTTCCTCATCATAGGTAAATCCTGCTGATAGCAACGTATTACAGGAGGCCTTATTATCCTCATCAGGCTGTACAATAATTCTCTTGGCGCTTGTTGTTTCAAATAAATGTTTCACTAATAAGTTAATAATTTTTGTCCCTATTCCCTTTTTCAAGTAGTCCCTCTCGCCAATCATATAATCTATGCTATATGTCCCTTCTAGCTCAATATCGCCATGCCAGTCTTCTCCACTTAATTTATACTCATAGCACTGGCAAAAACCAATATCCTTTCCATCACAAACTACTATAAAATGTTCCACCCAAGAGAACTCATCTTGATCATGCTCTAGTTCATAAATCCAATCTAGTGGTTGTTCATACCATTTAGCAACATAGTCCTCATACACCCATTTTTTAAATAACCCAATATCACAACTTTTAAACTTTCTCAGCTCTAAACTATACATTGCCAATCCCCCCAAGGTTGAGTCTCTTTCACCTTATTTTTTAAATTTCATAATCTATGCACTTTCTATTCCTTAAAACAGAGCCCACAAAGCTACTTACTCTTAAATGTTCTTCGTGAATTTGATAAGCTTGTAGTGTTTCTACAGAATCAAATTCGCTCACTAAAACAACATCAAAACTCCCACTTTTTAATGGTTCTATGATTACTTCTATAGTCCTTATTTCTTTAATTTTAGCCTTTAATCCCTCTAACTCTTCTTTAACTTTTTTAGCATTATTACAGTTTTCTTCCTGTGATATTTCTTCTTTAAAATTCCATGCGACAATATGCTTAATCACTGTACTCCCCTACCCTTAATTCCAATATATCTCATTTTACTTAACCCCTGTAACATTTCCATTTACATCAACTGTATACTGTCCTTTACTCATATCAAGCATGCAAAACCTATTTCCCCACTTATCAACCACAACAGCACATTTCCCAATATCGATATCAAAAGGGCCATACTCAAGTTTTCCACCTGCATCTAGAAAAACCTCTAACGCACTTTTTACTGATTCGACTTTAAAATTAACTTGCGGATTGTGTTCATTAACAAGTACAACTTCAGTTATGGCATCGCACATGCCAAGTCCGCATGAATAATCTGCTCTCCATAACAATCTAAGCCCAAGGGCATTTGAATAAAATGAAATACCATTATCAAGGTCATCAACATAAAAAGATACACAATCTACATTTTGAAATATGGAACTATCCATCATGTTCCTCCTCTCTATTATTATATTGAGCCCAAGCTAATTTTTAGCTTCCCCATATGTAATCTTCTCCACAACTTCTAATTTACTTCATTCACTCGCTATAAATACCTTCGTATGCTGTATTACAAATTAAGTATTATTATATCACAATAATCTTTATATTCAAACATTACAGCCAGCTAAGAACTCTAGCTGCCACTCATACGATTTACCTTTAATTTATAAGTAATCACTTCCAACTCTACATGATAGATATAAAAAAACAGGCTATCTAAGCCTGCTTTTTCCTCTTTGTTAGGATTTTATACCCTAAAGTTCTTAGGTAAAATAGAATGCTTATCATTCTAGCTTCCATCATTAACTATTAGATGTTACTGGAGAAGATTCTGCAAATTGACTATTGTAAAGTGATTCATAGAAACCACCTTGTGCCATCAGTTCTTCATGGGTTCCTTTTTCTATAATATTTCCGTCTTTCATAACTAGAATTAAGTCCGCACTCCTAATGGTTGAAAGTCTATGCGCAATGACAAAGCTTGTTCTACCTTTCATGATGTTTCTCATTGCCTTTTGAAGGATCAGTTCAATTCTTGTATCTACTGAGCTTGTTGCTTCATCTAAAATTAAAATAGCTGGATCTGCTAATATAGCTCTAGCAATGGTTAACAGCTGTTTCTCCCCTTGTGAAATATTAGATGCTTCCTCATTTAGCACCATATCATATCCATCTGGTAAGGTTTTAATAAAGTGATGGACATTAGCAACCTTGGCAGCCTCTATAATCTCTTCCCTCGTAGCGCCAAATCTTCCATACTCGATATTTTCAGCAATGGTACCTCTATACAACCAAGTGTCTTGTAGTACCATTCCAAAAAGACTTCTGAGGTCTTCTCTCTTCATGTCACGAATATCCACACCATCTATCTTAATAGAACCACCACTTACATCATAAAAACGCATAAGCAAATTAATGAGTGTTGTTTTTCCTGCACCTGTTGGCCCTACAATAGCTACCATCTGACCACTTTTCACTTCTACATTTAAATCTTCAATTAGGGTAGCCCCTTCTTTATAACTAAACTTCACATGTTCAAAAGTTACATTTCCCTTAACATCTGTTAATTTAACAGTATTCTGTGCATCACTTACTTCTTCCTCTTCTTCTAAAAACTCAAAAACACGCTCTGCTGCTGCAAAAGCCGATTGAATCGCTGAAGAAAGCTGTGTAACTTGTGTAAGTGGTTGGTTAATCTGCCAAATATAACGGATAAAAGCTTGTAAATTCCCTACAGTTAGAGCCCCTCTGATGGTTAATATACCACCCATAACCCCTATAACAGCAATTCCTAAATAACTTACAAGCGATACTAAAGGTGACATGATACTTGAAATAAACTGTGCCTTAAACCCTTCCTGACAAAGTTCTTCATTAATGCCTACAAATTCTTCTATGGCATCTTCTTGCTTACCATATAATTTAAGTTCATTAAATCCCGTATACATCTCCTGTACAGCACCATTTAATTTCCCTAGTGCTTGTTGTTGATTATAAAATAATTGCTGAGATTTACCTACAATAAATTTAGATACTAGGTAGCTTAATGGTACAATAAGCGTAGCTACCAGGGCCATTTGAATATTAACAACATACATCATGCCAAGGGCAAGTGTAAGGGATAGCACTGAATTGATAATTTGACTAAAGCTTTGTTGCATTGCATTAGAGATTGTATCAATATCATTAGTAATACGACTAAGTACCTCTCCAAAACTATTTTGATCAAAATAATTAATAGGTAATTTTCTTATCTTGTTCTGCACGGCATTTCTTAAATCTCTCACCGTATTTTGAATCGCATTGGTTAATAAGAAACTTGCTACATACGTAAATAACGTACTTAATACGTAAAGTACCCCTAATAGAATGAGGACTTTAATAATATAATCAAAATGAATACCTGCATTCTCTAGCCCTTTACTAATAGCTAATACATCCTCTGTGAGCTGCGTGATAATGAGCCCCTCTGTTCTTGGCGTAATGGCATTAATGACTGCAGCACCGATAATAAATAAAATGGCTCCTAAAAAAGGAATCAAATAAGGTTTTAGAAAAGGAATGAGTTTTTTGATTGTTTCTTTAAAGTTTTTCATAGCATTAACTCCTCCTTTGATAGCTGTGATAAAGCAATTTCTTTATAAATTTCACAATTTCTTAGTAGATCCTCATGTTTACCACTACCTACTACTTCTCCCTCATTGAGTACAATAATTTGGTCTGCTTCTATAATAGAACCGATTCTTTGTGCCACTACTAATACAACAGCATGTGTTGTCTCTTCTTTAAGTTTTGCACGTAGGGTGGCATCTGTTTTAAAATCTAACGCAGAGAAACTATCATCAAAAATATATATTTCTGGTTTCCTTACAATGGCCCTAGCAATAGATAATCTCTGCTTTTGCCCCCCTGACATATTCGCGCCACCTTCACTAATAGGCTCCTCGAACTGCTTTGCTTTACGCTTAATAAAAGAATAAGCTTGTGCAACCTTTGTAGAGTGCTCTACCTCTTTGCTTGTTGCATCCTTCTTACCAAATCGAATGTTATTTGCAATGGTACCTGTAAATAATCTTGTCTTCTGTGGTATAAAACCTATTTTATTTCGTAGCGCTTTAAGATCATATTCCCTTACATCTACACCATTTACCTTTACAGATCCTTCCGTTACATCATAAAATCTCGGAATTAAATTAATCAGTGTACTTTTACCACTTCCTGTACTTCCAATAAAGGCAACCATTTCTCCTTTTTTAGCAGTAAAACTAATATTACGTAGTACAGGTTCTTCTCCATCTGGATAAGTAAAGGTAACATGCTCAAACTCTACTAAACCTTGCTCTTTCGTTTCGGTTACACCATTTTCTGGGCTTACAATGATAGGCTTACATTCTAATAGTTCCTGAATACGATTTGCAGACACTTGCGCTTTAGGATACATAATAAATACCATTGAGAAAAGCATAATAGAGAACATAGCATGGAATAAATAGTCAATAAAAGCTACTAATTCACCTACTTGAAGTGCCCCTAAGCTGATCATCTGACTGGATATTCCAAAAATTGCAATAATAGCTATATTAAGCATTAAGAAGAAAGTAGGCTGTGAAATAGCCATGAGCTTAAATAATTTTTTAGATACCCTTGCATAGTCTTCATTGGTATCTGAAAAGCGTTCATTTTCATGGTCATCATTTCCAAAGGCACGAATCACCCTGATACCTGTTAAATTTTCTCTTGAAATACGGTTAAGTCTATCTAGTCTATTTTGTTGGTTCTCTGAAAGTGGGCCTGATAGCTTCGCAATAATCACTACTCCTAATATGATAAAGGGAATAGTAGCGGCTAAAACCCCTGATAAAGCTAAATTTGTCCGTACAATCATCACAACACTTACTAGGAACATAATGGGCGTTAAAAGTGCCATTCTGAGTAAAGTATTTGTAAATTGTAAAATTTGAAATGCATCATTGGTGGTTCTCGTAATCATTGAAGAAACACCGAAAGCATCATACTCGCTATGAGAAAATTCTTGTGCTTTTTTAAAAATATCATTTCGTATATCACGAGTAATATTGGTTGATATTTTAGATGAACAGTAGCCAAGCAGTATAGTGCCTAGTACACCAATAACTGAGATAATAGCCATAACAGTGCCCATTTGATAAATATAGGGTATGTTACCCACAGCAATCCCATTATCAATAATCTTAGCCATAATGGTTGGTATGCCAAGCTCTACAAGTGCGAAACCAAAAACTGAAATAATATTTAAGCACACAAGAAGCTTATAATTTTTTAAATAGCTTAAAATGAGTCTCATATTGTTATACCTCCTTTTATATTTGACTTGCTTTTTAAATAGTTTTCATCATTATTGTATGTTAAACTATACAGTAACCATACAGTCAAGAGGAGATTATTTATATGGACAAAAAATTAGAAATTTACTTCACAACAGGTGAATTTGCTAAGCTTTGTGGCGTAAAAAAACAAACCTTATTTCATTATGATGAAATCGGCTTATTCTCTCCTACTCTTGTTAAAGAAAATGGCTATCGCTACTATTCGTATCGTCAACTTTACACTTTTACAATGATTCTTACACTCAAGAACCTTCACATGCCTTTAAAGGATATTAAGACCTATCTTGATACACGTACGCCCGAAAACTATATACAGCTTCTAGAAGAAAAGCTATCTGAAGTAGATTCTGCTATAGCTGACCTCACTGAAATAAAAAACCGTCTTACTACTGCTACCCACCATACGGTGTTAGCACTTAACACAAGGCACGCTCAAACAGTCTTGGTAGAACAAGATGAAGAATATCTTATTGTTAGTTCTAATTTAAGCTCTGCTACACACAAGGAATTCTCAACTTATATGCTAGAATACATTCAATTTTGTAAAAAGTATGCTTTAACGACTCATGATTCACTCGGGACACTTATTAAATTTGAAGATATAGCAAGTGGCCTTCAGGATTGTTTTACAAGCCTCTATGCCAAAACTCACGATACCACTATTCCATCCATTATCATTAAACCTAGAGGCTTATATGCTGTTACTTATCATCATGGAAGCTATGAAACGACACATGAAACATATAAGAAAATTCTAGAATTTATTCAAAGGCACCATCTTGAAGTCGGTGAATTCTTTTATGAGGATTATTTAATAGATGATATTGCCTCTTGTAAACCCGATGATTTTGTAACGCGTATTATGATTCAAATAAAAGAGATGCCTTTACAAACTAGCGTATAAAAAGCCTTATATTTCCCCTCCAAGTCTGGGAAAATATAAGGCTTCTATCTTATGCTAATAAAATTCTATCATTATCTAATTCTTTATGACTTTCCTTTTTAAATAAAGCTAATACATCTGGTACTGTCATATTAGCTCTTTGTTCTCCTTTAATATCTAGTACAATACTGCCACTATCCATCATAATGGTTCTATTTCCCAAATCTAAAGCAGATTGAATGTTATGGGTAATCATCATCGTTGTAATCTGATGCTCCTTAACGATTTCCTTTGTAATCTTAAGTACCTTATCAGCTGTACCAGGGTCTAGGGCTGCTGTATGTTCATCTAAAAGTAAAAGTTTTGGTGTTACTAGGGTACTCATCAGCAAGGTCACTGCTTGTCTTTGCCCACCAGAGAGAAGTCCCATTTTAGTCTTCATCCTGTCTTCAAGTCCTAGATCTAATTCTGCTAACCTTTCTCTAAAAAGTGCTTTTTCTTTACTACTCATTCCAAAGCTAACTCTCTTACTCGTGCTACGTGAGTATGATAAAAGCAGATTTTCTTCAATAGTCATAGAAGGAGCTGTTCCTTTAAGTGGGTCTTGAAAAAGCCTTCCTATATTTCTAGCTCTTTTGTATTCCTTTTCAAAGGTAATATACTTCCCATCTAAAATGATTTCTCCTTCATCAGAAAGAAAGTCTCCCGCAATCAAATTGAATAAAGTAGATTTACCAGCACCATTGGAACCAATCATCGTTACGAAATCGCCTGGTTCTAGGTGTAAACTTACATCATTCATTGCTACCTTCTCATTGACAGTTCCTTTATTGAAGGTCTTACTTAAGTTATTAATTTTTAGCATTCGGTGTCCTTCCTCCCTCTGATTCTCTTGGATTTACTTACACTTACTTGTATGTACTTTTGTATAACAGGATAAGAAATAGCAATACCTACTATAATAGCAGAAATAAGTTTCATACTAGATGCTGTAATATTAACTGCTAATGCTGCAGCAATAATAATTCTATAAATAATAGAGCCTAAAACAGCAGCAAATATATTAACTGGAATAGATCTTCTCTTTACAAAGATATCTACAATCACCTCTCCTATAATTAAGGATGCTATCCCTATAACAACCATACCTGTTCCCATCCCTGCATCCGCAAAGGATTGCTTTTGAGCAATAAGTGCTCCTGAAGTTGCTACTAGTGCATTAGCAAGAGCAAGTCCAATAATCTTCATTAAGTCTACATTAATAGATGAAGCTCTTACCATTGCCTCATTATCGCCTGTGGCCCTAATGGAAAGGCCTAGCTTAGTAAATAAAAATAGTCCTAAAATAATACAAACCACTACTACTACCACAAGTCCTACAATCATAACACCTTGATTACCAAATAGGGCTTTGGCATAGGTGAAAATAGTATCTGAACCTAGAAGAGGAACATTAGACTTTTCCTTCATAACCATAATATTAATGGAGTATAAACCTGTCATGGTTAAAATACCTGCAAGTATTGGTTGTACCTTCAATTTAGTTTGCAGCGTAGCTGTTACCATTCCAGCTAAAACACCTGCTCCCATGGCAAGTAAAATCCCTAAAACAGGATGTCCCGCTACAACACAAATAGCAGATACAGCAGCCCCTAAAGTAAAACTACCATCTACTGTTAGATCTGGAATATCCAATATTCTATAGGAAATAAATAGTCCCAAAGTCATCAGCGTATACAGTAACCCCAGCTCCACTGCTGAAGTAATAGCTATCATATTCATCATCTAGTCTCCTTTTATAATATTGTTATTCATCCTTTTATATTTTATATACCAAAAGATGAATTAAGCTTATAACTCAAGTTTAATTCATCTTTTGATGATAATCAATTTTTATTATACTAACTATTCTAATTCTTAGTTAACAAGTTATTCTACGATAGTTGCACCTTCTGAATCTGCTGGTGCACCGATTGCAGTAGCTGTTGTTTTATTAATTACTTTATAGAAATTATCAAGAGTAGCTACTGGGATTTCTGAAATAGATGTACCATTTAATACTTGTGCTGCCATTTCACCTGTTTTCTTTCCAAGATCTTCATAGTTGATACCTACTGTTGCATATCCACCATCAGCTACCATTGAATCTGCTCCTACATAAACTGGAATGCCTGCTGTTTTACCTACTTCTGCTAAAACCGGCATAGCTGAAGCAATACCGTTATCGATAGGTGTATAAATAGCATCTACTTTACCTGCTAAGATTTCTGCTGCTTGTTGAAGCTCTGATGTGTTAGTAATAGTACTTTCTTCATATGTAAAACCGTACTTGTCAGCAAGTGCTTTTGCCTCTTCAATAACAGATTGTGAATTTGTTTCGCTTGCTGTGTAAAGGAAACCAATTGTTTTAACATCTGGTGTAAGTTCTTTGCAAAGTTCAAATACTTGATCTACTGGGATAGCATCTGAAGTCCCTGTTACATTGCTTGTTGGTGCTTCCATATTCTCTACTAATTTTGCTCCAAGTGGGTCTGTTACTGCTGAGAAAATAATAGGTATATCTGTAGTTGCTGAAGCTACTGATTGAGCCGCTGGTGTAGCAATTGCTATAATAATATCTGCTTTATCTCCAACGAATTTACTAGCGATAGAGTTTAAGTTAGATTGATCTGCTTGTGCATTTTGGTAATCGATTGTAATATTTTGCCCCTCTACAAAACCTTGCTCTGCAAGAGCCCTTATCGTACTTTCTCTAATAGTATCAAGACTTGGATGCTCTACGTATTGAACGATGGCTACCTTTTTCATTCCTTCTTTAGCTTCAGTACTTGGTGCTGCTGCTACTTCACCACTGCTAGCCGTACTATTATTCCCACAACCTGCTGTAAGCCCCAGTAATAAACCTAATGCTACTATTTTTGCTACACTCTTTTTCATATTAATTCCTCCCATTTTTTCACTATTTTTGACAACTAAAAAAGCACCTATCCTTATAACAAAGGACAGATGCGTTCATCTGCGGTACCACCTTAATTGACATACAAAATATGCCCACCTCACTAGAATGCTAATACATTCTTGACCTGTGATAACGCTGGTCTTGCGTCTAGGATACTAAGGCTAATCACCTTTTCACCTCACCCTCTAGGGTCCATTTGTCTGATTCGCTTTCTATCAGGCTCTCACCTTCCCTGACTCTCTTTAAGTGCGCTATACAGTTTTATCTCCCTATCAACGGTTTACTTTTATTAATTTGTTGTTAGTATACTCCTGCATTTTAAATTTGTCAAAATATTTTTTAATAGTTTTTAATTTTATGTTGTCACCTTGCTTTATTTTCCAATCTATGGTATGATAAATGAAATAATCAAAATAAACTAAATTTAATAGAATAATAAACTAAAGAACCGTCTTGTATAAGAAGGGCTTTTCGTATTGTGCTAAGTGCATGGATATAAAAAGTCCTTCTTATTTTTTTATCGAAAGGAGCGATCAGAGATGGAATTGGTAGGAAAAGCAATCAAACATGTTACATTTGGAAGAGGAGTTATAACAAATAGGACTGACAATATTCTTACGGTTGATTTTGCAGGTAATCATAAGAAATTTCTATTTCCAGATGCCTTCTCTCGTTTTATTTCTATAACGGACGAAGAAGGACAAGCCTATGTAGGCAAGATTTTAGATGATATATCAAAGATTAAAAATGCAGAGCAACTTGAGCAAGAACGTTTACAAAGAATGCTCTTCTTGAAAGTAGCCCCTGAATCACAAGCAGCATTTGGTTTTATGGAAAATAGCCGTAACACCGTTTTAAAGTCATGGTCAGTTTTTGCAGGTAATTATTTAAGTGGATACTCTAAAGGAACCCCTAAGGTACCAACCAGACTCAAATTAAATTCTGCTTGCTTACTCACGGAATGTCCAGCTGGATGCCTCGAAGAAGAACGCCGTATTATCGGTGCATTTATGGTCAAGGATGATTTCGAAGGTAAGTACTGTGAAGACGGAATTATCCCAAGCCATGAGACTTATAGGATTTTACTTAATGATAAAGATGGTGAACTTCTTTTTTGGGATTATTTTTCATCAACTACACGTTCTCCAAGATGGGGCAGAATGGAAATGAAATATTTTTCTAACCTTCAAATGAAATGTATCTTAAATGATATGCAAAAAATTATCACAGATCCATTGCAGCGAGAAACTGCTTCTAATTTTTATCGATACTTCTGTAAAGTTAACCGCCTAAGTACCACAGAAGAAGAATCATAAAAATGCTCTATTGATTATAGGAATCTACTTTCAATAAATCCCAAGCCATCAATAATGAAGTCAATTAATATCTGCTGCATCTTTTTGATAAGCACCAATTTCTTGAGATAAGTAAGATCAGTTATCCAGGAGGCTTAACAGTAAAAAGACTGCTACACAAGTGTTCAACTACTCTTTAAAGATACAAAAAGCACAGGAAATGATATGATACCTCCTAAGTAGACAAGGTAAATAACCAAAATCCACTTAGGAGGTATTTTTATGGCAAAATCACCCCATACATCTGAGTTTCGGGCTCGGGTTTCACAAGAATATCTTGATGGATATGGTTCGTATGATTTTTTAGCTACAAAATATCATATTGGAAGTAAAACATTAAGGCAGTGGATTGATAAATATAGAATTTATGGTGTTGAAGCCTTTACTATCAAACAAGGTAATTCTACCTACACAGCAGAATATAAAACCATGTGTGTTAAGGCTGTTTTATCTGGTGAAGGAAGTGTTGATGATATCGTTGCAAAATACAACATCTCTTCAAGACAGGTACTCAGACGCTGGATTATAAGGTATAATGCCAATAGAGAACTTAAGGATTATGATCCTAAAAGGGAGGTCTATATGGCAACTACAAGAAGAAAAACAACTATTGAAGAACGTAAAGAAATCGTTAAATACTGTATAAATCATAAACGTAATTATAAAGATACCGCCGCATTATTTGATGTATCCTATAGTCAGATTTACTCATGGGTTAAGAAATATGATACAAATGGTGAGGAGGCATTGTCCGATAAACGGGGTCGTCATAAAACAGATGATGAAGTCGATGAATTGGAACGCCTCAGACGAGAGAATCTTAGACTTAAACGTCAGCTTGAAGAAAAGGATATGCTAACTGAATTATTAAAAAAAGTGAAAGAGTTCGAAGGGATGTGAGACTTGGAAAACTGCGTTATGATTCAAAATTTATGGTAGTAAAGTTTTTTTATGAAAGTAAAAGCTGGAGCATCAGTTGGATGTGTGGGCAGCTTGAAATATCTAGATCAGCTTATTATAAATGGTCGCATCGTGAGGTCCCACTACAGGAAGAAGAGAACCTTAAGCTTACTCAATTAATTAAAGAATATGATGAACGTTTCAATCATATCTTGGGATATCGCAGAATGACTTCGTGGATTAATCATTTTAATCAAACCAACTATAGTAAAAAACGTGTGCATAGAATCATGAAAAAGCTTGGTATCCATTCAGTAATCAGAAAGAAAAAGAAGAAATATAAATCTTCTAATCTTGAGACAAGTGCTGAAAACAAGCTTGGTAGAAATTTTAATGCAACGAAGCCAAACGAGAAATGGGCTACTGATGTTACTGAATTTAAAGTACCGGGTGAGAAGAAAAAGCTTTATCTGAGTGCCATCATTGATTTATATGACAGATATCCAATTTCACACGTAATCAGTTGCAGAAATGATAATAAGCTAGTATTTAAAACATTTGATAAAGCAATAAATTCTAACCCTGATGCAAAACCGATTTTTCATAGCGATAGAGGCTTTCAGTACACAAGTACAGTATTCCAAAGAAAGCTTAAAGAACAGGAAATGGAACAGTCAATGTCTAGAGTAGGTCACTGCATTGATAACGGTCCGACAGAAGGATTCTGGGGAATAATAAAATCTGAAATGTATCAGATGTATGAAATCACAGATGAAGCCTCATTAAGATATGCAATAAATGATTATATAAGATTTTACACAAAGGAACGGCCACAAGACAGATATGATTGCAAGACACCACATGAAGTAAGAAATGAAGCATTAGTATCTGAAAAACCAACGGAATATCCTATTCCTGAAAATAAACGATTAGTGAAATACAAAGAAAAATGGTGTGCATAGAAAAAACGACCACCCAAAAATGTGTGATCGCTTATTTGCACCTTGTTTTAGATATTTAACCTGTCTACTTGACAGGGGGCATATCAAAATCTCCTGTGCTTTTTGTATTTCATTATGGCTTTAAACTAACTCATAATTCTCTCTATCACTTCCGAGCTAGTGACCTCTGTGCTTTTCTTTGCGTTTTTCTTGTTTTAAGTCAAATTTATACTGCTTTTCTGCTTCTTTTTGCAATCTTGAGCGTGATTTTCGCTCTATTTTGTTTTGTTCTTGTTGCTCTTTTAATGCTTGTTGTGCTTTTGTACCCATGCCTGTATTTTGCAGTTCTCTTTTTATAGCCCTTTGCATTTTTTTAGGATTCATAGGTTTTACAAGTTTTGATGGAACTTCCTCATAATGGCGCCTTTCTAACTGGCTCCACTTCTTTAAAATCAGTTCATATACTTCACAATCCTTAGGTTCTGGTCCAAAGGTTATCTTACAAATCTCATAATGACCACCTTCTTGTACCTCATAAACACCTATCCAAAAAGGTCCCTCAAAAAGTATAGTGAAGCTTGACCTCATACTCTCCATCATCATTCCTCCTTTTAATTTACTTAGTAAAGAAGGGACAACCAAAGGAGGCAGGTTACTGATAGCATTTGCTACGTCCGGACTACCAACCGGAACTGTGTTTTTATCTTTACACTTTTATTCTACTCTCATTATTTGAGAAGTGGTATAACTAATTTTTAACCCACTGCTTATTGGCTACAGATTTTCCATGACCAAAATGAATAGTGGCTTCTCCCTGCTCAGTAATTTTAGTGGCACTTGCTAGCATAATCTGCTTATCTCCATAAAGCATGGATACTGTTGGATAAAACAGATTCATTAAAGCATCCCCTACTATTAAATCTGCTTCCCATACCTTTAACCCTATAGAACCTCTAGTATGTCCTGGTAATGCTATTACACTTGCTTCTATACCGTAGTTTTCTAGAGAATCCCCTTCATTTAAAAATAGGGTTGGTTCAAAAGCTTCCACAATATCATGCTTAAAACTTTCTAAAGAAAGTGCCAAAACGAGTTTTCCCATCACTTTATCTGCAAACATAGGCTCTAGCATGTTATTTTTAATGAGTTCACAATCTGCTTTATGCATAGCAATAGGAGCTCCTAACGCTTTAGAAAGATAAGCAGCATTTTGTATATGATCTACATGCCCATGCGTTAATACAATAAGTTTAACATCTACTTGCCTACAGCTTTCTAGTATTTTATCTCTATATTTTGTTCTACTGGTATCTACTAGGATTGCCCTATTATTTTGCTTTATTAAAAAACAGTTACTATTCCCACACCGAATTCTTTCTATTTCCTTCACTTAAACTTCCCTCGCTTAATTTAGATTTTCTATCTGCCCTTCATTGTTTGGTACATAAATACTTTTTCTATTTAAATCTAAGTTTTTCGACCTTACTTGTATCACAAATTCCTCTAAAGCTGATATGGTTGCTACTAAGCAAACTATACCCATAATAATATTTGCTGGTAAGATAGTCATTCCAAAAGGAAATATAAATAATAAAAGTCCCGTTAACTTATTAGCATAAGTGTGGAGCATAGCAAAGGTACTAAATTTAATGTACGCAATTAATACTGCTAGTAGCCTAACAGCTGCAATTCCTAGAATCCAAAATAATATGAGATAATTAGGCTTTACTAAAGGATAAAATATAATGACGGCCACAACAATCATAACAAAGTCTGCAATAGAATCAAGTTTAGCTCCTAATTCGCTGGTATTACTGGTTTTTCTAGCAATATAACCATCTGCCATATCGCTTAACCCACAACCTATATATAAAATCCAAAACACACCACTTAGTGGTTCCACTTTAAGTAAAGCAATGCTCAGAACAATTCTTCCTACTGAGATGATATTTGGTATTGCTTTCACTTTTATCCCCCTCTACCTCTTTTTTCTAAAATTTAATTCTTATACTATAAATACCCTTGCTTATTCATCTTCTTATGTTTATCTGTTTTGCTACTAGTTACTTCTTCCTAGGTATCTCATTTTTACACTATCCTTTTTAATCTCCTCCCAAAAGATATTTTCCTTTATTATTTCTGGAAAAACATTTAAAGCTATTAGTTCTTTCTGACTCAGCCACTGTGCTTCTTTAATATACTTATCATCTTCTCCTTTGCCATAAATATTTTCTACAGTAAGATATCCACCTACTACATGCCCTCTCATAAATAATTCTAGATTTAAAACATCTTGTTCATCATCTTTAAATTCTCTTATATATAAAATATCTTCTACTTTGATCTGATAACCTGTTTCCTCCCATGCTTCCCTGATCACACATTCATAAATACTGGCATCGGTAGATTCTAGTCCACCTCCTGGTGGCACCCACCATTGATACTTTGTCTTTGGATGTACATGTTTTACTAATAAGACTTTACCTTCTTTCACTAATATGGCTGCAACTCTTATTCTTTGTTTCATCATATGCTCTCCCCAACTATTTTAAAATGACTAAAAAGGCTCTCATACTGACTTATCATCATTACGGGAACCTTTCATTTTTAGCTTCACAACTAGCTTAGTGCTCAGTTTCTACTGTATTATATATAGCACTTCCAGCTAATTTAATACTCCTTTCTAATCTTTCACTACTAATATGCTCTATTTGATCTTTAGCTGTATGGTAATAGGGTTCGAGAGAACCATAGATACTTGTCCTTTTATTAGGATCTATATTAATAAATACTGCAGCTGGTATACCTACCCTAGTAAAAGAATCGTGGTCAGAAGCACTGCTAGTTATTAATTTACCTGTCTTATCCCTCTCTGCTTCAGCCTCATAACTTGTAGTCTTACTCGAAAGGCTTGTAAGTTCTTTTCCCACTCTTGAAGCCACTTCTGTTACTAAATTCTCTTTCCCATCAGCTGTATAAATACCTAGTTCTGTCACAGTTTCATAATCTGTTGCCACCATATCCAGGTTAAAACAAGCTATACTTCTTGCTTTTTCATCTTGTGATAAAAATTTTGTATAAACCTTTGAACCTAGAAGCCCCTCCTCTTCTCCACCAAAAGCAACAAATCTTATTTCTTTATCAATATCTAAATCCTTCATGGCATTTGCAATCTCTAGTATAGCGCCTGTTCCAGATGCATTGTCATTAGCTCCTGGTCCTGCACTCACACTATCAAAATGTGCGGTTACATAAACAATATCATCCGTATCTTGAGGATCTTCACCACTAGGTTTTCTAATTGCTTCTACATTCCAAGAAGTACATTTTTTAAAAAACTTACTATATTGAAACTTCTGCACTTCTACTGTCATACCTAACTTTTCTAATTCATCAGCAATATAACAAGCTGCTTCGTATTCTTTATCAGTAGCTGCTGGTCTAGAACCTATAGTTCCTGATAAATGATTAATAAAGCCTAAAGACCTTTCTACATTGACTTGTTCTATAAAAGTAGCTGTCCTTTTATCCATAGTATCACTAGCAAAACAGGTCCCTACACTACCCAAAGCTACTATTACTGACAATAGCCAAGCCTTTTTTCTATTTATTAAAAACACTTAAATCCCTCCTAATTCGCTTTAACTCATTACATTGTATCACTCTTAGGACGAATTAAATAATCTTAATATTTTTATAATATTATTTTTTCTTATTGAGTGATTATAGTAAATAGAGATTTGTAGTTACTTATTTTATTCTTTATTAGGGATTCGGTTACTTGGCTACATATATATAAGTATAAGAACAAATAAATAGCTTCCCACGGCATAATTACCACAGCTTCAATCTGAGGAACTGACCGGGTCAGCCAAGTCTCAATCTATTGTTATAGGTACCTCTGGACTTAAGGAAGATGTTCACTGATGCGCTGCAAGGAAGACGCCATATATAAGTTGTTTTAAATGTTTTTATACGTCACATTATCAAATAAAGTTTTAAACCAGAGTCTTAAGGTCTTAGCTTCCTAGCATAGGGTGCACCGGCTAAGACTTTTAGGAGCTCCTCACTCATTGGTTTGACTTTCATAACTAGTTCTAGTAGGCACTAAGCTATAACGCATACGTGCTGAGGAGTCATTTTGCGCCTTGTTTAAGGTCTACTTAGCTAGCTGTGAAAGTTCATTTCAAGAGTCTGGAACAAAAAATAGCTCTTCAAGTAGTGATACTACTTGAAGAGCTATTTTTTGTTATCTTAGAAATACTAAAGGCCTCACAGCACCTTCAATACTTTCATAGCCCGCTTCTTTAATTTTTTCTAGATAGTCTCTTCCTCTATAATCTGCTAGGTTGAAGGCTTGCCACTTTTCATTTTGAAGATTATATTCCAACCTTGAAAGAATATAAGTTGCAGTGTCGTAATACATATCTTCTTGATATTCAAGTACTTCTGGATGTGAAGCTACCAACTCCTTAATAGGTCCTAATGCACTACTACTTAAATTATAACAGCCACTTAAATCACTTGTTTTGCCTTGCTTATACAAATTTACATTTTGGCGAGCTACTAGGTAATCTACATTACTATAATTTAATCCTAAGTACATGACTGTAAACACAATAAATACTATTTTAATAAGCTTCAACTTCTGCCAAAACACTTTAGCAAATACTAATATAACCACCATCAAGCTTAATACTAAAAACCAAGCTACATAAACTCTCCATAAGCTTAGGCCATATCTCTCCATATACATGAACATCTTAGAAAGAGCACAAGTCACCATAAAAGCTGTAAATCCTGTAATAAAACTAATCATCACTTTGATGTATGTATTTTTCTTTCCTTTTTCCCTTTTAGTAATATAGCTCAAAAACATAATAGTGAGCAAATTAAACCCTACTATTGGTAATGTCTCAAAAAAGCCTCTTCTCGCATATTCAGAAGATGAAAAATCTGCAGGTAATACACCCTTAAAAGCTGATACAAAATAGGCTAGCTGAGAACAGCAAAAGATCAAATAAACTACGCAGAGCAATGTTCCTATGGTACTCACTACTACAAAATCTAGATAGATCCCTGGCTGATTAACCACACTATCTTCTTGATTAATGAGGTCATGTTCCTCATTTAAAATCCTCTCTGATTCATCCTCCATTAGCAAAGAATCTCTTACCCTCTGAGGATCAATATAATTTTCTCTTACTTCTCTAACTTCCTTATGTGATAAGCCATAAAAATAACTAAAGAACATAAAGAATAGAATAACCACAAAGAATGACTTAGCACCCAGTTTGTCAAAATTAAAGGTAAGGTTTTGGAATGCAAAATTGATTATTCCCTCAAAAGCAGCATCCGCACTGGCTAACAAGCCAACAACCACTAGCAGTATAGGTGTTGCAATAACTACTCCTAAAAGCACCTTACCTATTACTTTCATATTTTTCTTTTGTCCTGTTCCAAGTTCATCCTTAACTAATACAACAGGTTTATTAATAGACGCAAAAGGTAATGTAATTCCTAAACTCAGAACTTCTCCTACCCAAGCAGGTAAAAAAGCTGCTTGTTCACATTTTCCAAATACCTCAAGGGCATGTAATAACATCAAAATGCCTAGAAATATGATGTTAAATCCTCTTAATACCGTATTTCCAAATATAACAAAATCTAAGGTAGATAATACAATAGGTATCATAAGCCACTTAGCTAGCTTGCTCATTGACCTCTTATACAGTTTTGAAAACAATCCCAAACATACAAAGTATGCTATAACTCCTGCTACTACCCCTAATCCAAGTCCCCCGAATAAAATAGTCTCCATGACGATAATAGCCAGAACAAGGGTTCCCCCTAACATCCATTTTTCAGCTTTCTCCATCCCAAAATCCCCCTTTCTTTACCTCACTTAACTCATTTTTTTAACTCTTCCTCTTTAACATACTCTAGTAATTCTCCGGGCTGGCATTCTAATACCTCACATAAGGCTTCTAATGTAGAAAAACGAACTGCTTTTCCTTTATTATTTTTAAGAACAGATAAATTCGCTAAGGTAATTCCTACCTTCTCAGAAAGCTCATTCATACTCATTTTGCGTTTAGCAAGCATTACATCTAAATTAACGATAATAGGCATCTTTCTTCACCTCGTCTTCTTCTCATAAATTTTCAGTCTTCTCTTAAATCGTTAATTCATTCTCCTCTTTAATCTCTATGGCTAGTTCTACAAGTCTATATAAAATAGCTGCAATTAAAGCGACCATAAAAGCTCCGACTGTAATCACAATAATACCAAAGGTAGCCTGCATGAAAATACAGGTAAATAAGTAACAAAGGAAAATAAACAAAGCACAAATACTAATGACTTTTAGACTCTGACTACTGCTACCTGAGAAAGGCTCACGATCAATAATGTTTTTGGCTAGTTTTCTAGTCATCCATAATACAATCCAAGCTGGTACTCCTGTAATATAAAGTAGAACTAGGATTTTATAGTGTTCTACTAAATTGTAGAAGGCACTCCCCTCAAAAACAAAATCCATTAACCAAGGTAATGCCGCAAGGCTAGCAGTTGCTAGTGCAAGTCCACCCATCACGACCCAATATAATAATTGACTTAAGATATCTGTTTTTAATTTTCTCATAATTTCTCACCTCAAAATGTATTATAGTACAACGCAAAATGTAAAGCAATATATTTTTATCGTTTTTCGATATATTTTTATTGAAATATGGTTATGAACTAAAAAAACACCATCATAGCCTGCAAAAGACTATGATGGTGTTTTTATTCCTCTTCCAATTCTTCACCTTCAATATATTTATATTCTAACAAGTCTCCTGGTTGACACTCCAATACTCTACAAATAGCATTGATGGTAGAAAAACGGACTGCCTTTACTTTACCTGTCTTTAAATTAGAAAGATTAACAATAGATATGCCTACTTGCTGCGAGAGTTCACTAAGTTGCATCTTTCTATCTGCTAACATCCTATCCAAACGTACAATAATAGCCATGTTGTCCTTCCTTCCTATACGGTTTCATCATATTCGTTTTGCAAGTAACAACCATATTTAAAAATTCCAGAAATCAAGATAATAATAACACCTAATAATATAGTACTTCCATCTAAAGCATTAATGGTAAAATTAATGTTTTCTAGCCCTAATGAATTTATCATAGGAAATACAAGATTAAAAATTATGATATAGCTTAGTGATTCAAAAAGGCTGCCTATTATTACAGTAATTCCTATTATCATCAATCTTTTAGAATTCTTTTCATCAAAAGGTTTACCACCCTCTACTGTTATTAATAAGTCTCTAATCATCTTAACAATGACAATAGTCGCAATGATTATAGGAATCATTGAACTAGCTATAGCTAAAATGAGTGTTCTAACTTGAGCCACTCCTAAAAATTGATTGTCTTTTAGTTGGATGTTAAGATGTCTTCCTATATTTAATTGTAAACCAATATGTGCAAAACTACTATTAGGAATAAACGCCATGATCCCTCCAATAACAATCCCCCCAACTAGACCAATAATCATTATAACAATCATTACATTCATCATTAATTTTAGTGCTTTTGCAAATTTTTTAACCCTATCTACATCTACCTTACGACTCATTTTAACCCCACCTCATTATCCTGAATATTTATAAATATATATTATATTCGTTTTTATATTTTGTCAATAATTTTTTAATGATAAACATTAAATTATTATCTTTATTATATTTGACATTTTACATCTTGCACCAACTAAATAAAGTTGCAAGCCAGAATCTGGAGCCAAAAAGCTCTCACCATGTACCTAAATACTTAGTGAGAGCTTTTTATTATTTACTTAGGCCTACTATAGCTTCATATTCATAAGGATAGACATGAAACTACTCTAAGGCTAATCCCTCAAGTAGTAATTTTATACCTTCTAGCATACGTTCATCTATCACTTGTGGCTTTTCTTCCACATACCACTCATAAGCTTTTTTGAGGCCTGCTATTAGAGGTGTTTCTGCTACTAGAAGCTCCCTATCGCACTTTGAAGTATCTAATAAGTAAGTGCATTCTCTAAAAGGAAAATACATTCTAGAAACCATACCTTCTGGTGTTTTCAACTTAATTATTTGTGCTTGCTTACCCATTACCTTAGCTGCTGTCTCTACCCATTCTTCATAAGTCACCTGCTCTTTATGAGTCACATTGTAAACTTGTCCTATAGCTTTTTCTTCATACATAGCAGCTTCAAATAGCTTTACTAGATCTTCAATATAAAGGAATTGTACTCTCGTATCCCCCTCTGGTACTAAAACAGGTTGATTCTTTGAAATTTGATGGAACAAGTAGCTTTCACGATATAGATTATTGCCAGGTCCGTAAATGTAAGTTGGCCTCAACATAGTAACAGGTATTCCCTTTGCCTGATACAATTCAAATAAGTAATCTTCTATGGCCAATTTATCTAAACCATATTTACCCCAATTCTTATTTTCTCCTTTTGAAAAGGTTTCATCCATAACCTCTTCAGAAGGTATGTACACTGCCCCTGAGCTACAGAAAATATAACGTTTTAGCTGTGAAGTATCTAGGACCTTAAAAAGGTTTGTTACATCTTCTAAAGTATAGGCTGAGATATCAAAAACATAATCAAAAGCTTTTCCTTCTATATTGAAAGCTATTTCTGAAATACATTTACGATTTCCTTTATAATGAGCCGTAAACCCACTGTATTTCACAGGCCTTACTCCCCTTGTAAAAATAGATACTTGATGTCCTTTTTCAATCATATACTTAGCTAATGCTTCACTTACAAACTCAGTTCCACCCATAATGAGTATTTCCAAACTCATCGCCTTCTTTCCTCTGACATAGTAAAAACCCTAGCTACTAAAAATTCATCTTCATTATAGCATACGAATTGTCCTTGCTTACCATTTGTTCTATAATAGTAAGAAACACTTATTTTCTAGACATCATGCAGCCACTAAGAGAAATGACTGAGGAATGATTCAAAATAAAAACAGGAGGCTACCTATGGATTACCGAAATAAACTCTTTACCCATAAGAACCCCTATGATTTAGCTGAAACAGATGGTCTTTTTATAAAGGCCATTAAGCAAAATGGACAATTCCAATATGAGCATTGCCCTGAATATGCAACAATACTTGATAGCAACTACTTCTCTTTTTCCTCATTAAATACAATCAATGATTTAGCCAAGTTACCTTTTATTCCAACTCTATTCTTTAAATCACACCAGCTTTTCACCATGCCACCTGAAAAACTTCTTATTAAAGCAACCTCCTCTGGTACTAAAGGTAAGAAAAGTCATATTGGCTTTGATAATCTAGGCCTTTATTGCGGCCTTCGTATGGTTCTTCGTCTAGGAAAAATTCATCATCTCTTTTCCATTAAACCCACTAATTATATTCTCCTCGGTTATGAACCTCATAAAAGTAATCAAACAGCTGTCACTAAAACAGCTTTTGGAGCTACTTTATTTGCTCCTCCCTTACATCGTGCTTATGCTCTGAAGTATACGCCTGAAGGTTATAAAGTAGACTTAGAAGGCCTTATTACTGCTCTTGAAAAGTATAGCCATCAACCTTTTCCTGTTCGCTTCATGGGTTTTCCTTCTTATACTTATTTCCTACTGGAAAAATTAAAGGAAAAGGAACTAAATTTCAAGCTCAAAAAAGGCTCTAAGGTCTTATTAGGGGGTGGCTGGAAGCAATTCTTTACTAGCCAAGTTGATAAAAAAGAACTTTATCAATTAATTGAAAACACTTTAGGCATTCCAGAATCTCATGTTGTAGAATTTTTCGGTGCTGTTGAGCACCCTATTTTATACTGTGATTGTCCTAACCATCATTTTCATATTCCTATTTATAGTAGGGCTATTATAAGAGATGTTCATACATTAGAACCTGTTAAAAATGGTCAAATAGGTCTTATCAATCTTATTACTCCAATGGTCAAAAGCGTTCCTCTACTCAGTGTAATGACTGACGATCTAGGTATATTACATGATGGGGCGTCTTGTGGCTGTGGTATTACTTCTCCTTACCTAGAAATCATAGGTAGAGTCGGACTTCAAGATATCAAAACCTGTGCTGCTGGTGCGGCAGACTTATTAAAGGAGATAAAGCTATGATTTTAATAAATGGTGATATTATCCCCTCTCATATGCAAAATAAAATTCTAGAAGACCTCCCCTCTAGGCTGAGTCAAACTTTAGCTACTAGTATGCTTAATCCTTATTGGGTAATAGAAGCTTGTGATCAACTTTCTAAAAAGCTAGCAAATGGTGAATATAATCATTTTATTTCTAGACTTCCTATAGACCAAACCTTAGTAAAGGAGGAATTACATACTGTTATCCATATGCTCAAAAGAGAAAGTTTACTTTGTAAATTACATACAGAATTAGGCTCTAAACCTTTTGAACCTGAAATCATTCTCCCTCCTTTTGAGGAGAGAGCTATTATCAAACATACCTATCCTCTAGGTGTTTTATTTCATATTGCCGCAGGCAATGCTGATGGTCTTCCTGCTTGTAGCATCGTTGAAGGCTTATTAGCTGGTAATATTAATATCTTAAAGCTCCCACAAGCAGATAAAGATCTGTCTATCACTTTACTTGCTGAGCTTATTGCTATAGACCCTAGACTCAAGGAATATATTTATGTTTTTGATACACCTTCAACCGACCTTGAAGCCATGAAATGTATGGCTCAGCTCTCTGATGGTGTTGTCGTTTGGGGTGGTGATTTAGCTGTAGCTGCTATTAGAAAAATGGTTAATCCAGGTACCAAACTTATTGAATGGGGCCATAAATTGGGCTTTGCTTATATAGTCCCTAATGCCATAAGGGATTCTGCTCTTACTGCTTTAGCTCTGCATATTTTTAGGACCAAACAACTTTTATGTAGTTCTTGTCAAACCATTTATATTGATACCGAAAATATAGATGAAATCTATAGCTTCTGTGAAATGTTCCTTCCTTTTATGGAACAAGCTGCTATTAAATATCCTATTAACGATATGGGTGCTATTGCTCAGTCTAGCTTACAAGTTTATAATGCTGAACTAGAAAGCCTTTTTTCTACCAACCGTACTTATAAAGGTAAAGGTGCAAGTTTAATTGCCAAATCAGATCATACGCTAGAACTTTCTTTTATGTTTGGTAGCTGCCTTGTTAAACCCTTACCTCGTCATCAGTTATTAGAAGTCCTTCGTCAAAGTAAGCCTTACCTTCAAACAGCTGGTTTACTCTGTCTTGCCAAAGACTATCCTATTCTCTCCAATTTACTTTTGAGAGCTGGTTTAGTTAGGGTAAAGGAGCTTGGCAAAATGTCTGACATTACTTGTATGGATGCTCATGACGGAGACTATCCTCTTAGGCGTTACACAAGAATAACAGAATGTGATGCTATTGAGTATGATACTCTTAACATATAAAAGGCTACAAAAACATTTATGCACGTCTTAAAAGTTGATTACACAACTAAAGACGTGCTTTTTAGTTACCTTAATTTATTGAGATTTAAATTATAAATAAAATTTCAGGATAAAGCTTGACAAATTAGTAAATAATAATTATTATTAGTTATATAAATAAATGATATAGATTATCATTTGATAGTGAAAATATAGGAGGAATAAATTATGTCATTAATTAATAAAAAAGTTTCAGATTTTAAAGTTCAAGCATACCAAAACGGTGATTTTAAAGAGGTAACACTAGATTCATTAAAAGGACATTGGTCAGTCTTTGTATTCTATCCAGCAGACTTCACTTTCGTTTGTCCAACAGAACTAGGTGAGCTTGCAGATAACTATGCAAAATTCCAAGAAATTGGTTGTGAAGTATACTCAGTATCTACAGATACTCACTTTGTTCATAAAGCATGGGCTGATACTTCAGATACAATCGGTAAAATCAAATACCCAATGCTAGCAGACCCAACTGGAAAACTCGCTAGAGACTTTGAAGTTATGATTGAAGATGAAGGCTTAGCTCTAAGAGGTTCATTCGTTATTAATCCAGAAGGTGAAATCAAAGCTTACGAAATTCATGATAATGGTATCGGAAGAAATGCAGAAGAATTACTAAGAAAAGTTCAAGCAGCTCAATTCGTTGCAGAACATGGTGATCAAGTTTGCCCAGCTAAATGGCAACCAGGTGAAGAGACTTTAACACCAAGCTTAGATTTAATTGGAAAACTTTAATAAAATGAAGTTAGGGGAAGCTGCTACTTTGCAGCTTCCTCTTACTAAATAAAGATATTTTTAAAGAATTAACCTTTCATTTGATTATTTAACAATGTTTTGATTTAGTTAAGACAGAATTGATATTACAGATGAATGACTAACTTCATATTCAATTAAAAAATGAAAAGGAGGATTAATAATGGAAAAAATTTATGACTTAGTAATCATTGGTGGTGGTCCAGCTGGACTTTCTGCCGGGATTTATGCTGGAAGAGCCAAATTAAACACCCTCATTATCGAAAAGGATGAGTTAGGAGGACAGGTAAATAAGACCTATGAAGTTTCCAACTACCCAGGTGCTAGAGATAGTAATGGTCCAAAACTCATGTCTGATATGAGAGCCCAAGCAGATGATTTTAATGTAAACTTTTTATCAGCAACTGTTTTAGGTGTCTCATTAAATGGTGATACTAAAATTCTTCAAACAGATAAAGGTGATGTCAAAGGAAGATCTGTAATCATTGCAACTGGTGCTTCTCCAAGACAACTAGGCTTTAAAGGTGAAAAAGAGTTTACTGGAAGAGGTGTTGCATACTGTTCTACTTGTGATGGACAATTCTTTGAAGGTCTCGAGGTATTTGTTATTGGTGCTGGCTTTGCTGCGGCAGAAGAAGCCATATTCCTTACCAAATATGCGACTAAAGTAACTGTGATTGCTAGAGAACCAGAGTTTACTTGCGCCAAGTCTATTGCAGATAAGGTATTGTCACATCCTAAAATCGAAGTCAAATTTAATACAGAAATCATTGAAGCTAGCGGAGATGATATGGTCAACTACGCTAAATTTACTAACAACCAAACAGGAGAAAGCTTTGAATATCACGCCAAAGAGGATGATGGCTCATTTGGTGTCTTTGTTTTTGTAGGCTATGCACCTCAAAGTGAGCTATTTCGAGAAGTATTAGAAATGGACCCTGCTGGATATATCATTACTAATGAAAATATGGAAACTAATATTCCAGGTGTTTATGTAGCTGGCGATTTAAGACCAAAGGCTCTAAGACAAATTGTAACGGCTGTTTCAGATGGTGCTATTGCTGCTACAGCAGCTGAAAGATACGTTATTGAACTTAAAGACAGATTAGGTATTAAGGACGAATATATTCCACCTAAAAAAGTAGAAAAAGTTGCTCCTATTAGTTCTAGTTCAGAAAATATACTAACAGCTGGACGTAGTTCTCTTTTAAACGATGGACTAAGAACACAACTACAAGGTGTTTTAAGTAGAATGGAAAAAGAAGTGACACTTATTACTATTGTAGATGAGCAAAATGCAAAGTCTATTGAATTAAGAGATTTATTGTTAGACATTGCTGATTTAGGTGAAAAAATTAATCTTGAAGTTTATACCAAGGGACAAAATAAAGACCTTGAAGCTCAGTTTAATGTAGAACGTTACCCTATAGTATTCCTTTTAGATCATGCTAAAACATATAGCGGTGTTAAATTCTATGGCGTACCAGGTGGTCATGAGCTCAACTCTTTCATATTAGCTATTTATAATCTAGCTGGACCTGGTCAAGCTATTAACGAACAAGTCCTAACAGACATTAAAGATTTAAATCAAAATACTAATATTAAAGTTTGTGTTTCCCTCTCATGCCATCTCTGTCCAGATGTCGTTGTAGCTGCTCAGAGAATTGCCATGGAAAATAAAAATATAGAAACAGAAATGATTGATATTTCTCTCTTTAAAGAATTAAAAGATCAGTATAAGGTCATGAGTGTACCTGCCGTTATTATCAACAATGAAAAAGTATACTTTGGTGCTAAAAAAATAGACGAAATCGTAAAACTTATTTCATAAAAAAGGAGCTGAGCGCTAAAAAATTAGTGCCCAGCTCCTCTTTCTATATAACACCAATAGCTAGGCATAGAAAAGCCTGACTATTGGTGTTAATTCAAGTTGTATTCGACTTATCTTCAAATTAAGAAAGGTCCTGCAACATCACGATTTTTATGTAAAAGATCAAATTGCTTCATAAGAAGCTGTGTTCTCGCATTCTATAGGTAATGTCCTTTTAATCTCAGAATGACACCATCTCACAGCATTAATGATAATTTTCTGTATCTCTTTCATATGATAAATCGGATATTCCTCATGTCCTGGTTGGAAATAAAAAATTCTTCCATAGCCCCTTGTAAAAGTACAGCCACTTCTAAATACCTCTCCACTTGCAAACCATCCTGTAAAAACGACTTCATCTGGCTTAGGTATATCAAAGAATTCTCCATACATTTCTTCCTCTGGAATATCTATAGTTTCTAGAACTCCTGCTGCAATAGGATGATACGGCGCAGTAACCCAAAGGCGTTCTCTTGAACCCTCTCGCCATTTTAAACTCATAGAAGTTCCTAGAAGGACTTTCATGATTTTACTATAGTGTGCTGAGTGTAGTGCAATAAGTCCCATTCCCGCAAGAACATGACTTCTTACTCTTTGAACAACCTCATCACTTACTTCTTCCTGCTTTGCATGACTCCACCAGATGAGTACATCTGTATGATTTAGCACTTCTTCTGTAAGCCCATGTTCCTCCATATCTAAGGTTGCACACCTTACAGTGATGGCTTCTTCTTTTCCTAAGAATTCTGCTATGCAGCTATGTATACCTTCTGGATAAATGGCTTTGATTGCCTCATATTCTCTTTCATGCACAAATTCATTCCATACAGTAACTCTTATCATAAGACTAGACCTCCACTTTTCTTCTTATCCACTTTGCGGATTCTATCATAAATTCAAGATAGTTTTCTGCTTCAAAATGTTCAATGGCTAGGAATCCATCATAATGCATTTTAGATAGCTCTTCTAAAACCTCAGACATTTTAATAAACCCTTTGCCCGCAGATATCGGACATATATTTCCGTTTTTATCATGGGCCCTATCCTTACAGTGCACATGAATGACTTTATTTTTTAGCTTCTCAAAAGCCTCAAGCTCGTCCTCACCACTAATAATAAAATTCCCTGTATCTAAAGTAACATAAAGCGACGGAATTTCATCCAGAAAAGTTCTCATCCCGCATAGTGAGCATAACGGGCTTTTCTCATCATCAAAATCTTCTATCGTTACTCTCATTCCATTTGCCTCTGCCATCTTGCAAAGCTTTCTTGTTCCCTCAATCATTTGTTCTAGTTCTCTTTTTCTAGCACTTTCATCTGTTTTACTATAAAAACCTGGAACAATCATTATTTTATCTGCTTCCATAGCCATTGCTAGCTTTATATGCTTCTTGCAGTTCTCTAAATCCTCAGTCTCAGAAAAATCATAAAATCCATAAATACTAGAGACAGAAAACTCATTTCTTTTAAGAAGTTCCAAAAGCTTATCTGGATTCAAGATATCATCTCTATCCAGCTCAACCGCAGCAATTCCTACTTCTTTTATTTTTTTAGGATTTCCTCCTCTGTACACCCTACCTGCTTTGCTGCTTCTACTATATGATGATGAAAGACGGATATTTTCATATAATTCACCCTTATTTATTATAATTTAATTCATTGTACCATTTAATCAAATAATGAGACAACCAAAAGAGCAGATTAGCTTGCAAACAAAGTTATTCCATAGCAAAAAAGGATATTTTCAACCAATTCATTGAAAATATCCTTTTCATTTATATTTTCTAAGTTAGTAAAGTCCTCTTAATTAGACCTCTGCTATTATAACCACCTTATAGAAATATCATTTTCTAGTTTTACCTTTCAACTTGACACTTTAATAAGGAAAGAAAGGATATGGCTGAGCATAAGGAAATGGTGGAGCATAATATGGATAAGGTAATAATGATAGTGCTAATATAGTAGCAAGTGGAAATCTCATACGTCTAAACCTTCTAAATCTCCTAGGATTCCTAAATTGCATCTGCCTATTGTCTTCATCCTCTCGAATGATTACATCTTCTCCCATAAGAACATTAACACCATCTGGTTCTACGCTTTCAATAACGCCATCAAATTCACGTCCATCTTGCATTCTTATAATAACATGATAATTCATCATTTCTTTACACTCATTATATAAATTTTGTAAGTTTGAACTACTACTTGCTTCTGATTGCATTTTATCAACTCCTTCATATACTATAATATTAATTTGTAAAAAAATGGTTCCATATCCAATAAATAAAATCTATATGAACTTGCTTAATCTATATCTTAGTTAATCCCATTTTAATGTTTAAAAAATTCAAAAAATTAATTCTTTAAATAGTAGATTTAATTTAAAAACTAGCATATAATCAATAAATAGTATTATTAAATATTTTTTATTAAATACTCTCTCATTAATAATTAACTAGTTACATTAATTTTTATATGTATTCTTTAGAAAGGTTCTTAATATGATATACCATGAATAAAAAAAATCTAAAACCCAAAGTCCTCTTATTTATATTTTCTTTCAGTATTATAGTAAGCATTATGTACCTTTCAAACTATTATTACCTACAATATAAAAATGAGACCTTATATAAGGGACTTCAAACCAAAGTCATTCAAACTAAGAC
The DNA here is from genome assembly GCF_000178835.2 of Cellulosilyticum lentocellum DSM 5427. GTDB lineage: Bacteria > Bacillota > Clostridia > Lachnospirales > Cellulosilyticaceae > Cellulosilyticum > Cellulosilyticum lentocellum. The sequence goes on from NC_015275.1 coordinate 4,444,359, forward strand.
AAAAGAATCTTTTAAAACAACTCAGCCATCTTCCTCGAACCAAGAGACTCTCTTCGAAAGCTCCTATTTAAGTATTGACTTTAATGAGTTAAAAGAACTTAATAATGACATTTACGCTTGGATATATATTCCTGGTACAGAAATTAATTATCCAATACTCCAGCATCCAGAAGATGATAATTACTATTTAAATCACAACATAGATGGTCAAAGGGGCTATCCCGGCTGTATCTATTCAGAGAGCTATAACAAAATAGATTTCTCCGATCCAGTTACTGTAATATACGGCCACAATATGAACAACGGAACTATGTTTGGCTCATTGCATAAATATGAAGATGCTAACTTCTTAAATGAGAATTATTGTATATCTATTTATACACCACAACAAGCTTTTAAGTATGAAATAGTCTTAGTAACAGAATATGATAATAGTCATATTTTAAAGCAGTTTGATTTCCTAAATGAGGGAGGTAAAACTCTATTTCTAAAAAGGATTTTAAATGAATCTCAAAAAGTCCTAACCAAAGATCTAGATGTTAATTCAACTTCCCAGTTACTTATCTTATCAACCTGTTCAAAAACTAATTCTGCTAAAAGACTTCTAATAATAGCTCAAAAACAATAAGACAATACTATTTATTAATTAGTTTTATATAGATATTAGATACATTACACTTATTCCCTATTACTGAATAGTCCCCTTATCGGATTATTAATAAAATTTAATTCAGGCACATATATTTTATATGTTATCTTGATCAAACTGAAAGGATGGATTCTATTAATGAAACAAAAACGCACATTTAGATTCAAAGTTGCATCAATACTTGCATTAACTCTTATTTCATTTACTTGCTTAAACTACACTACATACGCACAACCAACATACAACAAAGCCTATACAATCGAAAATGTTTTAAGTGATTATGAATACTTTATACGAGAGGATTTAACAGCCACTAATTCAGGCCATTGTGTTAGCGCCATAGCAGTAGGCGGCACATTAGATACACCAAACACGGTAGGTGATGCTCAAGTCGCTGCTAGCTATGTCAAATATATTAAAAGGTTAGGTGGTTTTGAACAAGGTAAATGGCTTACTGGTTCAGCCTATGATACATATAAAGTACCTGAGTTTTATTATGATACTGTAGATGCCAGCGTACCATCTTGGCTTGCTGAAAGGCTTACACATTCTCCAAGTTATATTGACTTTGATAAAGCCTTTACAGAACTCGAAGATCAATCAGTTGCATGGAGTAACTTAGGAACCTCTGCTTATTCAATAAATAGTGGTACATTAACCCTTACATTAGCTCCTGCAAAGGATACCTATATAACCATTCCATATAATGCTATTACCACTACAAGTAGCATTGTTATTGAAGGCCTTTCATCTGTTCAAGATTTTGTAGACTATAAATATATCATTTCTATTACAGGAGTAGAAAGTACTGATTTTACACTTTCATTTTATAACATTAACATGAATGGTAAATCTTTTAGCCAAGCATTAAAAGACCTTCAAGGCGGAACCAATGGAGCACAAATAAACCTTGAAGGAATGAAATTGGTTTGGAATTTTCCAGATGCAACTGGAAACCTAACAGCCCAAGGACTTTCTGGACACCTAGTGGCACCACAAGCTGATGTTTCATTAGAGGGTGGCAACTTTGAAGGAGGCATTATTGCTAAGAATGTTAAAAAATCCGATGCAGAAGGCCATTTCTATCCTTTTTATAAACCTGGAGTAACTCCTGAGCCTAGTCCTACTTCTAGCCCTGAACCTACTTCTAGCCCTAGTCCTACTTCTAGCCCTAGTCCTACTTCTAGCCCTAGCCCTACTTCTAGCCCTAGTCCTACTTCTAGCCCTAGTCCTACTTCTAGCCCTGAGCCTACTTCTAGTCCTGAGCCTAGTTCTAGTCCTAGTCCTAGTCCTACTTCTAGCCCTAGTCCTACTTCTAGCCCTGAGCCTACTTCTAGTCCTGAGCCTAGTTCTAGTCCTAGTCCTAGTCCTACTTCTAGCCCTAGTCCTACTTCTAGCCCTAGTCCTACTTCTAGTTCTACTCCTGGCCCTGAACCTACTTCTAGTCCTACTCCCGGCCCTGAACCTACTTCTAGTCCTACTCCTGGCCCTGAACCTACTTCTAGTCCTACTCCTGGCCCTGAACCTACTTCTAGTCCTACTCCTGGCCCTGAACCTACTTCTAGTCCTACTCCTGGCCCTGAACCTACTTCTGGTCCTACTTCTAGCCCTAATAACACCTCTAACAGCACTTCTCCTGGTGATGCTAATTCTTATTTATTGGGTGCCAATACTAATCTTGACGGTCAAGCGAACTCAAACACACAGGATAATGCCTCTCCTAAGACCGGCGAGAATCATTCAACAACCATCTTTTTAATAATTATCCTTATATCAGGAGTCGGACTCCTTAGTATAAAAAAACAAAGCAAGAAGCATACAAATTAAATAAATTCATAAAAAATAAGAAGTGTAGTCTAATCTGTACTAGATCTACACTTCTTATTTTTATACCTACTTAATTTTTATCACTATCACTTGTCTCTTTTAATTTAAGATTTCTGCTGTATCATTTTTCTTATCTTTTATTTTATGAATATTTAACATAGTCATTCTTGCTATAGGCTGTGCCACAAAAGTTTCTACAGCAAAAGCTATAGCAAAGTTTCTCGGCCATTTATAGAAGAATGTATGAATTGGCTCCATACTTATTTTCCCTACACCAATCCATGTTCCTATTACTGTTAAGAATATTGACATTAAAAGAACTGTACATAATGTGTTTATAATGATATGTGCATTAAAACTATCTTCTTTTGCAATAATTTTTGAGGTCATCCACTCAGCTGGTTTATGTGTCAATAAAACTAAAGCAATAACACTTATCCAAACAAATGGTATGACTCTTAATGTATCAGCCCATACATACATATTAAATCCAAATTCAAAACAAGTAATTAATGGTGCAATTATATTTACTGATATAATAGATATAGTAGCTAAAAACAAAGCAAATTCCTTTTTGTTACGTGGTAGTTTCATATAAAATTCCATTTTTGTCTTCCTCTTTTCTTTTAACTTAGTACTGGAGCAAAAATAAAGCGTGAGACCATTATACATAGTCTCACGCTGAACAATTATACGCGCCAATATTCATTTACTTGTTATTATAAATAAACATTTTACTTTTTTCAAGCATACTTTTTTATTGATTTTATTTTAAATAAAACCATATTTTTTGTTTATGATACGGTTCACCTTACCTAGTTAAGGGAAAGATAAAATATCTACACCCATTATATTTTAGGCCATTATGACAAATAAGTCTTCTGGCCTAGCTTCCATAATACTTCTAGCTAATTCTTTCCTTAATACTAATAGTCTTTCTTGATCTTCTTCCTTCATAGGTACATTCTCTGCCTTGCACTTATGTGCTAGTTTTGAATAAGTAATAAATTCATCTGGAATAATACTTTCTTTTAAATATAGCTTAATAAGCTTTTCATTATACCCTATTTCAAAATAGTATCTGCCACCACCTGGAGCTAGCTGCCCTAACTTATCCTCAGCATACTCAAGGTCTAGTCTTAATCTATCATATGTTTTTACACGCATAACCATTTCAGTTGCATCAATAATACCTTTACCATTGCATCCTATACCACTATAAAAGCTAAAGTTTCCTCTCTCTGGCACTTCATCACAAAGTTTAGGAAACGTCATAAGCATGATCTTAAATGCAAGTGCTGCTCCACCTAACATTTGCTTTCCATGGTATTTTAATAAATCTTCATAAGTGATTTCAATAATATCATTATGGTCTTTTACTTTAATTTTTTCTACCATTATTATTTACTCCTATTTATTTGATGAAAAGTTCATCTGTGTTAATTGGTTGTTCAATCATTTCTGTTTCATACATAAAGTCTGCTACATTTTGAAATGCTTTATAGTCTTCTTCTGTTACTTCAATATTAAAGTCATATTGAGCAAACATTTCCTCAACAGCTGCTTTATCTAAATCTAGTTCTGTTGCAACAATTTCCATAGTTTCTTCATGGTTTGTATTGATATATTCAATGATGCTAGCTTGTGCATTCATAAATACTTCTAATTCTTCTTTGTATTCATTATAGAAGTCTTCTCTAACTGCTACTGCAATAACCGCATCTGTTAACCCTTTACCATCTGTTACTAAGTTATATCCTTGTTGTTTTGATTTGTAAGCAGTAGGCCCTGCAACAAGTGCAGCATCAATGCTACCACCGTCTAATGCTGCTTTTGCATCTGGAATAGACATGTTTACATAGTTAATATCATCAATGGTCATATTCGCTTCTTTAAGATAGGCTACTAGTAATTGGTGTAAATTAGTTCCAACTGGGCCTGCAACTGTTTTACCTCTTAAATCTTCTGCTGATTTAATTGTTTCATCACCTGAATATAAGCAAAATGCTTCTGGAGATCTACTGTACATATTTAAGATTTTAATGTCCGCACCATTTGCTGCTGCTAGAACAACAGAAGTACCTCCAACAGCATATAAGATATCTACATCTCCTGATGCTAATGCTTGAGTTTGATCAGCTCCTGATGTAATCTCTGCATACTTAACTTCGATTGTTTTACCATTCTTGCTAAATTCATCAACAAATACATTTTGATTTTTTTGGATAATACTTGGCACATTAAGTGGTGATGTTACATGAGTAATTGTTAATTCATCTAATGTTGATTGTGATAAATCTATAGCTCCTGTATCAACTGCCTCTGTAGGTGTAGGCTCTGTTGTTGTAGTGTGATTGCTACCAGCTGATGAATTACTATTTGATGCACATCCTACCATAGATGTCATCATTACCCCCATTACTAATGCTGATGTTAATACTTTCTTTGCTAATTTCATTACTTTTCTCCTTTGTTTGTGTCTTTTTATTAAACAATTTTTAAATCATCAATAATTTGTTTTTTTAATGCTACAAATTTATCATCTAATAAGTCTCTTACATGATTTTCTTCCTCAATTTCATATTGAGACTTAATGATTCCTTTTTCTAAAATTACTATTTTATCTCCGAGAATCAGTGCTTCATCTATGCTATGTGTAACAAATAAAATAGAACACCTTGTCTTATGATGAATCTTTAATAATTCTTTTTGCATTTGTTCTCTTGTAAAAAAATCTAATGCTGAGAAAGGCTCATCCATCATAATAAAATCCGGATTACAGGCGATTGCCCTTGCAATAGATACTCTTTGCTTCATACCACCTGATAACTGACTTGGGTAAGCACTACAAAATTTCTTTAGACCTACCATTTCAATGATCTCATCTATTTTTTCTTCATTAACTTCTTTATTTTTTAGGCCAAAGGTTATATTCTTTTTGACATCTAGCCAAGGCATTAATCGATCTTCTTGAAAAACATATGCTTTTCTTTTTAAATCAGCCCCTTTAATGGCTCCTTCCTCAAATTTCTCTAAACCTGATACAAGCCTTAATAGTGTGGTTTTTCCACATCCACTTCGTCCTAGAATAATCGTAATTTTATTAGCTGGTATATTTAAATCAATACCATCTAGAACTTTAACCTGGTCTTTCTCAACTGCATAAAACTTACTTACATTTACTAATTTAATCCCATCCATTTTTCTCTGACCCTTTCAAAGTCTTATCAATTATCAGCGCAAATAACCTGTCTGTGATATACCCCACTACACCGATTACTAAAATCCCAACAATTACCTTATCTGTCCTGGACATTTGTTGAGCAAATAAAATCATGTGACCTAGTCCAGCTGATGCAGCAATCATCTCTGCACTAATAATAGCTCGCCAGCTATAACCCAGGCCTATGCGCATGCCTACTAATATATCCGACATGGCATATGGCAATCTAATCTTAAAGAAACTATCTACCTCGGAGTAGCCATAAATTTCTCCAACTTCTAGCAACTTCTTATCACAGCTTACAAAGCCTTTGACTGTGTTTAAATAGATTGGAAAAAATGCAGTTAATACGATAATACCAACTTTTGTTGTCTCACCTATACCAAACCATAAAATTAATAGTGATATTAGACTTAATGGTGGCACATTTTTTAAAAACTGAACAATGCTTTCATAGTAGTCATTACATCGAGGCAAAATAATCCTCACCATTGCAAATAGAAATGCTACTAGTGTTGCTATAAAAAAACCTTTTAAAACCCTGATATAACTAATATAAATATCTTCAAAAATTTCACCTGTTTGAAGCATCTTAAAGAAGCTATTTAGAACCTTAGATGGTGATGGTAATATATAAGAACTCACTACCCCCATCTTTGTTACAAGTGCCCATATTGAAATCAAAATAACTACTGAAATGGTTGTTTTAATTACTTTACTTCTGTTCATTGATTAATACTCCATCTCCATTATGGCAACCATTATGACAATACAGCATTTCGACTAATTCATCTTTCTCATATAAATTCATCTTAAAATAATTTTCTATATTTTCTTCTCCAGAAATGCTACTTATTTTAGCCTCTAAATTTTCAAAATACCCTGGTGGAATTGGACTTTCATCCAGTGATTTGATTTGAATTTCTCTATCTGGATCTAAATGCTTTAAGAATTCCTTCCAGCTTATAAACTCCGTATCTTTTAGCTTCAGCTTATTTCCATAGCTTGCCAAACTCTCACACGGTGTTGTAATAATCTTCTCATGGCCTTTTAGCTCTTCTCTGCTTGCTAGCTCTATTCCACAGTGTATCAAGATTGGGTCAATTGAAGGTACTAATAGTTTTTTATTATCTAAATATGGGCTCATTGTCTCAATAGCTTTTGGACAGCGTTTATCTACGATAGTTAACTTTGTGTGCTTAAGCATTTCATTATACTTTTCTTTTACTAGCTTATGCCAATCTACCTTTACTTCTATTCTCTGATACCCCTTCTGAAGTAATGCCTTATCTAATTGTTCTTTCATATACATCTTGTCTATAACAGGATTAATAAAAATGTATCTCATAACTTCCTCTTCTTTAATTATTTTTCAAATTAATGGTATTTAACATATTAAGTATTTTAATCACTTTGTTCAGTATACATTATTAGATATTGATATTCAATATCATTTATGAAAAACCTCATAATTCCTCTCAAAATTCTTTATATCTATCTTCTTAGTTCAAAATTTCCAAACCATATAAATATTTAACTTAATAAATTGCCCACGAAAAAAGAGGGCTTATTAGCCCTCGCAGTTATCCTAATATATCTTACAGTAGCGTATAAAAATAATTCGAATGAAATTCCAGTAATAAAATCCCTGGTCAAATAGCAATTTCAGCCTCTTTGCTTAGACCCTGTTATTTTTCTAATATTTTCTCGATTTCTACTACATACATTATATGATAATCTCTTTCTGGATACCACTCATCTATAATACCCTTATCAATAAAACATTCTTCTTTTAATGCTTGTGCATATAGCTTTTTGCATATTAATGTTAATCTAGCTTCATCAAAATAGGGTACATCCTCATATTGTTTTACAGTTAAGTTTGCATTAGAAATTTTATCCTCATCTCTACCTGAAACTCTTCCTAAATATCCTAGCTCTCTTCTGTAGCTATTAGGTAAAACTGAAATCGAAAGTCTATCTGCTGAATCTACAAACTCTTTTGTATAACGTTGTGGCCTAATAAAGATATAAGCTACTTTTTTATTCCACATTATACCTAATCCGCCCCATGAAGCAGTCATTGTATTTACTCTTCCGTCCTTTTCTGCAGTAATTAATAGCCAATCCTTCCCTATCATGTTAAAAGAGTTTTCATTAAAATGGTCATGTGATATCTCCTTCATAATATGTCCCTCCATTTAATATGTTGTTTAATTAATTATAGCACCTTTGCCTTTACATTTGTTCTAAATACGCCTTTACCTCTAATAAAGATGCAAACTGCTTATGTAGCAAAGGTAGAATATCCTCTGTTGGTTCAATTAAATCCGGTACCATAATAACATTAAGGCCTGCACTACTTGCTGAGCGAATTCCATTTAAGGAGTCTTCTATACAAATTGCTTCACTAGGTTCTACCCCGAGAAGCCTACAAGCCATTTGATAGATTTCAGGGTTTGGCTTACTGTGCTTTACCATATCTCCTCCTACTATTACTTCAAAATACTCTTCTATCTTTGCTTCTCTTAAATGAGAAAGTACACCTTGTTTTTTAGTAGAAGAAGCCAGGCCTATTTTATAGCCTTTTTCTTTTAAGTAAGCTAATAGTTCATGAACACCTAATTTGATAGGTAACCCATTATCTTCTATATCTTTAAAGAACAATTTACCTGCTTTTGTTCTAAAGCCTTCAAAATCAAACGTCTCACCATAGTGTTTAAGAAAAACTAACCTGGTATCTTCATAGCTTCTACCGATACAATCCTTTAATACCATATCAATTCCTTCCATAGCTTCTTCTTTTGCCACTTGACTCCAGGCCACAGAAACAAGACGCTCTGTATCAAAAAGAACACCATCCATATCAAAAACAACTGCTTTTATCATTTCTTTTTCCCTTCCTAATACTATTCATTCAAATAGCCGAATCACTATTTACTAGTGATTTAACTATCCCTCTTAATTTATGCTTTTCTAATTGGCTCACAATTTCTAGTATAGCTTAAGCTCTATTACTTTATTCAATCACAAAAATGGATAGTTGGCTATTATTTTTCTCCGAAAGTATCCCCATAACTTTCTTTAAGGAGTAAAATAATCCCCAAACTATCCACTTAACCACATCTTATTTCCTTTATTGCCTATTTGTCTTATCTCTTTGTTATTTATTACCTTACTTTTATATCTCTATTTATTACACCTTAATCACTTATACTTTTTGCTCTCATTGTGCTTAGCTTACTAGCAAGCTTATAAATTCGTATCTTTCAATCCTTCAATAATGTTCTGTCCTTTGACCTTAGCCCCAGAATAAAACATGGAAGCCCCTATAATCACGAACACCGAAATAATAACTGTTATTATGCTACCTACTGGAACGAAGAAATCAAAATCAAAGCTATTACTAAGCTGCTTATATATAACCACCATAATCATAAAACTTATAGGTAATCCATAAAGCAATGCTTTAAGACCATAGAATATACTTTCAAAGTTGATCATTTTATTGAAGCCTTTTGGTGTCATTCCTACTGACCTTAACATAGAAAATTCTCTTTTCCTAAGTGCAATGCTAGTAGAAATAGTATTAAATATATTAGCCACACTTACAAGGGTAATGAGGACAATAAAGCCATAGATAAATACTTTTATGACAGTTTGTATTTGCTGCGAAGTCTGTTTTTCTTCATAAATATTATAAATACTATAGATTGGATTTCCACTATTTTCTTGCAGTGCTTGAATATCTTTTTGTAATCCAAAAGGATCCTTTGAAGTTAAATACATTGTTGGATAGCTAGATATTTCATACCCCATATGTTCACTACTATTTTTCATAAGTGTGTTAAACACATCTTCAGATACAATTAAATTAAGGGTATTATCATTTTCTTGAATTCCCATTCCCATAGGAGACTCTTTAGCAAATCCAGCAAAAGCTATTTCTTCACCATCTAATATCTTTTCTTCGTTACTAGCTTCATCCCATTCTCGCCTGCTTAATGTAAGCTTATCATTTATAGAGGCTCGAATTACTTCCTCATCTCTATAGTTTTGCGTTTCTTTATCCTTAAATTTAGCACGATTTAATACAATAGCTGCTGGTGCTTGAGGATTATTTAATAAATTGATATCTGTTCCTACTGACTGTGCATATGCTTTTAAGGCTTCATTTTCTAATGCTATAAGATTAACATTGTAAAAATAGCCTCTTTCTTCTATCCCACCCAAAAATTCTTTTATATGACCTGGTGTCATTTCATCAGGTAAATAGGCTTCGAAGTATGCCGTTTCTAATAAGCTATACTTTTCCACCTTATCAAGACTTTTTAGCTTCTCTAGCTCCACTTTCCTTTCTACATCATTTCTATAGTTAGCTGATACACGTATATCATAGTTTGTATTTTGTACCACCATTTCCAGTGAACGATTCATATAAGCCGAAAAAGTGGCTGTTGTCAAAAAGAGTATAATACTAATAATTAACGAGAGAAGTGTTGCACGATAACGTCGCCCATTCCTTTTTAAATTCTTTAAGGCCAGTTCTCCTTCAAAACCAAACAGTCTTCTTGTAAACTTTGAGGTTTTAACTTTTTTCTTATTCATTTTAATATCAGTTGTTTGCCTAATGGCTTCAATTGCTGATATCCTAGAGGCTCTTCTAGCTGGTACATAAGTTGAAATAAAAATAGTTAAAATAGAAATAAGCACTGTGCTTATAACAGCTATGGGTGATACTACCAAATGTAAGTTTTCTTCTATGCTCATAATATTTTTAAAAATACCATTAATAGCACCAAAAGTAATACTCATCCCTAAAAAACCTGCCAAAAGACCTAGTGGAATACTAATTCCTCCAATAACAGCACCTTCAAAGAATACAGAATCTCTCTTTTGTTTCTTAGTTGCCCCTATACTTGCCAGCATACCTAAATACTGCGAACGCTCTGCTACCGAAATAGCAAACGCATTATAAATAAGGGAGACGGAACCTGCCATAATGATGATTAAAACAATGCTGACTACACCAAATAATGCAAAGATTAAACTACTATTGCTATTTACGCCATAGCAAGCTAATAACTCACTATTGGGTTCCACGATTTCTATGCCAACTTTTATACCCAGGGCTGCATTATGTTCATAGATACCCACATTTAAATTTTTTAGTAAAACGGATACTGTAACAGTAGCCTCACTCGGTATTTCATCTGGGCTAATATAAGTCATAAGCTCATACGCAGGGGACCAACTATATTCTTCTTTTGACTTCTTGGTTACACCTACAATCGTATATTCCTGTGTTTGCTGAGCTGCAAAAGTCTCCATACTTTCCCCTTCAGCATTTCTCACAAAACTATATCCTTGATTTAGGGTTCCTTCTTCCTTTTCACCTGTTTCCTCATTGATAGCATATCTTTGTCCTAAATCTAGTTTTATCTTATCTCCAACTTTATAAGATAAGCCTGTACTAGATTCTAAGTGTTCTGGAATGACTATTTCATTACTAGCCTTAGGTAAACGCCCTTCTATTAGGTTGACCGGCATTAACTCAAAGCCTTCTTGATTATAACCTTTTACAAATAAATAAGGTTTATCACTATTCTTGGTAGCTTCTAAGATAGAGTAACCTACTGGATAGCTCACTACTACTTTGTCTACATTTTCATCTTCTTGAAGAATTGCTATATCCTTTGCTTTCATATCATGATAACGCATATGCCAGTTACCATCAGAGCTTATAGCGACTCGTTTCATCAAATCCATAGCAGAACTCACAGAAACTGTTACCGCTGTAACCATTGCTACGGAGATAATGGCTCCTATAATAGTTACTAAAGTTCTTCTTTTATTCATCTTTAACTGTCTAAGCGTTAGCTTATTTACAATATTCATCGACGAATCACCTCGTCTTTAGCTAGCTTACCATCTTCAATGGATATAATTCGGTCTGCTTGAAGAGCAATACGTTCGTCATGAGTAATCATAATAAGTGTCTGATTATACTCCTTGTTAAACATCTTTAAGAGTTCTACAATTTCCATTCCATTTTTACTATCTAAATTACCCGTTGGCTCATCTGCTAAAATCAAAGCCGGGTTATTAATTAGCGCTCGTCCGATGGACACCCTTTGTTGTTGTCCTCCAGAAAGCTGATTAGGTAAATGATTCACTCTTTCAATTAAATTAAGCGTGTTTAAAAGATCATTTAAATGTCTTTGATCCACTTTTTGCTGATCTAACAGTAAAGGAAGTGTCATATTCTCCTCTACATTAAGTACAGGAATTAAATTATAAAACTGATAAATTAGGCCTAATTGCCTTCTTCTAAAAATAGCTAATTTGTTTTCATCTAACTGGTAAATATCTGTTCCATCCACAAATACCTTACCACTTGTTGGTCTATCTACACCTCCTAAAAGATGTAGTAAAGTAGACTTTCCCGAACCTGAAGCACCGATGATAGCTACAAACTCTCCTGTCTCTACTGAAAATGATATATTATCAAGGGCCTTTACTGCTGTCTCGCCACTGCCATATACTTTTGATAGGTTTTCTATTCGTAAGATCTCCATTTTCATCCTCCTCTTAGGTTATACTCCTATACTATTCTCTCTGGATTACATCCTTGTGATTGTATTATGACAGTTCTGTCATCATTACATAACTAATGAAGAATTAAGAATGAATAATGAAAAATTAGTCTTTAAACCTATATAGCAAAATAGTTCAATTTTCTTTATATAACTTTCTTGTAAAATCTAATTCTAAAGCTTGTTCCCTTACCTTTTTCACTTTTCACAGTAATATCTCCATTTTGTCCAAGTACAATACTACGTGCCATGGCTAGTCCAATGCCCACACTTTCACTGCTGGCATTCTTCCCTCTATAAAATCGCTTGAAAATATTCGGTATATCTTCTGAATCTATACCCTCTCCATTATCCACAATCACTACTTCTGTGTACAGTGGGTTTTCCACAGTGTGCACATGAATTTCCCCACCTACAGGTGTATGTTCCATGCAATTCTTAATGATATTAACAACAGCTTCAGCACTCCAATTAAAATCACCTACGAAGTGTACTTCATCTCCCTCTACTACTAAGCTTTGTTCTTTTAGCTCCATAGGTATCAAAAGTGGTTGAACGGCTTTATTAATTAAGGCTTTTACCTCTACAGGTTCTTTCTTGAACTTAATTGTTCCTGCATCTATCTTTGAAAGCTTTAGAAGCGAACTTACTAGCCATTCAATTCTCTCTAGTTGCAGTCTAATCCTTCTTGTAAACTCTAACCTTTTATCATCTGCCAAGTCAGGGCTTGCTAGTAGCTCTGTCATCATAATCATAGAGGTAAGAGGTGTTTTTAATTGGTGAGATATGTCTGATATGGCATCTGCTAAATAAACCTTATCCTTCTTTAATAGCTCAGACTGCTCTGATAGCCTTAAAGTAACTTTATAAATTTCATTTTTTAATATACTTAACTCACCTTCTTGATTATCTCTAATATCTAATGAGTATTCTCCCGAACAAATACGGTGCAAATAAGATGATAACTCATCTAATTTTTTATAACGCCTTCTATTAAAGAACCATATTAAAATGAGTAGCAGAATACTTGTTCCTAAAGCTAAAAATCCCGCACTAGTATTTAAAATAAAAGCACCTATTATATTAATAAGTGCTACTATCAACATGCCAACAAGCAGTACTCTATATTCTTTATTCCGAATCATCTATCTTCCCACCTTATAACCAATTCCTCTAATCGTCGTAATAAATGTTGGATTCCCAGGGTCATCTTCTAATTTATCTCTTAAACGTTTAATATAAACTGTTACAGTATTATCATTTACAAAGTCTCCTGCTATATCCCATATGCCCTCTAACAGCTGATTTCTAGATAAAGCCTGCCCCTCATGCGTAATGAAAGTAAGCAGCAGTCTGTATTCTAAAGCTGTCAATTGCACCTCTTTATTATTCTTATAAACCTTGGCTTCCAAGGTGTTTATTCTAATATTATTATAATTAAAAATAGCTTTTGTACTGTCTGTTTTATTATGACGGCGCAATACTGACTTAATCCTAGAAATAAGTTCTCGAATTCTAAAAGGTTTCGTTACATAGTCATCTGCGCCCATATCCAGTCCCATAACTACATTAACTTCATCATCACAAGCTGTTAAAAAAATGACTGGAATATCTCTATTCTCTTTAGCCACCTTACAAAGCTCATAACCAGAACCATCAGGAAGAGTAAGGTCTAAAAGGCATAAATCTACTACTTCGTTTTCTATATAAGCTTTCCCCTCTGCCACATTGCCGCATACTTTAACCTCATAACCTTCTTGTCCCAGTGAATACTCTATTCCCATTGCAATGGATAAATCATCTTCTACAACTAAGATTTTCATTTATTCCCCTCTTTCCCTCAATATTTAGATATCTACACCTTTAATAAATATACAAAAAGAAAGCTATACACTAATGGCCTTCTTTTGGATTTGATATCATTAAAATTTGCTCTGTATAGATATCATTATTTTATAAGGCCTATCTTTGGGCTTAGTATAACCCAACTTATATAAGTTTAAAAAGCCTTATTTTTTAATTATCGTACCTTTTGGGTCATATATACCTTTCATTTTGTTTACAAGCCAAGGTATACGGCAAGAATACAATTGATTCATTAGATTGCTTTAGATATAATTAGTCACAAAGAGATTCCATACGAAGGGGCTATTAAAAATGGATAATACATTCAGTAAAAAATATACGATAGAAATTTATGATGTTAATTCAAATTATAGATGTAAATACTCATCTCTAATGAATTATTTATGGGATGTAGTTGTTTCACAAAGTGATTCTTTAGGAGAAACAGATAATGGTCTTATCAATAATTGCGCTTGGGTTCTACTCAAATATGACTTAACCATTATCGAATATCCCAAATTTCGCGACACTATCACTGTTGAAACGGATATTGTAGGCATAAAAAAATTATATGGCTATCGAAGTTTTACAATTAAGACTTCAGAAGGTACTCTCATTGCTTCTGGTATTTCCACGGCTGTGCTTATTGACATTAATAAAAGACGCCCTGTAAGAATCTCCCCTGAACAATGCAAGCTCTATGGAATAGAAAAGGAATTAGAAGAAAACATTCCCTTAGACGATTTTATACAACTTGAAGGCTATAAATATTCAAAGGATTATCGTGCACGACATAGTGATATTGATATCAATCAACATGTAAATAATGTTAAGTATCTTGAAATGGCAGTTGATACTTTACCTAGAACTATTTTAAATGCGTCTGAAATCTCAAATATTAAAGTACTATATAAAAAAGAAGCCCTAGATGAAGCTTCTTTACACGTTTGTAGTGATGTTATAGAAAATGAGAAGGGTCACTTAACGACCCT
Source organism: Cellulosilyticum lentocellum DSM 5427 (assembly GCF_000178835.2). Classification (GTDB taxonomy): domain Bacteria; phylum Bacillota; class Clostridia; order Lachnospirales; family Cellulosilyticaceae; genus Cellulosilyticum; species Cellulosilyticum lentocellum. Next base: position 4,459,491 of record NC_015275.1, read on the forward strand.
TCATACAATAATAGATTTAACTCATGATAAATTACTTACAAAGTTAGAACTTAAATGGAGAAAAATATAGCACAAAGGTTTTAATGTATCTCTAATGTATTTACCTAAAAGGATTATAAATGAGAGTGGCAATCTTTTTCAACCTCGTCTAGCTAACAATTCTCTATATATCAACATCTCCTAGCAGATATCCATCCTCTATCTAAAAAATAGTATCTATCCACCTAAAATAACCCCCTCTTAAAGCTTGACTATATGTCATGCTTTAACAGAGGGTTATTCTACACACAAATATCAAAGATAGTTATTTATGAGCTAGAATTTACTATGTTAGGTAATAACTTGAACTATATTTTATATCTAATAGCTTTGATGGTTTTTAAAAATTTGATACGCAGCAGGAATCATTATTGAGCTAAAACCTATTGCAACAAATGGGATGAGTTGATAGGTAGCTATATGAATCCCCGCTATGGAATAGTAAAAGGATGGAGAGGCCGTAGATAAATTTGCCATCTGTATAGGGAGTAATTGAATGATGGCTCTAGCTAAATAAGCTGATTCTGGGAAATAGAGTATTCTAGTTCCTAGAATAAATAAAAAGGATACAACAATGGCGCTATATGTGGATTTAAATTTTGCTGAAAACAGCATACAAATAACTGCTGAAAATACATTTCCAATGAAAGCACAGCTAATATATATCCAAAAAGTTCTCCATTCTTCTTGGCTACTTGTTTCAAATCCCCACACCCATAAAGTCCCTATATAAGAAACTAGGAATAATACCCCAAACAAGCCTACAGCAACTGAAATACCTACTATAATTTTAGCCATAATAAGTCTACTCTTTCCATTTTTTGAAGCTAAAATAAGCTTATCTACACGCGTTGTATATTCTTCTGCAAATAGCGGGGCTATACATATACTTGTTATAAGAAATATAATGAGTATTGTTGTATCTGCAAGCCCAATAAAATAGTTTACTCCACTTATTTCTCTTGGCATCAGACTTACAAAACCGACATATCTAAAAACGGTAAGGATTATCGATAAGATAGATACTATACAAACACTTTTTTTACATAGCATTTTCTTGAATTCAAATTGCGCAAGTTCCAAAAAATTACTCATCGTGTCCCCTCCTCACTAAAATAATATAAGTATAGATCTTCAAGTGTTGCTGGAACACTTACAGCCTGTTCACAGGGCTTTGTATCTGCAACGCACCTGATAAAAGTTCCTGTGCTATCTTTTCTAATATTGATGATGGGATAGGATGTCATTAATCTTTCTGCCATTTCTTGGTCTACGGTACATTCAAATACCATATTGTGAATCACTTTGATTACCTCTTCCAAGCTTCCATTATGAATACATTCTCCATTTTTCATGACTAGAATAGTTGCAGCAATATTTTCAATATCCGATACAATATGGGTAGAAAGTAAAATAATACGATTTGCACCAAGCTGAGAAATCAAATTACGAAAACGCACGCGCTCTTTAGGATCTAATCCAGCTGTTGGCTCATCTAAAATAAGTAATTTAGGATTGTTAAGTAATGCCTGTGCAATGCCTAAACGCTGTTTCATCCCTCCCGAAAAGGTTTTAATTCTCTTTTTGGCTACTTCTTTTAAAGAGACAATTTCTAAAAGCTCCTGTACTTTTGCTTTGGCTTGCATCTTGGTCAATCCTTTTAAGCTAGCCATATACATCAAAAAATTAAAGGCTGTAAACTCTGGATAGTAGCCAAAGTCTTGAGGTAAATAGCCCAATAGATCTCTGTAGGCTTCTTCGCTTGCATGAATCCCATCCAATTTAACTTCTCCATTTGTAGGTTTTAATACCCCACACAGCATACGCATAAGTGTTGTCTTTCCAGCACCATTTGCTCCTAAAAGTCCATAAACCCCCTCATGCAATGTTAAGGAGATATGGTCAACCGCAATTTTATTTTTGTAGTGCTTAGTTAAACGGTCAATAGTAAGTTCCATTTTAATTCCTCCGTTTCTTTAATCATTTTTTTTAGTTCATATGCTATAACACCTAACAACATAATGAATACTATCCACCATATCACCTTGTAAGGGTCACCCAAAATCATGCTATATTGAGATATAACATCAGAACTCATCACACTTATAATTCCCGTAACAGTTGCACAAATAGTAAGTGTCTGCCTGGACTGCAATCGGTTTAATATAGCTAATGTCATATACGTATTCATCATAAAAGGTGTTATGAGATAAAGTGCTGTACGCAAAAATCCCATATCATTCCTCCCCCCTATTAAAAATATCGTTGCTATTAAAACGATTGCTTGAACCGTACCTAGAATTGTTAATCTAACCAATATAATCTCTGTAAAATGATGTCTACAACTCATTTCAAGTTCTACCATATTATAGGACATACTCCTTGCCAACTCAGAGATACTTAGTAATCCAAGGAAAGGAAGTATTGATGAACTAATCCATACAACTGAAAGAGATGTTTCACTCTTGTAAAACACACCTAGTACTACCACAAACAAGAGCATTGATAATAGCCAATATCTTTTTCTAATATAGCTTATTTGTGTCCTCACAAAATCAAATTGACTTGCTTTTGGAAAGGTCAGTTGTTTTAAAAACACTTCCTTTCTTGAAGGCTCTGGTGCATTAAAAGCAGTTTTTAGTTCTTTCTTTAAATTTTTATTCATAAAAATCCTCCTTCCTTAAAACAGCCCTCAATTTATCCATTGCTAAATGAAGTTTTCTATAAAGAGCAAAACGAGATATACCGAGTATGTTACTAATTTCACTCATTCCTAGCTCATTTGTAAATCGTAACAATAAAAGCTCTTGCAACTCCTTGGGTAAAGTTTCAACTACCTCCTGAAATATAATGTTTGTTTCAAACTGATATATACCTTCCTCAGTAGGCACGTCTTCATATACAAGCTGTTTCTCTAATTGTTCAAAATAGTCTATGGTTAAATGTTTGGCAATTGTGTAAAGGTATGCTAAAGGCTTTCCCCTATTTATGTAGGAAGTTTGCGCAAAATATTTGAGGAAAGCTTCCTGTGTTAAATCTTCTGCAACTTCTTTATTCTTGACTTTGAAATAGCAATATCGGTAAATCTTATCATATTGATCTTGAATTTCTATAGACATATAAATCTCCCCTCACTATGTATAACGACTATTACCCATAAAGTGTGCGGCTAGACACAAAAAAAATATTTTTTATTATATTAAATTCAATATACTGCCCCCTATGGAGCGTGGGTTGAATCATAACATACTGTTCATATAATCAAATCAAGCCAATATCTTGAAAAGTTTCTTCCATGAAATGACCACCTTCAGATAGCATATGAAAAAGCCCAAAAGTAATTTTACTTTTCGGCTTTTGTTATACATATTTTATTGGATACTTATAGAGCTTCTATAATCTCCTATTCATTAATATCACTATATACTATTCTTTTACAGGAGTTAACGTATACATTTGGAAATTACCTTTTTCAAAATCCTCTCTTGGATAAACTTCAATGGTAAACTGTCCATTTATATTAACCTTGTTCTTTTTGGCCCAAGCTTTTACATTTCTTTTGCCCCTTACCTCACCCGTTAGTTGTTCAAATGTCTCGGCATTAAATGTATCTTTAATGTACTTACCTAAAGGAATTATAAATGAGAGACAATCCTTTTCAACCTTGTCTATCTCTGTTACTCCGCATCCTGCAATATAATCAGGTGTTTTATTTAAACAAACGGCATATTCAACAACGGGTGTTTCCGCATTTTTAACACTGCCTCTATATGTTTCACCATAAATATCCCACAGCTTTCCAAGGCTGGCAAATGAAATTGGTAGACCTGATTTTTGTAAACTTAGCCCAACAACTTTAATTTCCCTATCAATTACTATTATCTCTGTACTATTTTTCTCAACAAACATCATATCGCACCATTCCTTCTCTTAATATAAATAGTTCGTAGTTGTACTTCATCTAAAAAATTAATTTATCCTTCCACTTTTTTATTATTTTAGTATTTTCAGATAATTTTGTCTATACTCTTTAATTAGAGCTATCGAAACATGTATATTGAGTTTAGTCCTTACAAATGCCCTCTTTACGATATTGATAATTATTTTCAATTTTTATTTACATGATCTTCTTTTTATATTAAGATATTCATATAATGACTATAAAGACTTCAACGAGTCCGTAATGGAGGTTCTATGCACCGATTTATTTATCTCACTATAGGTTTCATTTTTTTAGCTCTTGGCTTATTAGGGGTTGTATTCCCAATTCTCCCTACTACGCCTTTTTTATTGGCGACTTCTTTTTGCTTTGCTAAAGGTTCCGACCGCTTTCACCGTTGGTTCACTGAAACCAAAATTTATAAAAATAACTTAGAGAGCTTCGTAAACGAGAGAGCCATGACGCTTAGAACTAAAATATGCACACTTGCTTTTGCCTCAATCATGTTGCTCTTCCCTCTCATCTTTGTGGATGTATTAGCTTTTAGGCTATTTATTATTGCACTGTATATCATTAAGTACTATTACTTTATCTTTAGAATTAAAACAGTCTAAGTTAGCTATTCCATTCCTAATTTTATTTTCATTGTTTTAATACTAGAAATTTATACACAAGGAGTTTTAGAAATTTATGTTTAATCCACGACTTATTAAATTAGTCCCCAACAGTATCCACTTTATCATTCACACTGTGCTTTATCAGTGGATGGGGTTACTTTTTAATATACTTGCTACTTTTTCAACTGCCTTCTTAATAGAAGGTTTATTTTTTGACAAGCTTACTACAAGTTCACTAATCATTGCCTTTGGGCTTATTATTCTAGCTATTGTAGTTCGCTTTATTACAAATATTAAAGCTACCCGCGCTTCTTACTACGCAAGTAGTGAAGTAAAAAACAAGCTTCGTTCTCTCATTTATAACAAATTGTTAGAACTAGGTATCCACTATAACGAAGAAGTTTCAACTTCAAAGGTGGTTCAAATGGCTAGTGAAGGTGTAGAACAAATCGATATTTACTTTGGCCGCTATTTACCTCAGCTTTTTTATAGCTTATTAGCACCTATTACCTTATTTATTATCCTCTCCTTCCTTAATATCAAGGTAGCTTTTATTTTATTAGTCTGTGTACCACTGATTCCTATATCAATTATTGCGGTTAACAAGTTTGCTAAAAAACTCTTTCATAAATACTGGGCCTCTTATACTGGGCTAGGAGATCATTTCTTAGATAACTTAGAAGGTCTTACAACGCTTAAAGTCTATGAAGCTGATGAGCACTACAATGAAGTGATGAATACAGATGCTGAACACTTTAGAAAAATCACTATGAAAGTACTCACTATGCAGCTTAATTCCATCACACTGATGGACCTTATTGCCTATGGTGGTGCAGCTATTGGTATTATCTGTAGTCTCATTGCTTTTGGAAATGGAAGCATTAGCTTAAGTGAAACCATTATCTTCTTACTTTTAACAAGTGAATTCTTCATTCCACTTCGTCTATTAGGTTCTTTCTTCCACGTAGCAATGAACGGAATGGCAGCTGCTAAAAATATATTCGCTCTTATTGATATTGAATCTAAGGATGAAATAGCTACTACTCAGGCGTTTAAAAATGGAGATATTCAAATCTCAAATGTTAACTTTAGCTATGATGAAGACCGTCAGATTTTAAAAGACATCTCTATGTCTATTAAGCAAAGTAGCTTTGTATCTATTGTAGGAGAATCAGGCTGTGGTAAATCTACTATTGTTTCTCTTCTTATGGGATTTAATAAATGCTTTGAGGGCCACATAAGCATTGACGGGGTGCCACTGGGTAGCATTGATTCAAAATCATTTATGGAGAATGTATGTATTGTTAAGCATCAAAACTATCTTTTTAAAGGTAGCATTAGACACAATCTCCTCATGGGAAATAAAAATGCAACAGATGAAGCGTTATTAGAAGCCTTAAAACAAGTGAACCTCTATGACTTTGTTATGTCAGAAGGCGGTCTTGACTTTATGCTAACTGAAGGGGCTTCTAATCTTTCAGGTGGACAAGCACAACGATTAGCTTTAGCCCGTGCTTTACTCCATGATGCCTCTATTTATATCTTTGACGAAGCAACTTCAAATATTGATGTTGAAAGTGAAGGCATTATTTATAACATCATTAAAACATTAGCTACAACTAAAACTGTTATTTTAATTTCTCATCGCCTTGCTAATGTTGTAGAAAGTGATACCATCTTTGTCTTAGACAAAGGAAAACTCGTAGAACAAGGAACTCATGAAGAGCTCTTAGCTCATGGCAAAACTTATTCTAACCTCTATATGAGTCAACAAAATCTAGAAAATATATTTGAAGGAGGACATCAAAATGCCTAAAAGCGGCCTTACTATCATGCGCAAACTCCTTAAGTTAATTTCTCCCTTTACTCTTATTATGATGATTACCATCACCATGGGTGTGCTCGGCTTTTTAGCTGCTATTGGGATTACTGTTTTTGGAGCATTTGGTATTTTAGCGACCCTCGATATACCACTTCTTCCATTCTTTACTGAAATGAAAGCAATCTATATTAGCTTAGCTATCTTTGCTATTATGCGTGGTGTTTTAAGATATATGGAGCAATCGAGTGGCCACTACATTGCCTTTAAACTCTTAGCCTTCATAAGAGATAAAGTGTTTAAATCTCTTAGAAGATTAGCTCCAAGTAAATTAGATCATAAAGATAACGGGCAACTCATTGCCCTTATTACTTCAGATATTGAGCTGTTAGAGGTATTCTATGCTCATACTATTGCGCCTATTGCCATTGCCATCATTACTTGCCTTATTATGCTAGGTATTATTGGTTACTACTCACCTCTCATGGCACTTGTTGCTTTCTTTGCTTATATTACTATTGGGGCAATCATCCCTTATTTTACAGCAAAAAGTGCTCGTGAAGATGGTAGGGTTTATCGTGAAAATGTAGGGGAACTTAATCAATACTTCCTTGAATCCTTACGAGGCATGAGAGAAATCATCCTCTTTGATCAAGGTGCTGCTCGTCATGAAGCTATTCAAGCAAAAAGTATTAAAGCCGATGAAAGCACTAAGAAAATCAAGGCTCATGAAGGTATTACCAAAGCCATTACAGAAACAGCACTTTTAAGCTTCTCTGCATTGATGCTTTTAGTAGGTATCTTGCTTTGCCAAAATGGTTCACTTTCTTTTGGCGGCTTCCTCATTGCTTTAGTTTGCCTTATGAGCTCCTATGGACCAGTTGTAGCTTTAAGTAATCTCTCTAATAATCTTCTTCAAACTTTAGCTAGTGGTGAGCGTGTCCTATCACTCTTGGAAGAAAAACCAGATACCCCAGAAATTACTGTTGGCCATGAAGTTACAGATACAGGTATCGAAGTAGAAAATGTCTCCTTTGCCTACCAAAGTACCCCTATTTTAAAAGACCTTTCTATTTCCATTAAAAAAGGTGAAATCATTGGCATATCTGGTAAAAGTGGCTGTGGTAAATCAACTCTCCTTAAGCTTATTATGCATTTCCATGAGACTAGGGAAGGTCAGATTTCAATAGGGCGTCATAATGTGAATCAAGTGATGACTTCTAGCCTCCGTCAAAATATGGCTTATGTTACACAAGATACTTATCTCTTTGATTCAACTCTTGAGGAAAATCTTCGCATTGCCAAACGTAATGCTACAATGGAGGAACTCATTGAAGCTTGTAAAAAAGCTAATCTCTATGACTTCATTGTTTCTTTACCAAATGGGTTTAAAAGTAAAGTAGGTGAACTAGGCGATAGCCTCTCTGGTGGAGAACGTCAACGATTAGGAATTGCTAGAGCTTTCTTACATGACAGCCCAGTCATCCTTCTAGATGAACCAACCAGTAACTTAGATAGTTTAAATGAAAGCATTATCTTAAATGCTTTAAAAGCACATAGTGAAGACAAAACCATTATCTTAGTTAGTCATAGAGCATCTACTATGAGTATTGCCGACCGTATCTACTACATGCAGGAAGGAAGAGCCTCTTAAATGTCTCGTATTGAACAAGAAAAGCGAGTCGTAACAGCTATGATTGGTGTTTACTGCCGTAAAAAACACAAATCTAGAACCCTATGTCCAGACTGTGAAGCACTTAATGCTTATGCCAGGAAGAGGTTAAGCTGCTGCAAATATGGTGAAAACAAAAGCTTCTGTAGCGCCTGCAAAACCCATTGTTATGCGCCACAACACAAAGACAAAATTAAAGAAGTTATGCGCTTTAGCGGCCCTTGGATGCTTCTTTATCATCCTATTATGGCCATTAAACATCTGCTAACCACTCACTAAAAAAGATACCAGAAAAGAGAACTTTCATCTCTTTTTCTGGTATCTTTTTGTTTCATTTCTATAACTAATTCTGTAGATTTATAAATCTGCTTATGAGAGGTACTGTTCACGAATGTTGGTTACATAACCACCCTGTGTTTGCACCCAAAACGGAGGAGTACTTCCTTCTTCATACCCACTGAGGTAGCTATAAAACTCATTTCTATCTGTGGTAGTATACTCATTTAACTCATCAGACTCTTTAGCTTTCTTCATAAAATGATACTGAGTATATTCATTGACTATAAATGTATCCAGGTAATGCTTAGGATTATAAATATAAAAGCCATTTGGCATATCCGCATCACTTAAATTCAGTTCGTTCATTCGTTCTTCCTGACTACTTGTAACCCACTCTGCTCTATCAAAATGAAATAGCTCTGTATCTAGCTGAAAATCTGATATATATCCAAAATGGATACTGACTGGTAACTGCTGAAAGTCACTAAGGGATGCATTTTCTATGAGTTCAATATCCTTATAGGTAAGCATCTGACCAAGCACCTTATTGGTGTATTTCAGTGCCACATTCTTCGTATCTACAAGCCAAGGCATTTCACCCTTATCATATGCCTCCTGCATACCCTCATAATACTCCATAAGGATAGTATCTACTTGTGGATCATCATAGTAAATGCTACCATTACCATCCATCCACCTTTCTACGCACCATATGCCACCACTTCCTTTTTTGGCTGGTTGAGATAATAAGAGTTTACAGGTTTCTCCTGTAGAAAGAGGAAATTTTACTAAGATATGTTCCCCTGAATAGGTTTCCTTAGGAAGCTTTCCACTTTTCTCAAGGAATTGTCTAAGAGCTACTTCTTGCCCTGATAATGTGTTTCCTAGATATCCAGACCTTAGTACTCCTAAATACTCTGGCCCTCCATTTTCAATACTAAAAACTAAAATAGGCTTTCCCATATCTCCATTTTCAGTAATCCAACCATCTATAGTATTCATACCTCCTGCCAGTAAGACATTACCAATATTATCTGGAAGCAAGCGATACTCAATAGCCCATAGTTCAATAGGGGCATTCGTTAAATGGGTAAAGGTAGCTATTTTATTTAATGCTGTTATTTTGCTATCTACAAGCTTAAATGTCGTATACTTAGAATAGCTTTCAAACATTTCAGCTACATACTGCTCTGCATATTCTTGGATAGGGGATGCCTCCATTTGTGGTGTTGGCCTCATCTCTTCTACTTCTTGCTTATTTGTGACCTCCTGTTGCTTCCCAAACACTTGATACTCCTTATGCTCTAAGCTACTTTCATAAACAATTTTAATGGTAGCGACTTCTACGCTAGTAAAAGTTAAATAAATTACTTCATCCTGGGTACCTGGTAGCATAGTAATGGCCCCAAACGACTGATTGTAACGTTCATCATTTTCATTAGGATAATAGCACGAAAAACTATTTTTTTGATAGGTAGCCATTAGCTCTTTGCTAACCTCCATTAAGTTTTTCTCCCCTGTAATGCAGCTATAAGCCTTTACGTCATTGCCTGCTGTATCTTCAAATCCCCATATGATCTGCTTTCCATCTGCTAGTGAAAATACAAAAACTTTATTATTCTTAAGAAGCTGGGTATCAAAGCTTTCAAACGCATAGGAGCATACAAGCTCTTCCTTTTTAAGATCATACACATAAACGCCACTAGCTTCAAAAATCACCTTATTTCTATCCGCATAGAGTATCCTAGGCATTTCTGAACCTATGATACTACTTTCAAACTTTGTTAAATCCACCTCTTTTGCAACTAACGCCGTGGAGAAAGTAATCGGATTCGTCAAAAGTCCCACACTTAATAGGAATATTCCTATTAAGATGATACTTACTACCCAAAAACTAGGTTTCTTATAACTTAATACATTTTTAACACGGCTTTTGGTACTGCCTTCCCCAAAGGCAAGAGGTATAAGTCCAGTATGCCTTTTCCCTACTGCAAAGGATAGTAATGAGGAAGAATATGCCTTTTTGACATCATTTCCTAGAGACTTAATGACTGCCTCATCACAAGACATCTCCATATCTTTCCCTGCCATAAAAAAAGCTGCCCATACAAGTGGATTAAACCAATGGATACACACCACTATAAAACTAATGAGCCTGATAATATGATCATATCTTTTAATGTGTATTTGTTCATGCAAAAGAATATAATGCTTTTCATCAGGCAAAAGTCCCTCTGGCAAATAAATCTTAGGATGAACGATACCTAACACAAAAGGAACCTCTAGCTGCTCTGTTATATAAATATTGTTTTCTTCATGTCGACTTGTTTCTAGCTTCCTCTTTAATTTAATAAGAGAGAATATTCCATACGCTAATAAGATTACCACGCCTACTCCCCAGACAATTAACCCACTAAAAGTCCATATCTGCATAGGGTTAACACTAGCTTCTATAGTAGCTACAGGTAAAGCATTATTAACGAGTTGATCCATATTATTAAGCCCAGTATGGATACTAGGTGTCTGCATATACAAAATCTCATGTGAGATAGGCTTTGTGTTTACAGGCATAAGGCTCATAATACTTTCTATAGAGAAGGGACAAATCAGACGAAATAGCACAATACTCCAAATAACATAGGTGAAAATTTTAGGTACTCTTTTAAGTAAAAGTCTAGTAATCATTACAAAGCAAATAACAAAGCTTGCTGTAAAACTCATATTAAGGATTTCTAAAAATAACCTTTCTAGCATTTTTATCCCTCCTCCTGTGCATCAATGAGCGTTCTTATTTCCTCTATTTCTTTTTCACTAAGCTTCTTTCGCCTTGTGAAGGCCGCTAAAAATTGTGGCAGAGAACCACCAAAAGATTCTTCTACAAACTGTTCTCCTTGGGCACCTAAAAACTCTTCCCTTTTCATCAATGCCCTTACCGTTCCATGACTATTTTCAAATATTTTACGTTCACACAAACGCTTTAGCATAGTATAAGTAGTCGTTCTCTTCCACATAAAGGCTTTCTCACATAACTGAGTTAACTCACGAGAGCTGATGGGTTCGTTATTCCATATTAAATCAGCAAACTTTTGCTCCATTTCACCTAATTTATAAGTTTCCATTAAAACACCCCTTTGACTAATGGTATTAGACTACATTTAGTCTAATACCATTAGTCAGGGAGGTCAATAGATTTAATCATAATTTTCTATATATATAGAATTAGATTGTAAAATTACATTTCAATGCATATATCTATGACTTGATTCGGATGGCAGTTAATACCTTTTTTAGTTTAAATTCATATCAATTGGGTAATAACTAGTTCCATATAAAATTAATGCATAAGATAACTAGTTGCATTATTCATCTGATTAGGGAGGTATTACCATGGCTGGGTGTCATATTATTATCATTGGCGGAGGTATAGGCGGTCTATGTTGTGGCCTCCACCTACTTCATGCAGGTTATCAGGTCTCACTTTATGAAAAATGCCCTCAGGTAGGTGGCGTTATTCAATCCATTCCTAGTGCACCAGGCTATGCTGATTATGATAGCTTTGCCTCCATTGGTATTCATCCTTATGCTTATCGTCAAATTTTCACTGATATTGGATTACACTGGCAAGATTATTTCTCTGAAATTCACTTAGATGAATTATACCGTGTGTTTTATGAAGATGGGTCTTCCTTTACATTTAAAAAAAATGAGATTTCTTATAAATATGATTTTGAGGCTTTTTATAATGAATCCTTTAGTGATTATAATACCTTTATCAATCAGTTTTATCAAAAGTATCTTACTGCTTATGCACTTATACTTTCTCAGCCTTTAACTCATATTAAAGATATGATGACTCCTCATAAGTTATCTGCTTTGATTAAACTTAATCCCCTAACTTCTGCTTCTTGTGCTATTAAACGTCGTTTTACTAGTCCTAAGCTTAGGGATTTCTTGCTATTTCAAAGTTACTATATGGGCTATCCAACTTCACAGATTTCTCAGCTTTATGCCACTATACCAGCCTGTACTCAGGCACTAGGTTTAACTCATATCAAAGGTGGTATGGGTGCTTATGTAAAGGCGCTTCAAAAAGCCTTCATAGACTGCAAAGGTCAACTTTATTGCAATGCACCTATTGAGCGCATTCTAACTGATCATGATAAGGCTTATAGTATCCTAACCACGTCAGGGCAAATGAAAAAAGCAGATATTGTGATTTCTAATGCTGATTATCACTTTACGATTACGAAATTACTAAATCGTTCTGCTAGATTGCATAAACCTCTTCTGTCTTTTCAGATGACCTGCTCTGTTTTTATGCTAAGACTTACACTTTCAATCAGCCTACCCATGCTTTCTACCCATAATATCTATCTCGTACAAGATATGGAAAATACTTTTTCAGCCGTTGGGAGTGGCACTATGCCTTTGAAATTTCCTATGTATATTTATTACCCTTCTTATATCGATGATACTTTTAATGTAAATGGGTCCACCACTTTAAATATCATGGTGCGTGTGCCTAATCTTTCTTTTAATGCTTCCTACTGGTCTCCTTTAACCATTGAACGGATGCGCTGTATCTGTCTCAAACATTTAGCTGATTTGTTAGAAATAAATAGTATCGCTCCTTATATTATCCACGAATCAATGAGTACCCCCAGAGATTTACAACAAAAATTTAATTGCTATCAAGGTGCTGCCTTTGGCCTTGCTCCTTCAATATTACAAAGTGCATGGCTACGTCCACAGCCTATTTGTCCTTTTGTTACAAATCTCTATTTTACTGGTACATCTATTCATCCAGGTAACGGTATTTCTATCGTTATGGAAGGTGCAAAGACAGTAAGTAACCTAATTCAAAGTAGTTATCCGCTAAACTTAAAGAAATAATTGTATAATTAATTTTTCTTATTCCTGACAATTAATTTCATTGTCATTGATAATGATTTTTTTAATATTATTAACATCAATAAATTCCTGTTTTTCATCACAATTTTCATAAGTTAATATATAGTACTCTGATTTACTACTGTCATCTTCTCCTAAAATTAGACCAACATTCTTTAGCTTAATCTCTTTATCTTGATTATCAATCAGTGTAATATCTAGCCAGTAACTATTAAAATAACCAGCAAACCTATTAGTTTTCTTATAAATTGTACGTTCTTTTACTTGAATACCTGTATTTGTTAAATACACCTCATCCACCATAACCTTATAATCTGTCTTATCCATTTGGATATTGGTTTCCCATTTCTTAACATTGCCCAGATCTATTTTAAACTCAGCTTCCCATGTGCTATCTACTAATACATCTTGTTTATCATAAACAATTTTGGTGGCTTCCAAATAGGGGATTTGTTCTGGGGTTATATTAGGAAAATAGCTTAATACCTCTCCATATACAATTTCATTTACACCATAATAATCAAATTCTTCTGCCTTATAGACTTGTCCTGTTCTTGTATCTACAAGCTCTGTAATTTCGCCCTCTGTATATGGTTCTACGTACTTCATATTTAATTTTTGTGACCTTATCTCTCTAGAGTCCCCAGATTGTATATAAGGTTTGTCACCTGTTATATGAATCGCAATCCCCTGAATATTTTGATTCTCTTTATATCTTTCATCACCTTTAATATTAATAACAGCAATACCTTTTAATAAAACTGAAGGATACTCCTCATCGATTACAGCTGTTTTTCCACCTTCGGTTCTTCGATTTAAGAGTTCCCTTAGCTCCATAGCTAATCCTCCTTTATCTTGGACCTCTTTTTCTATATTTTTTTCTACTGTACTGCCTATTTCTGTAACTTTAAAAGGCTTAAGAGGAATTTTTATTTCTTTTTCTATACTTTGTTTTTTCATAAGGTTTTCAGCTTTAATTTTAATAGGTGAATCACTAACTAAATCAGGGTTGTTAAATGTCTCAATGCAATAAGTAAGCTGTCTACCATCTGAAGAGAGTACCCCTTTAGATGATGGATGCCCAAATTTACGTCTTCCCATTACAAAGTTAATTCTTTGACATACTACATCCTTCGTCCATGGTTTATCTCCCAAATTTGTAAACTGAACAGTAGCAACTGCTCCATGTCCTTGATTAAGGACTTCTTTTACTTCCATTTTAACCTTTTGATTTTCATCATAAGCTTTTACATATTGTACTTCATCTATTACCTTTTTCATTTCTTCCTGCTCAAAAAACAAACCTAATCCTAATGTATAATCCATGGCCAGAATCGTACTTGAACAAATTAAAAGCATTAACATAGCTACTGAAACCTTTTTATACTTTATATAACGCCTGGATAAATACTTGCTTTCCTGCTTATCTTCACTGCATGCTAATCGAATATTTCTTTTCGCTTGGTCCGATAATCTTACTGGTTCTAAATATGTATCTACTTCTTTTTTAAACAATCTCTCATCCATATATACATTCCTCCTCAAAATCATCTTTGAGCTTTTTTCTTGCTCGGTTCAGTCTCATTTTTATACTACTTTCACTTATGCCAAGTATCTCTGCAATTTCATTTATTTTAAAGTCTTGATAGTAATATAGGAGAATAACTTCACGATATTTAATAGGTAAATCCATTACTTGTTTGAGTAACTCACTTTGGTTAATTTGATTAATCAATTCGTCCTCTAACGTATTACGCGTTTCAATCTTTTCAATTCCAATTTGTACTTTTCTAAACCAACTTGTCCTCACATAATTTTTGCAAATATTAATAGCAATGCTAGTGAGCCAAGTTTTCTCACTGGACTCTTTCCTAAATTCACTTATGTATCTATACGCCTTAATAAATACCTCTTGCACAGCATCTTCGGCTAATGCCCAATCCTTTAAATAGATATAGCATGTACGTGCAATGTAATCACCATATTGATTCATCATCTGCTCTAACTCATACTCTGTCATTGATTATTCTCCTCCTTTTCTACTTTTTAGACACATTAAGTTTTATAAAGGTCACATTTTATTCTGAAAATTTAATCGGTTACTTATAAAATCAAATTGAACAAAATAAAAAAGTGGACTAGCGTCCACATTTCTTCTGCTAGGGAATCCTAGGTTCCCTTCGGCGCTGACAAAGAGCGTGTCAGCTGAGCACTCTCCTTAATACGACAGAGGGGATTCCCCTCTGTGCTCCCCATAGCACCCTATTAATCTCTTTTACTAATTTCGTCTATTATTAATGTGTTTGAAATACACATCGTTTTTATTTAAGGGGTATTACTTTTCTAATATTTTTTCGATTTCTACTACATACATTATATGATAATCTCTTTCTGGATACCACTCATCTATAATATCCTTATCAATAAAACATTCTTCTTTTAATTCTTGTGCATACAGCTTTTTACATATTAGTGTTAATCTTGCTTCATCAAAATAGGGTACATCCTCATATTTTTTCACAGTTAAGTTTGTATTAGAAATAGAATCTCCTTTGTTGGCTCAATTAAATCTGGTACCATAATTACATTAAGGCCGGCACTGCTGGCTGAGCGAATACCATTTAAGGAGTCTTCTATTTGCCCTGAGCTCATTCCTTGAAATATCTTTTCTATCCCTATAGTAGACTTTTTCTCAAACGGCCTAAATAATTATCAAATAGTGTTTGTATTTTGTTTTGTAAATATAATTTACCCTATAGCTTTCTGCCTTTTTGTATCACTTCTGAATCTTTTTTACAGGAAACTGTATTTCAGTTAACCACTCTTCCGGTGTGTCTTTATTCCAAATACCATCAATATAAGACTCTCTTGGATAGCCTGCTATTTCAAATCCATTCTCCTCCATCCATGCTAAAATAGCTCCATAAGCTTTTGGAAAGTCTTCATAGGGTCCTTTATGCAAGGCACATGCAGCCATTTCTACTTTTTCAATGGTTTTAAAGGTAATCATCTCTGAGTCTTCTTTCATCTCAGTAACAGCTTCGCAAACCTCTACATCTATATTTTCCTCTCTATATTCACCATCATGATAAATATTAAAACAATATTCAGGCACTGCGCAAATGCAACCTAACCTCTCCATTTCACGTCCCATAGGAGGCACAATATTAAAAAGGGCATTGTAATTAGGAATAATCGTTCTCATAGAAGCTACAATGACCTCTGGCAATTCCTTAAGAATGACATTGTAAGACCTGTCCCCTCCCTTATGAATAAGATAATATTCCACCTGAGAAAGCTTCATATTTTCCTCTGCAATTCTTTTAATTAATTCGGCTTTTTTATTAAGAAGAAGCTCCTCTACGGACATTCCCTCTTGAACCTTCTTTATTTCCTCCAAGGAAAAACCCATCTGTCGAAGCGCTAATATTTCATGTAAAACAGGTAATTGATTAGAGGTATAATATCTATATCCATTCTCCTCATCAATATGTTCTGGATGTAAAAGACCTATATCATCATAATGCCTCAAGGTCTTAATAGTGACATGATTCATTTGAGAAAATAAGCCGATTTTATATAGAGTTGGCTCTACTTTTTCACATTGATTCTTCTCTTCCATCTTCTCTCCTCCTATTCCCATCTAAATTTTTTCACTGCAATGACACTACTTATGAGAGCAATGCCTAGCATTAAAAGAATCGGAAATGCTAAGTCACTTACAGGTGTTCCTAGAGAATAGCCTTTAAGTAGTTTAATGCCCTGGGTTAAAGGTAATACATTAGCTGTAGCTTGAAGAGGGCTAGGTAATACCTCATAAGGAATCGTTGCCCCAGATAAAAAGAGCATTGGGAAGTAAACTAAAGTGCACACTAGATTAGCTGTTTTTACTGTTGTACATAAACTTGCCATAAGCATGCCTAGCCCATACATAGCCACCATCACTAGCATATAGCTTCCTATAAATCCTAGGATAGAACCCTGAAGCTGATATTCAAATCCAAACTTCATCATTAGGTAAACTGCTACCGCGGAAACTAAGGCCGTTATCATATTAATGACTACCTGTACTAATAATATCACAGCTGGACTAACGGGTGTCACACAGTAGTGCTTTAATATTTTTTTGTCTCTATAATCTGCTAATGTAAGAGGAATTCCCATAAAAGCTGTAGCGCATATCCCCACAGTAATGAGGGCCGCAAAAGAGCCTTGCACAAAAGTATAATCTGCCCCCTCAAAAGCTGGTTTATCTCCACAAATCATCCCTATTAAAAGGGCAATCCCTACTGGCATTAATACACCAAAGAAAATACCATCGATTCCTCTAAGAGCTACACGCCCCTCTATTTTAAGTAATGTTAAAAATCTTTTCATGCTTCTACCTCCTCTCCCATATACCAAAGATAAGCTTCTTCTAGACATTCATAAGGACTACTTGCTATGACTTCCTTTACAGTACCACTGACTATTTCCTTTCCCTCTTGTAAAATGCAAATCCGGTCACAGAGTGCTTCTACCTCATCCATATAGTGAGAGGTAAGAAGAATGGTCACTCCTTTTCCCTTCAGTTCACGTAGTTTCTTCCATACTTCTCTTCTAGCTGCTGTATCTAAACCTGTTGTTAACTCATCTAGAAAAATAACCTCTGGTTTTGAGATAAGAGCCAGTAATACCGATAGTTTTTGCTTTTCTCCTCCAGATAAAGTAGACACGTATTGTTTTTTAAACTCACTTAATGAAAAAGCTTCTAGTAGCTGCTGATAATCTGCAGTGTCCTTATAAAGAGCAGCAGTCTCCTGGCAAAGCTCTTCTACCTTAATGCGGTCTTGGTAACAAGATTGTTGTAATTGAACACCCACTCTCTCAAAAAGCTGCTTTCTGGAGTTGGCCGCTTTCATACCTAGTACAGTAGCACTACCTCCTTCAAAGCTTTTAAGCCCTAGAATGCAATTAATCGTTGTAGATTTCCCTGCCCCATTATGCCCTAGAAGGCCAAAGACTTCCCCTTGGTTCACCTGAAAAGATAAACCGTCTACTGCAACCTTATTGCTATACTGCTTTCTTAGTCCATTCACTTCTATAATTGTATTCATTTGCTCTCCTTTCATAGTTGTATGACTTTGTAACTAAACTTACTTTACATACTCCTGTAAGGGTAGAGTCAATATCTTTTTATTTATTTTGAATTATATCTTATTATTTGACAACTATTAATGTTAGTGATACTATAGATGAAATTACTCAAAAAACGGGGGGATATCTATGATTCGTAAATTAGTAGAAGCAGACCGTACACAGACTTTAGCTTTTCTTAGCGCAGAGCCTGCTATTAATCTTTTTATGATTGGTGATATTGAACAAGATGGGTTTGATAAAGACTTTCAAGAGTTTTGGGGCGACTTTAATATTCTAGGTGAACTAGAAGGCATACTGGTTCGTTATAATGAATTTTATATTCCTTACTATAAAGCTCTTGACTTTAATCCATTACCATTTGTAGAAATTATTAAATCAGATGCAAACCATGTGGGTATTTCCGGAAAAGAAAGTGTTCTTAACTTATTTAAACCTTATTTTAATACCTATCACTACAAGAGTACTTACTTTTGTGAACTTAAAACAGCTGAACACCTTAAAGTTGTTAGTCTACCTATAAAAGTTGCCACTCCTGAGGATGCTACGCGTATCTGTGAACTATTAAATGAGATTGAAGAATTTAATGAATCTCCTTCTAAACCAGAATCATTAGAACGTGTTATTCGTTCTGGTGCCGGGCGTGTTTATTATACAGAAACGGAAGATGGCATTCTTAAAAACGTGGTACAAACTACTGCTGAAAACTCTATGTCTGCTATGATCATAGGCGTTGCTACACGTAAAGCTTATCGTCATCAAGGACTTATGTCTGCCTCACTTTCTAAGCTTTGCAGAGATCTTATTGAGAATGAATGTAAATCACTTTGCTTATTCTATGATAATCCAGAAGCAGGTAAAATTTATCACCGTCTCGGATTTGAATCTATCGATAAATGGACAATGCTCTTTAAAGCTTAAGGCTTTAAAGAGCATTGTTTAATTGTAGATATCTATTCTGTTAGTAATTTATTGATTAAGCATTACTTCTTTAGCTCTTCTTCTAATTCCTCTATTGATTGCACTGTAGCAAAGCGTTTATTCCAAACTTTATAGTTATAAAACAATGCCTTTATCTGCATACTTGAATGCCATTTCTAATATTTCACTCTTCAATTTCTAGTTACCTCCCTCTTAAGTTAATGGAGTCAATAAAATAAGCCTAGCTACAACTGCCTCTAATCTCTTAGAAATAGTGTGCTATGCTCTCTGGATAACTCGGCTTTCGGTTCCTTATGGCTCTATGCTCCTTTTAGCCTACGTCTTTAATGACCAGCTTTACAATTTGTTTACACTTAGAACACTTAATTGTCCCTACAATATACTGTGCATCTAATAGCTTTTGATTGCAGTGTGGGCATCTGATGATTTGTTCTTTTACTTGCCTCATATGCTCTCCCTCTCCTATTTGAGTTCTTCTTGCCAATAGGCCATACTTTCATCTTGCGTGGTTTGCTTTAAATCCGGTGTATAACCATACTTAGACTTATAGGTCTCATAGAATACTTTATCTGAACCTTTCAGCTCTAACCCTTGACTCACTTCTTGTTCAAGTTCTGCAATGCGTTCTTTGGCTTCTTCTGCAAAGGTCATTTGATAAATCATTTCATAGAGTTCTTTCGGCCCAATGATTCCTTCGCTACATAAAGAAAACTCAAGCAACAAGTCTTTATTAATCTCCCAAACTACTTTCTTCGCATTGTCCTGTGCCCATCTTTTAATGATGGTATTTTGAATAGCTATGTGCATAGGTACTTTGACTTTTTGGCTATACGCTTCTAATCGCTTATAAAATGTAGCGTCAAAACCTATGAACATTTTAATAGCTTTTATCATCATTTCATTGCGAGACATCCCTAATGCTTTAGCAGCTTCGTCCATAGCTTGTACAGATGGACAATCTTTGGTAAGGCGAATGTTGATTAAGTCGGACATTGTGGTCACCTCCTATTCTGTTAGTTTATAGTACTTACAAGATTAGTATTTGCAATCATGAATTATTTATACATACTTTTTATTTATTTTTGTATATCTCTTTTTTGGAGTTAGAAGTTTCTAGGCAAAAAGAAAACCCAGCAGAGACCAAACTTAATTGGTGTGCCGGGGAAATATGAATTTTTATTCTTAATTTTACTCTACTAAACAATAGATATAATAACTAGACTACCTATTATCTTATTTATCTCATTATAATTTCTTGTTAATTTTAATTATCTTAATTTTCAAATCTAACATCAATTACCGAATCATATAGTGGACAGTCATAATTAAGCATGATATCAATAATCCTATTCATATTAAATTCTGACATAGAATAACAATCACATCTGACAAATTGAGTTGTAATCATCAACTGGAATGACTCATTTCCTTTTTCAAAGTAATTTTGAGCATTATATTTCCAATCACTAAAGCCTTCTCTGAAATCATCAAGTATCTCTTTTGTTGGTAATAATTCCAAGCCTTTTACATATTCACCACTGGATAATAATGCATATATTTCTCTATTCTCTAAATGAGTATTTTTTTTACTTTTCCAGAAACTCAAATCCCTAGCCATTATGTTTCTCCATTTCTTTAAATTGACTTATACGTTCTTCTATGCCCTCAAATATACTTTTATTCTTTATTAATTCTTTTTTGTATTCACACATAATTCTATCATACGAGTTATCGTTTAACAACAATGATAACGCTAACAAGTTCCACTCTGGTCTTTTCAATGTATATGTACTCATACATACTTCATCATCTTTATTAATCAGCATAGTTTTATACTTCTGCATATTATTACACTTTTCCCAAAACTGATATGCAAAATTTTGAATGCACTCAGCGATATCTAAAGCCACTTCAGAAAGATTTGTAAATTCATTTACATAAAACCCATAAGTTTCTCCATTATTAATAAGGGTAGTCATATTGATATTTGAGGTTGCCCACCTACTATCATAGTTTTCACCTCTAATAAATGAAATACACTTATTTAATTTTTCATAGGAAAATCCAATTGCAATACTTATGTACACTTCATCTTTTCCTTTAATTTTTGTTTCTAATATAGAAATATGTTGAATACATTCTCCACATAAACGAATTAACATATGTTTCTTTTTCTTTTTAAATCCATCCTTTCCCAGAATAGAAAGCATTATTTTTTCAATTTCTATTACATTTCTTTGTGATCTATCCATTTTTCACCTTTCTTTTTATCTACTATTCAATTATAATATTCCCATTCCTATCTACATAGGCTATCTTAACATCTGTTATCCTTTGAATATTAGCATCAACAGCTTTTTGACCTACAGTATCTAAACCACCAGTATTAATTAATTCATTATCTATTGATATCTGCTGAGCTGTTCGTGTTGCACTTCCACTTTTTACTTCTACTCCTACCACGGTTCCATCAGGAGCCGTAACAACAATATCATATCTTCTTAATGTTCCATCACCTGTCCTTACACTTATTTCTCGCCCATTTACAACAAAACCATTATCTATCAAGTATTTTTCTGCTATATCAACTCCTGGCGTTCCTGGTATTGTTCCTGAATTTCCTGCAAAATGACCTTTTGAATCTCGTATACTTCCATCACTATATCTCTTATATCCTAAATCAGCGAGCTCTTGATCTGTCATTTCAGATAGCCTCTTGCCATCTACTCTAGTGTTACCCACTTCTTTTGTGCTTGAACCTACATCAGCTTTGTCTGCTTCTTTTATAGCAGCATCTAAATCACTTTTTTGAATATCTTCTATAATACTCGTTTTTACATCATTAAAGATATTATTTGTTGTTTTAGTTAAAAAGCCATCAGCTTTTTTGTATAAGCTAGATCCTAATTGATCTACTTTTTTAAGTCCTAAAACTCCACCCACTACTGTTTCTACAGTAGCAAATACATCTTTCTGATAATGAACTAATCCTTCTGGAGACATTTTGCCCGTTATAAATGACTCGAAACCTGCAATGGCTCGATAAGGGGCACCTAATATAGTATTTTCATTTAAGTTAGGGTTAAAAATATTCTGCCCAAGTTCAACTACACTACTTGTATACTTCTGGCCATATTGTATATATTCATCCTTCTTTTTATCAAGCTCGTAATCTGATACAGTTCCAATCATATTTCCCGCCAAGATTGCACCCATATCCATTAGTCTTAAGCCTGGTTCTACAACTAACGAGTATCCTCCTGTAATATTGTCTTGTACCATTTCATTAGCAGCAATAAAAGGGGTCATCCCTCCAAGTGTAAAATTATAGAATTTTTGTTTCGTAATATACCTTTCCATATCTTTTTCATATTCTTCTTTGGAATAACTAAATTGCGTACTCTGTTTTAATTGCTCTTCTTCCATCACACGGAAATTTGCTGTTGTTCCCACTGCATATGAATTAGTATTTTTTTATCATTGTTATTATTGCTGCTCTTTAATTGCTCTTCTTCCATTACACGGAAATTTGCTGTTGTTCCTATTGCATATGGATTAGTAGTTCTTTGATTATTGCTACTCTTTGCCTCTCTTACTTCCGTTGGTACGTAGGAATAATTTTCTGGAGATACTGGTACTCCATCTTTAAAAATACCATTTTTTACTACATTATATACTATGATTCCTTGTCTAAATTGTTCTGAATCAAGTTCTATATTAGTACCCTTAATGGTAAACTTATGCTCTCCTTCATATTTTACACCTGTACTCTTTTGTTTTTCTGATGTTGTCTTTTTATTTTTGACGTTGTTTACTTCTTGTTGTATAGATGCTAAAGTGGTAATTCCAACTTTCCCTTCATTTACTCCTGTATTGTCCAGTTTATGATCTTTCTTAAACTCATTTGCCGCTCCTTTTGTATCCTTTCCATAATAGCCATAATATCCCCCTGTATCTAGATAGCCTAATAGTTCTAAATCCTTCTGTAGTTGCATAATTATCTTACTTTCATCTGTAGTAACCTTATTAGTTGGATCTCCCATTCCAAATTGTAACAGTTTTCTTGTATCACCATTTTTAGGAATTGTTGCAGTTACAACTGGATTAGAAATAGAGCTACTTTTTACAGCAGAAAGAGCCCCTGACATTGAAAGGAGTGTTTTATTGCCCTTAAATGTTGATGATAAAAGAGATGTATTTAAAATGTTTGCTTGCGGCATATTAGATGTGTTTTGATGGAAGTATACAGGCATATTTATTGCTTTTATATCTCTATACTTAGAAGAAACATCTTCCGAATCCTTTACTGCTCCAGCTAATGAACCTTTAAGTATATTACCAGCTCCCCCAAATATTGTACCAGTATTCCCTTTACCTAGAATAGTACCCATAAAAGTTTGCGATATGAGAGAAGTAACTTGTTTAATAGTACTTGCCGTTGAAGCAGGTGTTTGAATATTTTTGTTTGCTGTTGATTGTGCAACAAAGGATAAACTTTTACTTATTGTAGTTACCATATCTGCTGCAGTATCCACAACCTTTGTAGCTGTCTTTTTTACATCATCGCTGGTAGTTACTGTTGTTTTTGAACCAGTCGAAGTTGACTGAGTTGCCGCATTTTGAGTAACAGCATTTACAATAGTAGTTGCTACTTTTGCTATGTTTGAGCTAGAACTACTGTTAGATTCAGAAGATTTTACATTACTGCTAGTTGCTTCTGACGTTGTGGTATTGGCTGTTTGTGCTATATTATTTATAACTGTTGCTACTGCACTTGCGATTGCTCCAGTAACTGAACCAGTTACTGTTCCTGCAACTACGTTAGTAACCGCACCTATTATTGTACTAGATGTACCATTGCTTGAATTTGTACTAGTTTGGGGACTAGAATTGCTACCTGGACTGGTACTGTTGTTGGAACTAGTAGTAGATGTAGAGGATTTTACACTACTGCTCGTTGTTACTGTTGTATTTGATCCTGAAGTTGTGGTATTGGGTGTTTGTGCTACCGCATTTATAACTGCTACTGCGGCACCTGTGATTGCTCCAGTAACTGAACCAGTTACTGCTCCTGCAACTACGCTAGTAACTGCACCTATTATTGTACTAGATGTACCCCCACTTGGACTTGTATTAATTTTGGGACTAGAGCTGCTACTATTGTTAGAACTAGTACTAGAACTGTTCTGAGATGTGGAAGCTTGTACACTACTGCTAGTTGTTACTGTTGTCGTTGACCCAGATGATGTTGTAGAAGTATTCTGGGCTATGGTATTTGTAATTGCTGTTACAGTATTTTTTATACCACTAACTATACTACTGACTGTATTCACTACGTTACTAGAGCTACTGGCTGAAGAGCTACTACTTGAATAACTACTACTTGGCTTGTAACTACTTGTTGAAGAACTACTACTTGAATAACTACTGCTTGGTTTGTAGCTACTACTTGAATAACTACTGCTTGACTTGTAACTACTTGTTGAAGAACTACTACTGCTTGAAGAGCTACTACTGCTTGAAGAGCTACTACTTGATCTATAGCTACTAACAGCTGAAGCAATTCCACTTGCTACTAAAGAAAATATTCCCACCTTATTTCATCTCCTTATACTTTATTATATAAACACTTATTTTGTAAGTGAATTATATTTCTAGAATAGATTAATAATAGTCATTAAGTTAATATGTTGCTAAATAAAATAAGTTAAAATGATGTCATTTAGTTTCTAGTGTTTATATCATCAATTATATTTCTGCATTCTATAACCTTATTGGCTTTAAAGGCATAACATCCTCCCGAACATTTCATTGTCAGACGCTCGTAGCAATCCTTACATCTTATATCTGTACAGATTTGGTAGCAAAGGGTATCGAAGCAGTTATTAAAGTAAGCTTTTGCTTCAAATATAGTGTTAAAATCTGATATTTTGGCTTTCTCATATTCAGAGAGAGCAAAACAACGAATAACACTTAAATCAGGCAAAATATCAATAACAGGCTCACAGGTTACAAAATCACTTAGTAGATTTCGATCATCATTTCCTGTAGCTATAAGTTTTCGTCTAAGCATTTCTAGTTCGTTCTCCTGAAAAATGCACTTAGGAATAGCATTGCAGTCATAAAACGGAATAATTCCCACATCCAAAGCATCATGATAAAAATTAAGAACATATGGCTTCATTTCATAAAAATAATCAAGTGCACTTTGTCTTCGAAGTTGCTCCGTATTTGGCACACTAAGAGATGTTCTTACATATTTAAATTGATGGTGCTTAAGTAGCTCTAGGAGATATTGATACTCAAAATTTGGTTTATACATATTAATACCAAGAGTTATTCTATCTCTCATGTAATATTCTTCAGCAAATAAATCTATGTTCTTTACTGTCTTTTCAAATTGATTAGCCCCTATATCATTTGGTGCATTGCAGTTTATAAGCAAACTAAATTTCGGATGTGTAAGTTCTTTTACATACTCATCTATAAGGATCCCATTGGTGAATAATGTGCATCTTTTTATTCTATTATCTTCTATAATAAGCTGCAGCATTTGCTTAAATTGTTTATGGACAGTAGGTTCTCCTCCAATTATACCTATGCCTTCGTCAGAATTGGTAAGTGAGAAATCAATAGCTTTCATAAATGAAGATAAGGAAATGTCTTCTGTGCTTTTTCCAACAAACTCATTAGCAAAACAATAGGAACATCTTAAATTGCATCTCTTTGTGACCATAATATTAGCCATTTTAGTTTTATCCCCTTATGCTCTTGATTGCAGTAGTCCTGCCGATGAATAGGTACTTATTCTTCCAATATTAAATTTATCTTCTAAGACAAATTGTCCATCTATAAATAATTTCATTGTCCAAAGTCCATGATGATAAGTTCTTTTTGAATCCTCTAAATTAATCCAAAACCATATTACTAGAGGTTTATCTTCATCTCCTTCTGGCGTGTATAAGTGATTTTCACTTATTTCAAACACTTCTCCTAGTGCATTGAACCAGATAGCTGTTACTGAATGTAATCCCGTTACACTGGTAAACTCAAATCTAGTAACTACTTTTTTATCTATAAATAGGTTAAAATCTTTTTTATTATTTGGAACTTGTCCCTCATGAATATTAGAAGATATATTGTATTGCTCTATATGTACTGTATATTCTGCATTATTATAAAGTCTAACATCTTCTTCACTGATCATAAGAACAGACCAAAGTTCCCCATGATCATCAGGCAAATATAAATTTGCTAGAGGATCATTTAGTTTAATACCATCGTTAATGAGATATTTATAAAAATGTTGCCCCGGTTCAGCTATACATTCTAAAACCCATTTATCCCCTTCTTTTTTCATTTCCCCTTTACTAGCATCAAAAGCATTAAAATCCCCTATTACAGCTATGCTTTTGATTGATAAGTACTGCGTTTCTTCATATTCAAATGTTACTTTCATAATGTTCCCCCAATAGCATTAATAATAGATTTATCACATTACTTAATTTTTGATGTTTTAGCCATATTATCTCAAGTAATGTGTTTGATCGCTGTCAAAAAAGTAAATATAATCCACATATGCATAAATATTATAGATATAAATAATGAGAATATAGATAAACCATTTATAAAACTAAATAATGTTGTAATATTTCAGGAAATAAGTAGGACTAAAATACCTACTTATATTCTGGACTTGAAGTAGTAATTTCTGGGATTAACGATGTTTTTAATTAGCCCTTTATCATCATTGAATTGATTATATAGATGATTAACTTCTTCAAAGAGTGCATCAGTACTCTCTTTAGCACCTACTGTATACACTTTATTCTTAAGCAAGTTCCAAATGTTTTCTTGTGGATTAAGTTGTGGTGAATAAACGGGGGTATTAATAAGTACTAACCTATTAGTATTTTGACTCCAGAACTCTTGAATCTCATGATTATTATGTGTTTTAGCATTATCTAAAACAACATACACCTTCTTTCCAAGATTACGTTCTAATAGTTCACTTAAAAATTCTTTTATTTCTTTACCTTTGATAGTATGTGCTGCATCATATATATCGGCTATTGTATCAAAGTTTTTGGTTATTTCTGTTGCACCAATAATATTAACCCCTTGATGAGAACCATTGCTTTCTAAGATAGGGGACACCCCAACTGGACTCCAAGTTCTCCTGTTATCAGATTCTGTTCTTAGGGCAGTTTCGTCCATAACATACAAAACACTATCAGAATCGTTTTCTACAGTACTCGTAGTTTCTATCATTTTTTTAAACGATTCTTGCTCAGATTTTACACCTTTACTTGGTCTTTTTTGAGCTCGTTTGAAGCTATAGTTGTTTTTATGAAGTGTATCTCTAATACATTGTGGGCATAGCCTTATCCCGTAGTTTTGATTAAGATAATCTGATAAAAGCTTGGCAGTCCAAACATTGCCTAGAAACTCAAAATCATTAGGGATATTATGCTGAACCACTTCTAAAAGATCATGTTCCATTTCAGCTGTCATTTTGCAATTAGAAGGGGTTCTACCTCTATAGTCTTCTAAAGAAGAAATACCAAGCTCATTCCAACGATTTATATAGGTATAAACAGTAATTAAACGTACTGCAAGAAAATCTGCAATTTGTTTAACTGAATTGCCTTCTATAAGCATAACAACTGTCGTAAGAACATTCCTACCTATCTCTGTAGAATAAGATCTTCTTAATTTTTTTAGTTCTTCTAACGAGTATCCATGAAGTTCAGCTGTTACGGAAGTTGTTCTGCTCATAAATGTCATCTCCTAATCCTTTTTTACTTAGGATATGAAAAATAACAGAAATCATACAAACATATAACAGTATTTAAAATGGTTTATCTATAGCAATAAAAATGTACAAAATGTTAATAATATTGTGATTTAATAAAATATTTATAATGAGCATTTGGTTTATAATATCTACTTTTTTTATAACTTCTGCATATCCTTAAATTATGTTTTATATAGAGATTTTATTGAGAATGAATGTAAATCACTTTGTTTATTCTATAATAATCCAGAAGCAGGTAAAATTTATCACCGTCTCGGATTTGAATCTATCGATAAATGGACAATGCTCTTTAAAGCTTAAGGCTTTAAAGAGCATTGTCCATTTATTGTAAATATCTATTCTATTAATAATTTCATCTAATAAGAATTACTTCTTTAACTCTTCTTCTAATTCTTCTATTGATTGTACTGTAGCAAAACGTTTATTCCAAACTTTATAGTTGTAAAACTCATATAGTTGTTTACCAGTTAAATACTCATTATCAAAGGTCATATTCGTTTCCTCTGGAATAATAGGTTGATAGCCATGCTCAAAAGCAACTTTACAAGTTGTATCAATACAGTATTCTGTCTGCATACCTACTAAAATAATGTTTTTTACTTGCTTGCTATCAAGATATGCTTTTAACCCTGTATGTAAGAAAGCACTATTATACTGCTTTTCAAAAATACGTTCTTCTTTCATAGGCTTAATTTCATTATAAATCTGCCATCCTGGAGTCCCTTGTTCAAGGTTACTCCCCTCTCTATCATCATGACGCACATAGACCACCTCTACTCCATTTGCTCTGCAGAGCTGAAGAAGGTAAGCTATGTTACCTATGACCCTTTCTTTATTATATGGACCTGCTTCAACAAGTGCTGTTTGAACATCAACTACTAATAATACTGTATTTTTCATATTTCTCTCCCTTTATATCTTTTGATAGTGCCAGCTTTATCACTATCCTCTTGTATTTGATCACCTATAGATTAAGAGCTCAAACTATTTCTCCAGCAAAATAGTGATACTCTTTTTTAAGTTATAAGTCTAATCTCTTCTTTTTAAACATAGTTACTATCTCTTCATTTTACCCCTTAATTAATATATTTTCATTCATTATTATGTATGATTTATATCATAATGGGTACCATACATTATATATTCTTCACGGCAAAGCACTCAGATAAGAATACAAATGTTTGATGACATCATTTAGTTTTGATATAATATGCTAAAAACCTAGGAGGACCAAAATGTTTGAACAAGCTACATACGAAGAAGATGTGAAATCATTTAAGAAAATATTTTCTACAGAAGCAGATCAATTACTGTCTAAAGAAGAATTAGCTATTGTTTATATTGGTCGTGCAACATGCCCATTCTGTCGTAAGTTTGCTAGAAAATTAAGTGGATTGACTAATGAAATTAACCAGGCTATTTATTATATAGAAAGTGATAATGCTCTAGATAAGGAAATTAACTCATTTAGAGAAAAGTATAATATTCTAACTGTACCAGGCTTTATTGTCAGTCATAATGGACAAGTAGAAGTGCGTTGTGATTCTTCAACTCCAGAGGCAGAAATATTAGCTATGATAAAATAAATACTCAAGTATAAGTTAAATCCTTATTTGATTTAGATAGCAGTCAGAAAAGTCTATATGTATATCATGCGAAATCTCTTATGAGGATAGGATAAAAATAGCATCTATATACTATATGATACATATCATTTTCCAGCGTGAGATTATGGGAATGGTCTCACGCTCTATTTTTGTTCTGTTACATCAATCCGTTACATCAAATAGTTACTAGTACTACGCACCAATTTGTGTCTGATACATTCTATGGTATATGCCTTGCTTTTCTAGAAGTTCCTCATGATAGCCCATCTCTGCAATCTCACCTTTTTCAAGGACGATGATGTAGCAATCTCTAATAGTAGATAATCGATGGGCAATAAAGATAGAGGTTCTTCCTGTTGTAAGTGTCTTGATGGCTTCTTTAATCTTTCGTTCAGTACGTGTATCAACTGAGCTAGTAGCTTCATCTAAAATCATAATAGGTGCATTGGCTAGAATAGCCCTTGCAATGGTGATTAGCTGCTTCTCTCCTTGACTTAAGGTGTTGGCTTCTGACCCTATGATGGTATGATATTGATTAGGAAGCCTTTGAATAAAGTCATGTGCGTTAGCGCTTTTGGCAGCTGCTATTACTTCTTCATCTGTGGCATTTCGCTTGCCATATCTAATATTTTCTAGAATACTCATAGGGAAAAGTGCTGCATCTTGAAGTACCACGCCAAAGCAATCCCTAAGGTCTTTTCTTCGATAATTCCTTATATCTTCTCCATCTAAAAGAATTCTGCCGGAACTTACATCATAAAATCTAGTAAGCAAACTAATAATCGTTGTTTTACCTGCCCCTGTAGAACCAACAATGGCCACTCTTGTACCTGACTCTATATTTAGATTGATAGACTTAAGAATAGGCTGCCCTTCTTCATAACCAAAGCATACCTCCTCAAAGCTAATCTCTCCTCTTGGCTTTGCCAATGCTTTGGCTCCTTGTACATCTTCTAGCTCTACTTCTTCATCAAAAATTTCAAAGATACGCTCTGCACCAGCCACAGCTGTTTGTAAAATATTATAAATGTTGGCAACTTCATTGAGTGGACGTGTAAACTGCTTTGCATAAAGTAAAAAGCTTGAGATAATCCCTACTGTAATAACACCCTTTGTAGCCATCAAGCCTCCTACTACTGCTATAAATATAAAACATAGGTTATTGATAACATTCATAAGTGGCATTAAAAATCCTGACCATATCTGCGCTTTAATAGCTACTGCTGCTAGCTTATCATTTACCTCTTCAAACTCTTCTATCAAGGCTTCTTCCCTACCATAAGCCTTAACAATCATAGTACCTGAGATACTTTCTTCGATATGACCATTAAGTCTTCCTAGTGCTTCTTGCTGCTTCCTAAAAAGTATCCTCGTTCTTTTAGTGATACTCTTGGTTAAAAGATAAATAAGTGGGCCTGCCACCAAGGTTACTCCTGTTAATGAAATATTTAAAGAAAGCATCACTAAAAATACACCAACTATGGTGAATACTAATTGCATCAGCTGGGTCAGTGAGTCTGATATAGTTGTACTAATATTATCGATATCATTGGTTAACCTACTCATAAGATCTCCATTTTGCCTTTTGTCAAAAAAGGCAAGTGGCAAGTGATTAAAGTGATTAAATAATACCTTACGAATGTATTTAATCATCCTTTGTGAAACAGCTGCCATAGCATAGCCCTGCATGAACTTAATCAGATAATCCCCTATATAAAAAGCAGCTAATGCCATTAATAATACAAGACTAGGATTGCCATCCTCTATTGAATCTACTACTTTTCCTATTAAATAGGGTGTAACCATTACAATAATAGCTGCAAAGCCTGATAACATGAAAATTAACCCTAGTCCTTGCCTCTGGCCCTTTGTAAGTTCCCATAATCTTTTTAACGTTCACTTGAAATTCTTAGGCTTTACAACGGTACCTAAACTTCTTTTCCAAGTTGACCCTGGGTTGGCTCCCATAGGATTCTTTTGCATATCAGCCAACCTGTTCACCACCTATCTGTGACTCATAAATCTCTTGATAAATAGAACACTGCTCCATCAATTCTTCATGAGTTCCTTTTCCTACTAACTTTCCATTTTCCAAGCATAGAATATAATCTGCTTTCATAACCGTTGAAATCCTCTGGGTAATTAAGAAGGTTGTCATACCTTTTGCATAAGCGCTAATCCCTTGAAGCACCTTGGCTTCAGTAGTAGCATCTAGTGCACTGGTACAATCGTCTAATATTAAGATTTCTGGATCTTTAACTAACGCTCTAGCTAACGAAAGTCTTTGCTTTTGCCCACCTGAAAGATTAATACCTCCTTGCCCCAAGACAGTTTGTAATCCTTGATCTAAATCTGCTATAAATCCCTCACACTGAGAAATGCGAATCGCTTCCTTTAACTTTTCTTCTGAAACTCCTGGCTGTCCCCATCTTAAGTTACTTTCAATCGTTCCACTAAATAAAAGAGCCTTTTGAGAAACTAAAGCCATCTTTTCACGTAGAGCTTTTAGCTTTACTTCTTTGACATCCTGCTTACCTACTTTTATCTTGCCGCCAGTTGTATCATAAAAACGAAGTAATAGCTGAATCAATGTGGTTTTCCCTGAACCTGTAGAACCAATAATACCACAGGTCTTTCCTCTAGGAATGTGAAAAGTGATATGCTCTAAGGTATATTCTTTGGTAGAAGGATAATGAAAGCTTACGTCCTCAAAAGAAATACCTTCAGCTAAATCTATTTCTTTGTCCTTGGTGGTCTCTATCATGGCAGGCACTTCCTCTAATACTTCTTTTACACGGCTAGCAGAAGCATTAGCACGTATCATATTATTTAAAATATTAGATACCATTCCCAACGCAAATAATACCTGGGTCATATAGTTAACACTGGCCATGAGTTTTCCTATTTCTATATCTCTCCCCTCATAACCTGCTGTCCAAAGTAAAACTACAATACCAAGGTTAACGACTAGGCTAATCAGTGGATTAAATACTGCATTGACTCTCATAGCACTTTGATTAGCTACTGCTAATTCATCTGCCACCTCTCCAAACCTCTCCTTTTCTTGTTCTTCTTGCCCAAAAGCCTTTACAACACGAACAAGATTAAGATAGGAACGGCTCACATCATTTAAGGCATCCAGTTTAATCTGTACTTTTCTAAATCTAGGATACCCTAATTTCATATTGCCAATAATAAGCACCGTAGCTATGACTAAAATACAAACCACTACCGGTATTTGTGCAGGCGTCTGGATAATAATAAACCCTATGGCTCCTATACAAATAATGGGCGCCTTTACTAGTATTCGCATACAGCCATTAATGAAGTTTTGAATCTGAGCCACATCATTAGTAATACGCGTAATAAGCGAAGCCGTTTCTAAATGGTCTATATTTTCAAAAGAAAAACTTTGAATTTTACGGTAAAGTTCCGAGCGCATTTCTTTTCCTATAGTCTGCGAAATATGCCCCGCAAAGTAATTTCGACCCACTGCTCCTGCCGCACCTATAAGTGCAATTTCTAACATCATCATTCCTAGCTTTAACACCAATGTAGCATTACCACTAGCTACTGCATCATCTACTATTTTAGACATCATCATGGGCTGCATTAAATCACAAAAAGATTCAATGACCAAAAATAAAATTGCTAGACAAAATCCCATTAAATGTCTACGTATGTAAGAAATAATTAACTTCAATGCCAATCCTCCTTTGTAGTCGATATAATTATGTATTTTTATTTGATCTTATCCTTCATTATAGATATAACGTAATTATACAATTGCTCTTATAAATAAAAATTTGTCTTGGCGTTTATGAGAAGTACGTCTGAGAGAAAATGAGTGGGTATGGGTGCCTTTCGTTGTTCCGGTTCACATTTTTAGAAGCACTAAGTTCACTTATTTAGATGAACGGCAGAACTCGCTTCGCTCAAACAGCTGCCTAAAACCCATCTAAAACGTTCACTAAGTGCTTCTAAAAAAATGTTCCCAAGTCACTACTCCAGGCACCCATACCCACTCATTTTCACAAACGTTGTTGACCTCATAAACATCCAAGACAGTGAAGCAGCGTGGAAAGAAGGCGTAACGATAATAAAAAAACACTCAGAACCAAGGAAAAGACTAGAGCAATAACGTATTAAGTTTTCTTCTATTTTTATTTTTTTCTTGAAAACACTTCAGGAGAGTAACTTTGCGCGTTATTGTTGGTAGAACTGAGAGAGGGTGGCTGTCCTAGCGGGGTGACTTCGGAGTATTTTCAGTAGGCACTTAGCGAACGTTTTGGATGGTACTTAGCCCACGTGTTTGAGGGAAACGAGTTTGTGGGCGTTCATCCAAATAAGTGAGCTTAGTGCCTACTGAAAATGCGGAGCGGAACCACGTAGGATAGTCACCCTCTCTCAGTTCCGCCCAAATAGCCTAGTGAAGTTACCGATAAGTTTATTCCTTATTTATATTATAGCTCAATTTTCCCTTTAAAGCTGTTCTAAAATAACAAAAGAGGATGCCCTTAAGCATCCTCTTTTGCTATTTCCCATTTTTTAAGCTTGTCCTGCCCAATCTGCTGGATAAGTTACATAAATAAATCTTGCATAATGAGGCACAGAGAACTTAATAACAGAACCTTTTGGTATAAGAATTAATTCTCCTGCATTGGCAGTTACAGTTTCCCCATTAATGATAATGCTTAAACTGCCTTCAATGACATAGTCTATTTCATCATAGTTTAATGTCCAGTCAAAGGTAGTCGATTTCATTTCCATCACACCACAGCCTAACCTTGGGCTTTCTTGTAAGGTAAATAAATCTTTTGTATAAACTATATCAGCAGCCACGCCTGTATCAAGACGGTTACTTTCATCAACTTTTACAGTTGGCACCTTAACAGACATTACACCAGAAGAGGTTACTTGTCTTGAAAAGTCCACATGCTTGCAACTTCCTGCTCCTAGTTTTTCTACAATGATTTGTTTAATAAGTGTCTCTAAAGTTGAGCGATCTATATCCATCTATGCCTTTTCCTTTCCAAGTGTTTTATTGGCAATAAACATAGCTACAATAATAGCTGTAATACCCCCTACTAACTTTCCTACTATCATAGGGAATATCATTTCTGGATTAAAGCCAGCGGTAAAACCTAGGTGATCTCCAAATACAAAAGCTGCAGATACTGCAAATGCAACATTTAGAATCTTCCCTCTTGCATCCATATCCTTCATCATGCCAAACATAGGAATACTATTAGCTAAACT
Source organism: Cellulosilyticum lentocellum DSM 5427 (assembly GCF_000178835.2). Classification (GTDB taxonomy): domain Bacteria; phylum Bacillota; class Clostridia; order Lachnospirales; family Cellulosilyticaceae; genus Cellulosilyticum; species Cellulosilyticum lentocellum. The sequence goes on from NC_015275.1 coordinate 4,494,530, forward strand.
CGCTACAAGGCCAGCTGCTCCCACATCATTCATTCCTAATACCTTTCCTAATTTCATTAGAGGTGTCTTAAAGACTTTCGTAATGACATACACTAATGGGAATGCACCAGCTAATACAATCGCAATGTCTGCTACAATAGTAAAACCTTCCGAAATAGGTGTCATACCAGGAATAATAACAATACCTGTAAGCTGCTCAATAATACCTAACGCAAGACCAAAGATAATAACAGCTACTACGAACTTTCCGAAGTAAGTAAAACCTTTAATCATACCATTTTCAAAAAAGAATAGTCCTAAAGCGATAAGCACTGCAAAAATAATGATTGGAATAAGATTCATAATAACCATCATGATTGGAAAACCTGCTACAAGTCCTCCCACAAAGGCACCTATAGGAATTGTAATAACCCCTGCTAGGACTCCTGTTGCCAAATATTTACGATCTGACTCTTCAATAATGCCTAGCCCTACTGGAATAGTAAATACAATTGTTGGCCCAAGCATAGCACCTACGATAAGGCCTCCAAATAGTCCTGCATTAGGATCTATAGCTAAAGCTTCAGCAAGAGGTGCTCCTCCCATATCATTTGCCAAAATAGAACCTGCAAACATAGCTGGGTCAGCCCCTAAAAATCCGAATAAAGGAACAATAACTGGCTTAAGTAGCTCTGCAATAACAGGTGCTAATGCTATAATACCAACCATAGATATGGCTAGTGTTCCTATAGCCATGATCCCTTCTTCAAACTTCTCTCCTAACCCGAACCGATTACCTATAATTTTATCTATAGCTCCAAGCACTGCAAAAATCACCATGATATAAACAATGATTTCGTTTATACTCATAAAAAACGCCTCCATTTATTTGGATTATCATTAGATACTTTCAGATTAAGTATTTTTTAATCTCCTTACTGGGAGATGGAATAATAGCTGTATTGGAATACTCATTCTCACTTAATATGTTCTTAATTTCCAAGAAACCATATTCAATACTACTAACAGGACCTGTTATAGTAAAAACTAATCTGCCACTAATACATTGTGCTAATTGCATTTTAATAAGTCTAACATCACTAGCTTTTAAAACGCGGTCCAGTGCTACAATTCCCGTACAAACCTTATTAGTTTCTACAACACCTATTGCATCTATTATTTCCTTAGTTACATACTTATTTTTAAAAGCATCTATAATAACAGGAGATACTGCATGTAGTTTAAAACTATCTACTAAAATTCTAGCAACTTGGCTCTTTCCATGATCAATAGCCTCATCTACCGCGCCCTCATCTCCTGTTACAATAATTAAAAATTTACCAGGGCAAATGGTTCTACAATAAATAATTTCAACATTTGCCTTTTTTACTATTTGGTCAGAAATCTCAATTCCTTTACTAATACTCCTAAATTCAAGTGCACCTATGCTTCTATTCATTTTCCTCTACCTCTATAGAATCCACTATACCAACAACGGCTGAATCAATAGGACAATCCGGATTACCTACTGCATAACGTGCAGAACCACCTCTTACCACTAACACCAAATCACCTACTCCTGCACCAATAATATCTGCTGCTACAATAAGCTCTGGTTTTTCCTTTCCTTGTTCTAGAAGTATCTTAAGAACAAGGAATTTCTGACCATTTAACTGTTCATCCTTCTTAGTGGCCCATACACGCCCTATAACCCTGCCTATTTCCATAGCTTCTGCATCTCCTATACTCTTTTAATCTCAATATGATGCTTTCGTATATAATCATCTGCTAGCGGGGTAATAATGCAGCCTTTTGAAATAGTAACACTACAAATTCCTTCAAGATGTTTCTTAATAAGGTCTGCCTCTAAAAGTAACTTTTTATAAGTCATATCAAAGTTAACATTACCTGTAATGGGTTTTGGTGCTTTGTGATTATCTCTAGACTTTGCACTATTAAGTAATTCATCTAAATGACTAATACACTGAATACCATAGTTTTTAATCTTATCTTCGTAATCCATTAAAAGTGTGTATAGAGCTTTATGCGCATTCTCTTTGTAACGCCTGTATTCTATACCTTCTTCTAGCATATAAACCTGTTTCTCATTTAAAAGAGCTTTTAATATAAGACTTTCCTCTTCTGTAACAGGCGAGCTAGTAGCTAAATGGCCTAGCATCTCTATAGTAAGCTTAGTAATTACTATCCCTTCATAGCTTTCCTCGCTATTCTTATAAACACTACACTTATAAGCTTGCTTTAAATACTTTAAACCTACATCGGGCATGGGGCCAATAAATATCAGCTTCTTTAATGAAGTTTGTTCATTACATTTATCCTCTAGCCTTTTATAAACTTCATTCAAAATTTCATCTATTAAGGTTTGACTGTACATGCTCCCACCCCTTCTCATCTTATTTAATAATCATACCTAAGGTGCCTTTAGTAAAACCACATGCATTGGCTTCATCATAGTCAATATGGATATATGTTCTAAAATCCTTACTTACACGTACTACTAAATCATCAAAGATGAGTGGTCTTACTCCAAAAACTTTTACTTTCACAATCTCACCATCTGTTACATGGAACCTATTTGCATCCTCTGGGGTAATATGCATATGCCTTTTAGCTACAATAAGTCCTTGTGAAAGCTTTACCTGCTTATCTCCATTACTTATTGTAATCTCAGGTGTTCCTGTAATATCTCCACTTTGCCTAATAGGTGCTTTAATTCCTAGAACTAGGGCATCTGTTAGAGAAATTTCTACCTGAGATGCTTTTCTTTCTGGACCTAATACTACTACATTTTTCAAAGTTCCCTTGGGCCCAGAAATCGTAACACGTTCAGCAGAGGCATATTGTCCTGGCTGAGATAATTCCTTCACAGGTGTAAGCTTATAGCCTACACCAAATAATGTATCTATATCTTGTCTCGAAAGATGCACGTGTCTACCGGAAGCTTCTACTTCAATAAATAATTGCTTTTTTAAGGCTTGTACTATGGTGTCTACTAATTGGTCTACTGATGCTGACATATAATCTCCCTTCTCTATACTGTATTTATTCCATTAGCTTTAAAAAAATTTATACGTTAGCTTTATATTTGCCTGCTAAGTATTTAAACATCATAACCCAGAATAATGAGGATAAACGGTTTAAAGACTTAATAATATCTTCTCTGCTCACTTGCCCATACTCGTCTTTAAAAGCTTTATAGGCAATAAGCTCTGTTTGACGTGTTAAAGTCCTCAGTTTATTAAGATAAGCTACCATTTCTCCTTGTTTATAATGAGGTAAAAAATGCTTGATACCATAATATTTGCTTGGATGATGGGAGTGTTCTCTAAGTTCTTTAGCATCTAGACCTTGCAGCGTAAATTCACCTATTGGTTCACCACACACTTCATTTCTTAATAACCTTCTAATGAACTTAATAATTTCTTCAAGGTCTGCTATTATCTGTGGCAAATGCTCTTTTTCTGCAAAAATCTGTGTCATAACTATTTCTGCTTCTAAGCTATCTATCGCACCTCTAAAAACAATGCGAGGATGATCTTTGAATACCAATAGATTGTCTCTAAGGTGTGTCATATGCTCAGGTTTTTCATTTAATTTAGCACCAAACATAGTCTCATAAACCTCTGTTCGATCGCTTGCCATCTGCTCTTCACTCACCTTTGTCACTTCTCCTATGAGATTATCCTCTATCTTCATTTCAATACCTTTTTCTAATAAATAAGCTCTAGCTGAAGGTGTAATAATTTTATTACGTGGTACAACTATTTGACCCTTTTCTTTTAGCTGTCCACTTGCAAGCATTTGCCTTACATCATTTTCTGTTAATACGGACACTTATTCACCTTCTTGCCCTATAATATAGTCTGCTACCTTGTTATAGAAAGAGGTTACCTAGATATAACTCTAGGTATCCTCTTTTTGCCCTTAAAGGACCCTTCCTATAGGAGCGTCTTATGCTTGTGCATGACTATGTGGCAAGATAACGTCAACTTCTGAATGAGGTCTTGGAATAACATGCACAGAGATGAGTTCGCCTACTCTTTCTGCTGCTGCTGCTCCTGCATCTGTAGCTGCTTTTACAGCACCCACATCTCCTCTTACCATAACAGTTACAAGGCCACCTCCAATTTGCTCTTTACCAACTAAAGCAACATTGGCTGCTTTTACCATTGCATCAGCTGCTTCAATTGCGCCAACTAAACCTTTTGTTTCAATCATTCCTAATGCATTTGTATTTGCCATTTTATTTTCCTCCTATAAAGTATAGTGTCATCTATTACACTACATCCTTAGTATTCTACTTTTCGCTAATTATATTAACTCTTTCATAATCCTTCTTACGATTTCATCTACTAAATTCTTCTCACAACAGCTATTACCAATATTTGACGAAGAACAACCAACTCCGGCTTCTTGTCTCAATGTTTCTATTTCCTTTATTCCATAAGCCACGCGCCTAATATTAATAAGATCCATAGGGCCAATGTTATTAGAGGATGAGCTACCACCTACTGCACCACAACCTAAGGTAAGTGCTGGGAATAAGTTAGTTGTACCACCAACACCACCTAATGAACCCATGGTATTAACTAAAATACGTGATGCTGGAATATGGAGTGAAAAATGTTTTACTAGCTCCTCATCATTAGCATGCATACAGAAAGTATGTCCTTTTCCTTCTAAATGAAGGATTTCTTGTGATTTCTTAAGCACAGCATCTACATTTTCTTCTACATAAAAGGCAAGGATAGGTGCTAACTTTTCTCTTGAATAAGGATATTCATGACCAACATTTATTTCCCTTCCAATCAGTACACGCGCTGCACTTGGTACTTTAGTAAGTCCTGCTAGTTTAGCAATGTGTTCTACACTCTTTCCTACAATTTGAGGGTTCATTGTACCATTGGCCCTTAGGATAAACCTGGCTAGTTGTTTATTTTCTTGTTCGTCTAAGAAATAGCCACCTTGAGCTTTAAACTCAGCAATTACTTTTTCTTCCATACATCTTTCAACGATGACAGATTGTTCTGAAGCACAAATGGTACCATTATCAAATGTCTTGGAATCTATAATGCGTTTAACAGCTAATTTAACATCTGCACTTTTATCAATAAAAGCTGGTCCATTTCCTGCACCTACTCCAATAGCTGGCGTTCCTGAAGAATAAGCAGATTTTACCATACCCGGTCCACCAGTTGCTAAAATCAGTTTAGTATTAGGATGTTTCATAAGCTCTTGTGTTGCATGTAAAGTTGGAAGCGTAATAGTGGAGATTGCTCCTTTTGGACAACCTGCTGCTTCTGCTGCTCTTGTTAATATATCTACTGTTTCTTTAATACAGTTTCTCGCACTTGGGTGTGGAGAAAAAACAATACAGCTACCTGCTTTAATGGAAATAAGTGTTTTGTACATAATTGTAGAAGTAGGGTTAGTAGATGGTACAATCCCTGCAATAACCCCTACAGGTACACCTATATCTAAGATTTTTTCTTCTTTGTTGTCTCTTAAAATACCAATTGTCTTTTGATCTTTGATAGCTTCATAAATACCTTTTGATCCAAAGATATTTTTGATTACTTTATCTTGCCAACGTCCAAAACCTGTTTCTTCATTTGCCATCTTTGCTAACTTTTCAGCATTGGCAGCTCCTGCATCTGCAATAGCTTTTACAATCTTATCGATTTGACATTGACTAAAGGTAGATAATACCTCTTGCGCTTTTTGTGCTTCTATTAAAAGGTTTCTAACCTCTTGAATGGATTGTAAGTCTTTATCTATTAGTTCCATTGGGGCCTCCTTACTTAGTTGTCATCTATAGTTTGTTTATTTTCTAGCCTCAGTTATCATCTTAATCAGCTCTGACTTTTTAGCTTCTTTTAATTGCTTGATAGGCACATTGATCCCCAAAGCCTTAATAAGTGCTCTCAGCTCAGTATTACTTTTTTTACTAAGGTCCTCAGCACTTACTATGTCTTCAGTAGTACTCTCTTCTAATTTTGAATCTGTATCTGTGCTTAATATACTCGGCTCCTGAGGCACTGTATACTCTAAGTTATCTGGTGCTGCTTGCTGTTTTAGTCGGCCTTCCTCACTGTTTTTCTTATTAGCTTTGATAGTACTTGATTGTATAACTTTTCCAATCAGGCTTTCATCTACCCTTGGAATAACATGAGTTGCCCTAACCTTACCAATTCTCTCAGCTGCTTCACCACCTGCTTGTACTGCTGCTGTGATTGCTCCTACATCTCCAAAAAGTTGTACTGTCATAATGCCGCTGCCAACCTTTGACACACCACTTAGTTGAACATTAGAAGCTTTTAATGCGGCATCCGCTGCTTCTATTGCAGCAGGATATCCGATTACTTCTATAAGGCCTAGTGCTTGCATCATCTTAATAATCCCTTGGGTTATCTGCTACAGCTTTTATAGCTTCAGCAAATGCAGCACATGCGGCATGACATGCAGATTGAGTTCCTGTGAGCAGTCCTCCGCCAAAGTTTGTCTCCGAAGGTGGCCCAAAGAATTCCACTAATTTTACATCTGCCGCTTTCATTGCAGCATCAAGTCCATATATCGCTTCCATTGGAGGAGCAATTAAATAAGCAAGTGGCTCCCCTTCTTCAACACCTGCTACCTTAGACAGATATGAACCTGTACGAGATACTGTATGCGCATAATAGACAATAGAATCATCTTCGTTAGCACTTATAAAACAAGCATCTGACCCAAAAAAGTCTAAAGCAGCTTTAAGACCACTTCTTACCTCTGCTGGGCTTGGTCCACCAATAATACCAATCACTTCACCTGCTAGTTTTGTAGAAGCATTACCTGCTCCTGCATACATAGAACGTGCATACACGACTTCAACATCTGCATCTTTAGTGGCTTCATCTAATGCAGTATACGTCACATCATCACTGTCAGCTGTGATGATTCCTATACTTTTATGCTTTGGTCCTAATTCTAATTTTGCTGCAAGCTCTGGACTAACATTGGAAATGACACGCACACCAAGTACATTAGCTCGCACTTTATCGTTTTTCATTATGACTGCCTCCTTCTACTTTAAGTCGATACCAGATGCTTTTTTATCTAACATAGTTTTAATTAATTCTGCTGCATGAGCACCTGCTTCTACTGCTGTGGTACCACCTTTGTGTATATTAGAAATAACCGTCCTCTTAGCTTCTGGTAAACCATGTTTAGGCTTGTAGGCTATATAAGCTGACATGGATTCAGCAGTTACAAGACCAGGTCTTTCACCAACTAACATACAAATAACATCTGCTCCAGTTACCTCGCCAATAGCATCCATAGCTCCAACTCTGGCATATTTTATAAATAGGATGTCTGGTACAGTAATGCCATACATCTGTAAACCTTGTTTAATAGCTGGGATAGCATCTTCTACGTTTGCTTCAATAGCTGAAGAAGATAGGCCATCACCTACCACTATTAATACCTTTGGATTATTCCCACAGGTTTTCTTAATAATCTCTAGCTCCTCTGGTCCAAATCTTCTTCCTAAATCAGGTCTAGTTAAATATTCATCTTTATCTTTACATAGGGTTTTTACGAAAACGAAATTATTCTTTTTAACAAAGTCTTCTGATACATCATTAAAAACTGCATCTTGGGCAGCAGCATGGTCTGCTCTTACACGTAGCATTGTAATTGTTTTATATCTTGCACCCGCTTTACCTACACCTAGTCTAGCTGGCGTTTTAGCTTTCATTGCTAAATAACCATCTTTATCCTTTGCATGCTCTACTAGAAATTGCTTCTTAATATCAATCTTAGTAATGTCAGGGATACATCCATTAGGATCAATAGTAGTTGTTTTTGTTTCACTACTTGCTGCTTGTACAACTGATGCAGCTGGTGTGGTTGGGATAGTCACACTGCTACCTACTTCATTAGTATCTTTTCCAACCATTTGTTCTACTAGTTGTTCTACCATTTTTCTTAAATCTTGTTCGTTCATCATTTTGCCTCCTTATCCTAGAATAGTATTGATGCGTCTCCGGCTCTTTCAGTTAAACGGCCTCTTTCATCAACAAAGCCCATCTTAACTAGCCATTCATGGAAAGGCTTAATAGCTGTGAGTCCGAACATTTCTCTAAGTGCTGCTGTTTCATGGAAACCTGTTGTTTGGTAATTAAGCATAACGTCATCACCATGAGGAATACCCATAAAATAGTTGCAGCCTGCAGTTGTTAATAAAACAGATAAATCTTCAATAGAGTTTTGGTCGGCTTTCATATGGTTGGTATAACATGCATCACAACCCATAGATACGCCTGTTAGTTTTCCCATAAAGTGGTCTTCAAGTCCTGCACGACTTACTTGGCGACCATCATATAGATATTCTGGCCCGATAAAACCTACTACAGTATTAACAATGAAAGGTTGAAAGCGTTTAGCAAAGCCGTAGCATCTTGCTTCCATCGTTACTTGGTCTGTATCATGATGTGCTTCTGAGGAAAGTTCTGAGCCTTGTCCAGTTTCAAAATACATCACGTTAGGTCCTTCTGCAGTTCCTTCAGATAAAGCAAGCTGTCTTGCTTCTTCTATGGTTGCTGCATTAAACCCAAAAGCTTCATTTCCCTTTTCTGAACCAGCAATAGATTGGAAAATTAGGTCTGTTGGTGCACCTTTACGAATAGCATCCATTTGAGTAGTAACATGGGCAAGTACACAGGTTTGAGTTGGGATTTTAAACTTTTGTTTGATTTCCTCAAAACGTTTGAGTACACGCACAACACTTTCTGTAGAATCATCTACTGGATTAAGTCCAAGTAGTGCATCTCCAGCCCCATAGGTTAAACCTTCTAATAAAGAAGCCATAATACCATCAGGGTCATCTGTTGGATGGTTAGGTTGAAGCCTTGAAGAAAGTGTTCCTGGTTCTCCAATAGTTGTATTACAGTGAGCAGTTATGCGAATTTTACTTGCTCCATAAATAAGGTCCATATTAGACATGAGTTTAGCTACAGCAGCTACTATTTCTGAAGTAATCCCTCTAGATGCCCTGCGAATATCAGCACCTGTGGTTTTTTCATCAAGAATCCACTCTCTAAATTCTGCTACTGTCATATGCTTAAATTCGTTATAAATCTTTTGATTCACATCATCTTGAATAATACGAGTCACCTCATCAAGTTCATAAGGTACTGCTGGATTATTTCTAAGGTCTTCTAAAGTAACATTAGCTAATACCACCTTTGCAGCTACTCTTTCTTCTGCACTACTTGCTGCAAGACCTGCTAATTTATCTCCTGACTTTTCTTCATTGGCTTTTGCCATTACCTCTTTAAGTGATTTGAACTCATAGGTGTGTCCAAATAATTGAGTTTTTAAAATCATAAAGGTACTCCTTTCAATTAAATACTAATGTTTTAACAACCACAGGAAGCACTGTGCCTTCTGCAATAGGATTGCCTATATCAATGTAATCACCATTATCTAGCTTGACACTATCTAAGCAGATTACATCTTTCTTGAAACTTAGTTTGTTGTACATGGTCTGTCCTAATACCTTTGCCATATCCTTCTCTACAATTAAAATGAGAGGTAATTCCCTTTCAATCAGTTCCTGCATACCTTCTACTAGTCCATCTGCGTATGCTTGTACTTCCTTGAAACTAGGATTTTCTTTTCCTTCTATAGCAATGGCTACCCTCTGAAGGTCACCTTCTAATTTAAACCATTCTAATTTCTTCTTAACGGCCTCTGCTAATGCAATAGCACCACTATTTTCATCCTCATAAGCCATTTTTAGAATAGGCAAATTCTTAATAGGAAAGGCATTTTTTGTGTAGGTAATAGTACTGCCACTTATTTCTGTAGTATGTGTTCCTGCACCAACTACTGTTGCCCTGATAGTCTCTGTACTTTTTACAACCTTTAATTTACTGCATAACTCAGACCCCCTAATAGCTTCTCCTAGTAGGATACCTATATCCCCATACTCAAAATAATCTCTTATGGGTCCTCGCTCTTTCTCATCATAGTAAATATAGTCTGCTACACCTCCTGAAAAAGATATACACTCCATAGGGTTATCTAAAAGAATACTTTTATTAGTCACCATTAACTTAAAGTCTTCATCTATGGGCACTAATCCAACGCTTTGCATTAATACTCTAACCATTATGTCTATAATGGGCCTAAGATTATCCTTTGTCACTATAGTTCCTACCTCTAACCCTAAATGGTATTTCTTCACTAGTGTTTCTAATTTAGGTGCAATATATGTCATCCTTTTAGAATTAGTATCTACTTTTATTAATCTGCCCCCTATATCTAAACAACCAGTATCTTTTACATCTCCTCTTTTAAAGACCGCCAGATTACTGGTTCCCCCTCCAATATCAATATTAACAACGGTTGTACTATTTTCTTTTGAGTAAATATGAGCGCCTGCACCCTTGCCTGATATAATACTTTCTAAATCCGGACCTGCTGTCGCTACTACAAAGTCTCCAGCAAATCCACTTAAAGTCGTTAATACTTCTTCTGCATTTTGTTTCCTAGCTGTTTCACCTGTAATAATAACGGCTCCTGTATCAATGTCCTTTTTATCTACACCCGCATTCTTATATTCCTTTTCGATGATTTCTCTCACCTTAGGTCCATCAATTTCTTTTAAAGAAACTAGGGGTGTAAAGTAAATGGGACTTTTATAAATAATTTCTTTATCTACAATAACAATTCTCGGTACCGTGTAGCTAGAAGCCATATTCTCAATAATAAGCTTTGAAAATATAAGCTGTGTTGTGCTGGTTCCAATATCAATCCCTACACTTAAAAGCTCTTCTCTCATTCCCTCACTTCCTCCATTAATAATCTTTATCCCCTAAATCTCCTAAACTACTTAGGTTATCTACCCTATACTATTTTTTAGGACTTAAAAATTTCTCTAGATAAGTAAATAATGCTTCTATTCCTATGTCATCTACTGTATCTACCTTGAAAATTTTACTTACTCCTGCTGCTTTAAGACTTTCTTCTACCTTCTGAATTTGTGACTCATCTGTTACTAAGTTAACCTTCGTTATAATACCGATAAGTTCCTTTGCAAATGAACAAGCAAAAGCAGGTGGAATAAAGTTATCTTCTGCTGTAGGGTCTCCTATTAAAGCAATAATCTCTGCATCTACTGCTGTCATAATAAGGGCACTATAATAATTTCTGTTTTCTAGATATTCTCCTGGCGTATCAATGGCATGATTGTATAACTCCACAGCTTGTGTCTTTTTGTATTTAATCTCTAGTTCATCAAGCTTTTGACATAGTGTTGTCTTGCCACAACCTGTTCTACCCATAAAAATAACTCTGCTCATATCCTAAGTCCTCGTAATAGCTGTGGGTGTAAATCCTAGATTATTGCTCAGTACAGCTACAATATCTTTAAGTGCAGCTTCTACAGCACTAATATCACCACTTATAATAAGTGCTCCGCTAAAACGATCTATAAAACCAATAGCAATATCTGATGCCTTAGTCGCTACATCTGCTGCAATAATAGCTCCTTCGCTAGGTGTAATAGTCAAAATCCCAATAGCACTGATTTTCTCAGTAATAAGGCCTAGCTTCTTATAGATATCTTGGGTAGGGTTAGCAATAATATGAGCTAATGTAATTTGTTTGCCAGGTACAAATTCCTGAATAATACGTTGTTTATCCTCTATATTTATAGCCATACTTTACCTCATTTTCTCCATTCATCCTTTTTCGCCTCTAGCTTGTTATCTAACTTACCTTATAAATAATCTCTAAAATATCTCCTGCTGTGGCAGTACGCGGATTGGTTATAATACATGCGTCCTCTAAAGCACCTTTTGCAATCTCTTGTTTAAGCTTGTTAATGTCCTCTAGAGAGATCTTACATTCTTGAAGACGCGTAGGCATCTTCATTTCATGTTGAAGTTTCGTAATGGCATGAATAAAATTTTTAACTAACATTCTAGTTGTGCTTCCTTCTATGCCCACTAACTTTGCTAACTGCGCATACTTTTTAGCTGCTATCGAATATTTATTAGGATTAAAACCTTCAATTTCACTATTAAACTCAATAACATAAGGTAGTAATATAGCATTAGTTCTACCATGTGGAATATGAAGCTTGCCTCCAATATTATGGGCAATCGCATGATTAATTCCTAATGAAGCTAAATTGAAAGCCAGTCCTGCTATACAAGATGCATTATGCATTTTTTCCTTTGCCTCTATATCTTCACTACTTCTATAAGACTTTAATAAATACTCAAAAACTAGCTCTACTGCTTTTTCAGCTAATGCATCAGAGAAATCTGTTGCTGCTGTAGATACATATGCTTCTATGGCATGAGTTAAAACATCCATACCTGTATCAGCTACAATGCTACTTGGAACACTTTTCACAAGCTCTGGTTCCAAAATAGCTACATCTGGTAAGAACTCATCTGATACTAAAGGGTACTTGATATGTTTAATCTCATCTGTAATAACAGAAAACGAGGTTACTTCTGAACCTGTTCCACTAGTCGTAGGAATTGCTATAAACTGCATTTCCTTTAACTCTCCAAGCTTCCTTGAAAAATCCATAATAGCTTTAGCTGCATCAATAGCTGAACCTCCCCCTAAAGCAATGATTACTTCAGGCTTAAAAGAGGTTACTGCTTTCACTCCTTTTACAATAAGCTCCATAGGTGGGTCTGGTACGATTTCACTAAATACTTCATGTTGATTGGGTGATAAGTATTCTGTAATTTTATTAATCATTCCAGATTTAACCATAAATGGGTCTGTCACAATAAATACACGATTTTTTCTTAAGTTTTCAAGATACGCAAGTGAACCTTGTCCAAATTTTACTTTTGTTTTTATTTCAAAAGTGTTCATCTTCATCCCATCCTATTCAAGTAGATTCAAGATTTTCTATATTAGACTATGTACTTTTGGAGCATTTATACTTTTTACCTTAAAATCAATAAATGATTGAAAATTCAATTTTTATTTTCCAATATAAATCCTCCTCAATTTCCAGTCATAATATTACTTTTTCTCTAATAAACTATTAGTAGAAAAGTTCAGGGAGTTTATGAAAAATGTCTGATATATTTGAGCGTTTAGGCATTCATCGAGTGCAACCTCCAACAAGTTCACCTCCAAACTTTACTCCAAATAAAAGTCAAGGTACAAAGCTAGGACCTCCTAGACCTCCAGGTCCTCCTGGCCCTCCTGGTTCCTTTGGTCCTCCTGGTCCTCCTGGTCCTCCTGGCCCTCCTGGTTCCTTTGGCCCTCCTGGTCCTCCTGGTTCTCCTCAATCATTAGGTGGTGGTATTCAACCACTTGCAATTGATACAGGTGCCATCTCTCCTTGTATTAATCGATTTGTTTACATCTGGCCAACTAACGGCCCTGGTTTTTGGGCTTTTGTTACTTTTGTAGGCCCTCGTTCTCTTGCAGGTTGGAGACGAATGGGAAGGCGTTGGCGATACTTCGGTATTGATTTAAGAAGAATTGATTCATTTTATTGTGCATAGAAAAAAAGCGATTACGTAAGTTAAACCACGTAATCGCTTTTTTCTATGCACAATTTATTTTAAAATACTTCTTACTAAACTATTGCTTTCCTATTACATATAATCTATATGACTATACTTAAATAAACATAAGATATAATTGGAGACTCCCCTTAGGGTTATTGATGGGCAAGAACTATATAAAATGCATAGGCACATAAATTCCTACTTTGTATGTAAAGAACAATAACCCGATTTTAAACTTCTAAACTAAGAAAATTGGTTCACTCAGCATGAACACTGTAAACAATTTTACCGTCTTTTATGACAAACTCAACTTGATTTAAGTCAGATATATTCTTTAGTGGATTTGCACTCAGGATAACTAAATCAGCCTTTTTACCCATGTCTATACTTCCAAGCTCATCAGCCACACCCAAGAGTTCGGCAGCATTTACTGTAGCAGTTCGAATAGCTTCATATTCATCCATTCCATGCTTCACAAATAACTCAAGTTCCTTGTACAGGAACCCATGGGGGACATATCCTGCACCTCCCATCCCCGCATCTACTCCTGCTACAATTCTCACTCCAGCTTTAATAGCATTTTCAAGATTAACAGGAAGATATGTTTGCCTATAATTAGGCATCTCATCATAAAACTTTACCCAAATCGGATCTGTTCCGGATTTTATGGCTTCCCTTTGCTTTTCTATAGCCTTTTTACCCATGGAATGATAGGGTTCTGGTACGGCCTCCTTCACTTCCTGTCTACTAAATAAGTCAGGGTTATCTATTAAATCTGACCAGTGTATAAAACAATATGCAGTAGGAACCCAACATACTCCATTTTCTTTCATTCGCTTGAATGTTGCCTCATCTATCAGCCCCAGTGGCGTATGCTCTATACTGTCTACTCCTGCTTCAACTGCCTGCTTAATACCTTCAGGTAAGCAAATTGAATGTGCAGATACCTTCAATCCTTCTTTATGAGCTGATTCTGTAATGGCTTTCAATATCTCCGGAGTCATACTTGCATCCAGTAGGCGGGGATCTACCTTTCTTTTTATATAAAACTCCCGACTCTCAGAATCATTTTCAATGAATGACAAAGATGTTCCTGGTGTGCTGGTTTTAATAAAATCCACACCGGCCTTCTTCAGCTTTTTAATGATTTCTAACACTTCTTGCGGCTCATCAATGTCAACTGATAATCCTTTAACACCAAAAATAAGGCTTAAAAATGATAATAAAACTGGAGGAGCTGGAATAAATCTCTTTATACTAAAATAGCCATATGGCACTGATAAAGCAGGGCCGCTTGCTAAAATCCTAGGACCTATGTATTTTCCCTCGTTAATTTCGTCCCTAATTTTTAGAATATTGTACCCAAATGAACCAGGCATATTTCTTATTGTTGTGACACCTGATTTTAGCGTTAAGTGGGAGTGTCGTAGAAGCTTCTTTGTCATGGTTTCTGTATTGATTCTTCCATAATCGTCAACGCCCGGATGAGCCAGATGCACGTGGGCATCAATCAATCCCGGCAGAATATACCGTCCTGAAAGGTCTAAGACTTCTGCATTTTCAGGAATAGATATGGTTTCAGCGGACCCGATTTTATCGATCTTTCCACAACTGCAAATAATCGTACTGTTCTCATGAATAGTTTTCTCTAACACATTAATAATATTTACACCGGTTATAACCAATACTCTAGGCTGTTTATTGATGCTGGAAATAGTTTTCTCATCTTTTCTTTTTATCATATTTCTTCTCCCCCAAACTTATTCTTTTTGTGTTATATAAAGCAATGCTAAACTTAAAACCGTTTTCTCCATATACTTATTATCTTAACTAAGAGAATAGAGATGAAAAAACTTTTTGCACTTATTCACTATACTTTTCCTTTGCCATTTAGAATTTTAATATCTTGTAGCATTCTTACATTTTCTTATGCGCATACATTTTTTATTTTTAATTTTCTGAATTTTATCACACATCTTCTGTGGTGTCAACTGAATCTGCTTTAAAATCACAGATTAGCCTTTGTAAAGTAAATTAAAGAGACGTTCCAAAGGGGACCTCTTACTCTATTTAAATATCAACAAATTTATCTAACTTAACCTACTTTTCTGTTATAATAAAATAAATAGATAACATTATAATTATCATATTGTTTACACAATAGAACGCTTATTACTAAAAAGAAACTCAGGTGTTTATTATGACTAAAAATTCTTATGAAATGGATATGTGTAATGGTCCACTAACCAAAAAAATTCTAATTTTCTCCATCCCTCTCATGTGTTCTGGCATCTTGCAATTACTCTTTAATGCCATTGATATGATTGTTGTTGGACAATACTCGGGTAAGGAAGCATTGGCAGCTGTTGGCTCAACAGCCTCGCTTATTAACTTACTCGTTAATGTTTTTATCGGTCTATCTATTGGTGCTAATGTCCTTATTGCACAAGCTTATGGTGCACATCATGACCAAGATCTTCATGAGACTTTACATACTTCTATTTTGCTAAGTATAATCTGTGGCTTTTTCCTAAGCTTTATTGGAATCCTCTTAGCTAAACCTCTGCTCCTATTAATGGGAACACCCGATGAAGTGATAGAACTGGCTACTTTATATATGAAAATTTATTTTGTTGGTATGCCCGCCATGCTTTTATACAACTTTGGCAGTTCTATTTTACGTGCTACGGGAGACACTAAAAGACCTCTTTACTTTTTACTTATAGCTGGAGTCATTAATGCGCTTCTTAACCTAGTATTTGTAGTTGGTTTTAAAATGAGTGTTGCTGGTGTAGCACTTGCTACTGTTATTGCACAATGTATTTCTGCTTTTTTAATTACACTCTGTTTAATGCGTACTTCTGGTGGCTGTCAATTAATGCTTTCAAAACTGCATATCAATAAAACTGTACTACTTAAAATTATGCGCATCGGCTTACCCGCAGGCTTCCAGGGGGCTATTTTCTCTATCTCCAATGTGCTCATTCAGTCCTCAGTTAATTCTTTTGGCGCTATTGCTATGGCCGGAAATGCAGCAACTACTAATCTTGAAGGCTTTGTCTATACTTCTATGAATGCCTTTCATCAAACAGCCCTTAGCTTTACTGGGCAAAATATCGGTGGTAAAAAATATGATCGCATTAAACCTATATTACGTATTTGCTTAATCAGTGTTTTTGTAGTCGGCAGTGCTATGAGCTTATTATTCTTTATATTTAGGTTTCCTTTACTTCGCCTCTATTCCTCTGATTCAGAAGTCATTAATTATGGCATCGTTCGAATGAAGGTGATCTTCTCCACCTACTTCTTGTGCGGTATTATGGATGTATTAGTTGGTAGTATTAGGGGCCTTGGGTATTCTGTTTTACCTATGATTGTTTCCCTACTAGGTGCTTGTGGCTTACGTATTCTTTGGATTTTTACCCTATTTAAACTGATGCCAACACTAACCATCTTATATATTTCCTATCCTGTATCTTGGGGTATTACTTTAACGGTGCATTTCTTATGCTTTAAAATACTTTATAATAAAGTTCTAAATGAGCAGCAACTTTCTATTGCTCACTAAACGTAATGTAGCTTCAACTCAACATGTTAATTAGATCTTCCGGTCCTAGCATCTACTTTTATCAGTCAGCTCTAAAAAAAGCACTCATCATGTAGGCATAAATTATATGGTCAGTGCTTTTTAGTAGTATACTGATGGCAAATATATATATTTTAGAAATAGAGTTACTTTAGTTTATAGGGCTTAGAAAATAACCTTATGGGCCCTACCTTATTAGCAAATGCCTGAGGGAACCAACCAAAACTTCCTGCTAAAAGAAAAAGGGATTGAGAAAAGTCTTGGTTCACTAAAATTTGCTTGTTTGATGTCGGAATAGATGCCTTTGTGACAATACAAGTGATAAACGTATCAATGGCATCGTAAAGTGGTTTTAACATTTTTGCTTCCTTTGGAATAGTATTTTTCATACCTTTAAACATTTCTCCACTTCCTAAACCCACACCTCCACCATAAGACCAATTCATGCGTTCTGCATAATGTTCAAGGATATTGAGTGCAATACAATTTTGAAAACCATCTATAAATCCACAATTTACAAAACTATATAGAACAGGTGATTGAATAGGAGAAATGGTGGCTTGGTATTCTTCTAATCCGTATAAGAATTGAAGAAGTGTAGAAGGGAGTGAATCTACATAAAGAGGTGTAACAACTACGATAATATCACACGCTAAAAGAGAAGCGTATTCTATGGAGCAATCTGCTTTGCTACTTTGCTTACGTGTATCACAGATAGTATAGTTTTCTGGAATAAGCTGAAGCTCTTGAATAAAGGTCTCAATCATCATGCGTGATAAGCTACCTGATGCTCTGGGGCTCCCATTAATAAATCCAACTTTAGTCATTATATTGTTCCTCCTTGCTTAATTTATTCTTAACCTCTAATAGTGCATCTTCAATCTCCTCCCTTGTACGACAAATATAAACCCTAGGCGAAGGCAAATGAAAGTTGACACCATTAGCTTTGGTGAGTGCTCTAAAAGTAGCTTCTTCTTCAGGGGTAATCGACTCACTATAGGCAATCATAATAAAGGATGCAGTCTTTTTGTAGCGTTTGGCGTGATGGATCTCTATAGGATGACCTTTACGCTTTATTTTAGTGAAAAAAGGTAAAACATTAGGGATAGAACGGTCTAGTACTTTTTTGATAGCCGGGCTGTAACAGCCATATTGGATAGAGGTTACAAAGATCATCATGTCGTCTTGAACCATATGCGCACTTATTTCTTCGCTTAAGTCTTTGAAACAACACCTGCCAGGTGTCTTTAGCCAACAAGAGAAACAACCTATACAAGGCTTTAACGTATCAAAAGCTACCTGAAAATGCTTAAGAGGTGGTGTGGTGGCAAACAAGGTGGTAATGGATTGATTAGCAGATTGAGTGAGCATGCAAGTAGGATCATATTCCGAGATAATAGAAAACCGCATAATAACAACTCCTTTTCTATGTAGACACTGTAAACATATGTTCAGTATATTAAGGAAAGTTTACACTGTCAACATTAATTGTTATAATAGATTAAATAAACAAAAAAATTAAACTGAAAGGACATACAATGGAAAAGGAAAACTACCATCACGGGGCACTAAAAGAAGAACTTATCAAAAATGGACTTCTACTCCTTAATAGTGAAGGAGTAGAAAATTTTTCACTTCGTAAGGTAGCTACAATGTGTGGTGTAAGCCATGCCGCCCCTTATAAACATTTTAAGAATAAAGAAGAAATGCTCAGTGCCATTTCTCATAGAGTCAATCAAGACTTTAGAGAATATTTAGAGCAAGTAGTAGTGATACATCCAGGCCTAGATGGAATGATTACTATGGGAAAGGCCTATGTTCGATATATGATTACCAATAAGGAGGCCTATCAGTTTATGTTTTTAAGTGAACTGAAACTTAGTCTAAGACTAGAAGATGATAAATTTATCTACAACGAAGACTCACCCTTTGTACCTTTTTATAAGGCAGCATATGCTAATTTAGGGCCTATGTTCCCAAATTCAAAGCAGCTTAATATGGTGATTCTCAATATGTGGAGTCAAGTACATGGACTAGCCTCTCTTATTGTAAACGGTATTGTAGAATATAATCAGGATATAGAAGAATTAGTGGAAAGGATGCTTACCTCTACTTGTCTAAAGCAATAAAAAAATCGCTTACTAAGTATTACTTTTACTTAGTAAGCGATTTCTTAACCCGTTATTTCTTCTTGATAATAATACGCTTGTTTTTCAAACATCTTAGCATATTCTCCCTTTAATGCCATTAGTTCATCATGAGTACCTTGTTCTATAATCTCACCATGTTCAAACATATATATGCGGTCTGCTTCTCTGGTAGTTGAAAGTCTGTGAGAAATAAAGATAATAGTAGCATCTTTTGCTGCTTTCATCATATTGCGATTGAGCTTATATTCTGCAAAAGGATCCAGGGCACTAGAAGGTTCATCTAAAATAGCTATGGCAAGTTTTCCTGTTTTAGCAAACATTCTAGCTATAGCTACTTTTTGCGCCTCGCCACCTGATAGCATTGTTCCTTCATCAGAGAACTCTCTTGTCATTTCTGTCTTGAGTCCTTTGGGCAATCTTTCTAGCTTAGCTCCAAAATCAGCAAGGTTTAAAGCCTTCCTAATATGATCTTCATCTATAGCAGTATCATCCATCCAAACATTTTCTTCTAGAGTGGCACCATAAAGCTGATAATCTTGGAATACTGCTCCAAAAATATCTCTATAAGCTTTAGTTGAAAAGCTGCGGATGTCCTCTCCTCCATAGCAAATAGAACCTTCTGTTACATCATATAAACGCATTAAAAGCTTTACAAATGTTGTCTTCCCTGCACCATTTTCTCCTACTATGGCTATTTTTTCTCCCGGCCTAACAGTCATCTGAATATGCTTAAGGGTATCTTCACTAGCTCCCTCATAACGAAAGCTCATATCTTTAATTTCAAGTACACTCTTTTCTACTGGTACCTCTTTACTTCCTTTATATCCCTCAATATTAATATCATATTCTATAAAACGCCTAAAGCGTTCTGCAAACTGTCCTACCTTTTGAAATTCCACCATAGCATAATTAAGTGAATCTAAACGATTTCTTACTGTACCTTGTGCATTATTCATGGCCGCTACATCACCTAGACCTATACTAAGCTTAACTAGCGCTAAGTACCCTAAATACATAGGTACACAGAAATGAGATAAAAAAGTAAACACAAATATCCAGTTTATTAAAGAAAGAATAGCAATCTTAACCCCTGCTGTTTTAGCTTCTGACATAATATCTTCTATGGCTTCTTCAAACTGTTTACGAAGAGGAATCTCTATCTTTGAAAGCTTAATCTCCTTAGCATATTCTGGTTGATAAAAAATACGCTTAGAATAGTCAGCTTTTCTCATAACTCTCTTTCTTTCCATTTCATAGTTGTACTCGATTTTAGTAATGCTAAAGCGCGTCACCATATTAATAAGAAAACCTAGAATAGGAAAGATGGCAATGATAGGATTAATAGCCATAATAAGTCCACCTAAGGTTAAAATAGTCGTTATATTCCCTAGAATCCAAGCCATACTTAGAACACCAGTAGTAATCATTTCTTCAGACTGAGCTGCTGCAATAACAAAGTCATCAAAATAATCTTTATGGTCATAGCATATAAGGTCAATATCTGCCACCTTGCGTATAAAATCTTCTTGAATCTTTCCTGTCATTTTTACAAATTTAGCTCTCGCCCAATTCTCAACTAGTACTTCTATGGCTTGCCCTATTCCCATGACTAAGATTCCTACCATGATAAAAACGAGTGTAGCCTTTAGATCTATAGCCTTATCCGAAAGCATATCTATAAAGATTTTAAGGAACAAGGTATCAAATAGTGCATAAATAATACCACAAGTGACAAAAGCACCTATTACTAAAAACACTAATGCTTTATCTATTCTTAATGCACACTTTACAACATAAAATACATTGCTAATAAGGCGTCTCATGGTTAATTTATCTTGCTTCTTATCCTTATCATCATGCTTTATTTCTTTTTGCTTCTTACTTGTGTTAGGATTACTTGCTTTCTCTTTATTTTTAGGCATGAAGGACTACCTCCCCTCTTCCACTCTCCTGATAATTCTTAGCTTGAAGTCTAAACATAGCTGCATAACTACCATCTAAAGCCATAAGTTCATCATGTGTACCACTTTCTTTAATCTGCCCATGTTCTAAAAAGTAAATTTTATCTGCAATTCGTGCTGAAGATAGTCTATGAGAGATGAAGAATACGGTTTTTCCTTCTGATACTTGTAGCATATTGTTATACATATTGTACTCTGCAATAGGATCTAGCGCGCTAGAAGGTTCATCCAGGATAACAATATCTGGATTCTTAGCAAATACTCTCGCAATAGCTATTTTCTGTGCCTGTCCTCCTGAACACACAAAACCTTGATCATCAAATTCTTTTGTCACCATAGTATCTATACCTTTTTCTAAGGTAGCTAACTTATCTCCAAACTGTGCCTTTATAAGTGCATCTACTACTAACTCTCTTTCTTCCTCTGTCTCTGGCGCACGCATAAGTACATTCTCACTTAAAGGCAAGGCAAATATCTGAAGGTCTTGGAATACTGTTCCAAAGTGCTCATGATAGTCCTCTGGTTCAAACTCATTAATGTTACATCCATTAGCTTTAATCTCTCCCTCTGTAATTGGATATAAGCCCATTAATAGTTTAATCAAAGTAGTCTTACCTGCTCCATTTTCCCCAACTAATGCAATACGTTCGCCTCTCTTAATAAAGAGAGATAGGTCTTTAATAACAGGTGACTTAGCCCCCTCATAAGTAAAACTAACATGGCTAAATTCAATATCTCCAAGAACTCCCTCTATTTTTTTATCCCCTTTATAGGCCTTGTCAGATTCATATTCCAGAAAATCCTTTAAGTTATTCATATAAAGGCAGTATTTACCCGCCTCAATGCTCTTTTGTACTGCTTCTTTAACCTGCCAGGATACAAAACCTATTGCTGATAACATAGCCACATAAGCTCCTATCCTACTAGTACCTGTAGCTTTAATAACAAAAGTAATATACATATATGAGCTAAAATACGTAAGTCCAAAAAAGACAACTGCATTTAAAAATTGATATAGCGCTATTTTCTTACGATATTTCACATTGATAGCATATCTATTCTTGTAGCTCTCAATATGCTTTTTAAATAAGATATTCCTAATACCATATAGACGAATCTCTCCCGCGTACTTCTTTTCATAAAAAACACGTTTGACATAGTCTGTGACTCGTCTATCTGGTGTTTCCATTTTTCTAAGTTCGAAGTGCATTTTGTTTTCTTTATCTCCACAAATTAACGAACCAATAACCGGTGGAAAAATGAAAAGAATCAGCCAAGGATCCACAGTTGCAATAATACCTATGGCACAAAATACAGCTAAAATAAGCCCTAAAGATTGCGCCAGATTAGCTAAGCCATCCATAGCTTTATTAAGACATTCATCTAAAGCTCTTGAAAACTTATTATAAAAATCAGGTTCTTCATATCTAGTAAGCTCAATAGCTGTTGCCTTTGTAATAACCTTGTCAAATATGTAGCGATATACCTTGGGTGTTTTTAGTCTAATATAGTAGGCATGACCTGCAGACGCTAAATGAATAATAATATGTAGAGAGCAGAAAAATACAATGAGCTTTACGAGTTCACTATAAGGTGCCCTATCGTTGATACATGCATAAATAGCCTTTGTCATATAAACAAAGAAAAAAGCATTAAATACTTCTTCTGTACAGTTCTTATAGAAAGTATATATAATGCATCCTTTATCTGCATGCCAAATGGTTTTTATAGTATACCCCATACTTTGCCACACAGACATTTCTTTATTTGATTGATGTTTTCCTCCCAACTATTCTCCCCCTCTGCTTATCATTAAAATATGAGCATTAGCTATTTTACTACAAATAAAATATTTTTTCAATATATAGAATTTATTAAAAACTACAGCATTTATATCATTATGAAGCCCCTAAAGTTAAGACTTTATTTTAGTCTTACTTTAGGGACCCTAAGCCTTCATTCTACTTTAGTATCATTTATTCTAAAATCCTTGTAGCTTGATTGCATAATGCAAATATATCCTCATAAGATTTGCCTAATGATGTTGGGGTTGCCTGAATAATACCAACTCTATTTTGCTCAGGCATCACTCTAATCTCCTGTCCTCCAAAACCACGACAACCGTACCAGCCATCTCCTAGCCACCATAAAAAACCATAGTTACTATTTTGCTCTGTTGGCGTAGTTGCTTCTTTTATATAACTTACCGAAATGATTTGCTTTCCATTGTATTTGCCGCTATTCAAAAATAAATTTCCTATCTTAGCTAAATCTCTTGCGCATAAATGAGATGTTGCTTCATCTAAGGGTGTATTCCCTATGTTATAGGTGATACCACAAGGGCTTGTCCACCATTTCTCGCTTTTAATATCAAGTGGGGTAAATAAGTAGCTATTGCAAAAATCAAATGTATTCATTCCTGTAGCTTGACTTATAAGGGCACTTAGCAAAATCACATCCCATTCTTTATAAACATGCTTTCTTCCAGGTACCTCTTCCATTTGAATATCTGCTAAATGTGCTAACCAATCTTGTGTTCTTCTAAGCTGCTCTAACATAGGACAATGATAGTGTTTACCCCCATTCCAATAAATTCCGGATGTCATAGTAAGCAAATGTTTTATTGTAATAAGCTTATGATAAGGATGATTGTTTTGGTTAAAGACTTCTAGGTACCTACAAATAGGTTCATCTAAACTTTCGATAAATCCTTTATCTAAACAAATACCAATGCCAATAGAAATAATGCTTTTCCATATGGATTTAATAGGATTACGACTTTCCTTAGTAAACTTATTATAATAGCGTTCTACCATTAGCTGTTCATTTTGATAGAGCAAAAAACTATTGATTTGCGCATATCTTTTTTGCTTAATATAAGTGTCTATTATTTGCCCAAGTTCATGATCCTTAGTTTTTACTTCCTCTAACATAAATACCTCCCAATAATAGAATGAGGATTTTCCTTTAACTCCCTAGGTGTACCTGTTGCAATCACTTCTCCCCCATCTTTCCCACCACCAGCACCCATTTCTATCAAGTAATCACAGCTGGATAAAACATGCGAATCATGTTCAATAATGATAACCGTATTCCCTTTATCCACTAACTCTTGTAATAACACCATAAGCTTTTCACTATCATAAAAGGATAACCCTGTTGTAGGCTCATCTAAAATGTATAAAGAATCTTTAGCTGCTTGTCCCTTTGAGAGTTCCTTAGCGAGTTTGATGCGCTGACTTTCACCTCCAGATATAGTCGGTGTTTTCTGACCTAACTTAATATATCCCATGCCTACACGTTTTAAGGTCTCTAACATATGGGTAATTGGCTCATCTTTATCACTAAAAAATGTTATTGCTTCATCTACGCTCATCTCTAATACATCCTTAATATTCTTTCCTTCAAGTGTCACTTCTGCTGACTCTGGTATAAATCCTATACCCTCACAAGCTTCACACTTCACATGAATAAAATTGCCATAGCCTACATGATAGTGTACTTCTCCTTCACCCTTGCATATGGGACAACCACCTTGAGCATTAACAGAGAAAAAGCCTGGAGGAAGGTCACTTGCCTTAGCAAACAACTGACGAATACGGTCCATAGTCCCTGTATAAGTTGCAAGGCAAGAGGTCCTAGTTCTGCCTATAGGCTTTTGATCAATAACGTAGCACTTCTTAATTTGACTTACACCTAATAGTTCTACTTCTCCTAGTTCTATTGCTTCCTCTACTTCATCTTCCATAATACACTTTGATTTAAGTAATGCTTTTAACTTAGGCACTAAGGTTTCTGAAATCAAGCTAGACTTTCCACTGCCTGAAACGCCTACCACTCCCACCATTACACCTAGAGGAATATCTACAGTAATATTCTTTAAATTATGTAAGGAAGCGTTTTTTAATGTAAGCAGCTTTGTTTCATTAAATCCTCGGTAATCTTCTTTGTGTACAAAAGGCCTTTTTCCCGATAAATAAGGAGCTGTTCTAGAATCACCACAGGATAAAAAGGTGTTAAAATCCCCCTCATAGATCTTAGCACCTCCTAAAATTCCTGCATCCGGTCCCAAGTCAATAATATAATCTGCTTGCCTTATAAAGCCCTCATCATGTTCAACGGCAACCACTGTATTTCCTTTACCTACAAGCTTTTTTATAATATCAATTAATTTTGCCTTTTCTATTTCATGTAGTCCAATAGTAGGTTCATCAAAAATGAAAATGATCGCATCCATATCTGCAATAATATAAGAGGCAAGAAATAACCTTTGAATCTCACCTCCTGAAAGAGTGGGAAGTGAACGCGATAAAGCTAAGTGGTATAACCCTACATCAATCATGCATTCTAGTTTAGTAAGGATTTCTTGAATCAATCTATTCTTTGTACTTAGCTTACTTAAAAACTCATATAAATCCTTTATATACATTTGCTCCATTTCAGAGATGGTTTTCCCACCAATAGACGTATGAATAGCTTCTTCCCCTAAACCCATTCCTTGACATTTAGGACATTTTCCCTTTTCCATATAACCTGCCTCAGTTAGCATCTGTTCTAATCTGCCAGTAGCAGAAAACGCTCCATTGGTAACCTCCGTAATCCATGGTATAAAACCTATAAATGAGGATTTCCCATAATCCCCATACTTCAAAACAAAAAGTTCGTCGCTTGTTAAGTTATTAAGAGGTGTATCCCCTGTAACTTTATAGTATTTATAAAAGCTCTCTAACATCTTTTTAGTGCTTCCTCTTTTTCCTACTCCTAAACAAACATCCTCGATTTTTTGAGAACCGTCCCCAAAAAGCTTCTCCTCATCTATTTTCTTAACAATGCCTTTCCCTAGACATTTCACGCACATTCCTTTAGCTGAATTCTTCTGGAACATCTCCATAGTTAAAGGTCTGCCACCTTCACACTTATTTTCACGTTCCCCATAGGTTGCAAAAAGTATCGCTAACATATTACTTATTTTGGTTTTAGTTCCTACTGTACTTCTAGGATTTGACTGCCTAATAATGCGCTGTTCCACTGCAACAGTTGGTGAAAGTCCCGTGATTTGATCAAATGCTGATTCTCCCTCCACCATAAAGCCAGAATTCGAAAACATTAAGTATCTGTGTTTTCCTTCTTCATAGAGCGTATCAAAAGCTAGACTTGACTTTCCACTTCCTGAAACACCTGTAATAACAGTCAGCTTATTTCTAGGGATTTTCACATCGATTCCTTTAAGATTATGGATATGTGCATTTTTAATCTCTATATATTTATTCATCTCTTAACCCTCTTACCTCTATTTTTATTAACAACTAAACGAACTATTTTATAAAAGCAAAAAAATCTTAGAACATAATAGTGCGTGTTTCACCTTTAATGTTCTAAGATTAGTTGATATCATTATAGCATATTCTAGCCATGCATTTGATATTAAAAGTTATCTTCTCACTTAAGTTTCCTAGCAAATTTTCAACCTCCACTTTAAAAATTTCTATTATGCTTTTTGAATGAATACTTGCTAATATAACCATACTAAGCTTATTAAACTATCATTTCTAATCACTTCATTCCTCCTAATTTATGCAAATGTCTGACTTTGTTAGCTGCTTTCGCCTTTACATAATTAGGTTAATTAGGCTATACTTTAATTTTCTTATGCTATATGATATATACTATGTGCAAATAAGTACTAGAAAGGACTAGATAATGTATGACATTTAATTTAGATATCTATGAGACTATGGCCTTAGTTTCTCTTGTGTTTTACATGGGTAAGTATATGAGAACTAAATTTTCTATACTCTCTAAGTATTGCATTCCGCCATCAGTTGTAGGTGGCTTTATCTTCGCTCTATTAATACTTCTACTAAATGAAACTAATATTGCATCTATTAATTTAGATACAACACTTCAAAACATATTTATGACAGCCTTTTTTACTAGCATCGGGTTTACTGCCAGTATCAAAATACTAAAACAAGGTGGCATTAAAGTAGTTACTTTTCTCTCGCTCGCAGTGTTACTTGTTATCTTACAAAATACAGTTGGTGTAACATTAGCTTCATTATTTAGCTTATCCCCTTTAATGGGACTTTGCACTGCTTCTATTCCTATGGTAGGTGGACACGGTACTGCTGGCTCCTTTGGTCCCATCCTTGAAGATATGGGGATTACTGGTGCCACTACAGTTTCTGTCGCTTCCGCAACCTTTGGTCTCATTATGGGTAGTATCATTGGTGGTTTAGTTGCTAGAAACTTAATTCTTCGTTATAAACTGCACACAGTCCATGATGAGAATGATCTTACCCCACCAGAGGAAGTAGGCGATTACAATGAAGAAAATCATAATATCTTATCTTTCAAAAGATTAATGACAGGTGCATGCTTCTTGTTTATTGCAATGGGAGTCGGTTCTCTCGTTTCTAAGTTAATCCAAGCATCTGGCTTAACTTTTCCTTCTTATATTGGAGCTATGTTAGTTGCTGCCCTTATAAGAAATATATGTGATTTTAGAAAAGAGCCTATTGTGGAAAAGGAAATTGAGACACTAGGAGGATTAAGCTTATCCTTTTTCTTAACAATGGCATTAATGGGACTTAAACTTTGGCAACTATTCGATTTAGCACTGCCACTTTTCATTATGCTTATCGCCCAAGTTATTTTAGTAGGCTTATTTGCTTATATTATAACCTATAAAGTCATGGGGAAAAATTACGAGGCGGCTGTATTTGCTTCTGCAATCTGTGGTTTTGGAATGGGAGCTACTCCAAATGCTATTGCTAATATGGATGAGCTTACAAATAGATATGGTTTTGTTCCTACACCTTACTTTGTTGTTCCAATTGTAGGTTGTTTGTTTATTGACTTTGTTAACTCAGCTATTATAACAATATTTATCAACTTTATTCGTTAATCCTATATAAAGAAAGAACTATCACCACAAGGTGATAGTTCTTTCTTTATATAAATTCTATATTATACTCACTGTAACCCATATTGTTATATAATATAGGCTCCATATGATCTAATACAATACGTGGTAAGGAAAAAATCATTTTACACCCTTTTTTATATTCCTTGTCAATCCAGATTCTACCTTGTTGTAACTCTGCAAGAGATTTAACAAGTGCCAGACCAATACCACTACTGTTATATTTCTGATGAAGTTCACCTTTATTTTGTATAAAACGGCCAAAGATAGCTTCATGTAGTTCTTCTGGAATTCCCTCTCCTGTATCTTGCACCATAATACATATATCATTCGTATCATAACTTATATAAACTAAAACCTCTCCCCCCTCAGGAGTATATTTAATAGCATTAGAAAGTAGATTAAAAACAATCTTTTCAACCTTATCCATATCACAAGCTATAATAAGCTCTTCTATTTCTGTATCAAATATAACGTTAATTTGCTTTTGCATGGCAAAAGCGTTAATTGACATAACCATGTCTTCTATAAAAGGAATAATATTATAATTTTTCACTTCTAACTTCATATAGCCTGATTCAATCTTGTTCATATCAATGATATTATTAACTAATTTAATAAGACGATAGCAATTCTTTTGCATGCTTTTTAGATACTTATCGGATTCTGCTATTCCAGTAGAATCTTCCGACATACACTTTTCAAACAATTGAATATTGCTATAAATCACATTAATAGGCGTCTTTAATTCATGAGATAAATCAGCAAAAATACTACTTCGCAGTTCATTCTTTTCGTAGCTCTCTTGTAATTGCTTTTGTCCTAGGACAATTTCCCCCTTTAGTTCATCTACTCTCTGTGCATAATATGCTTTAGATTCTTGAATAGTAATACATACAAATATTGTAGAAGTAATAAAATTATGTATAATATAGGCCACATTATCCCAAAAGAAATAGGTTGGTCCTTTAGAATAAAATATTCCTGCAAATATCCACTGTATTATGGCTAAAATAATATTATTACATAGTAATAGCTTTGCTAATACACTCTTACTTCTAGAGTGAAAAAACATAATAGCAACGATTAGTGATACTAGTACTAGAATAATTTTATGTAAAAACACACTAATTCCTATACAAAATGGATAACAAAAAAAGTCTACTATTAAAAAACCTAAAATCACCAAAAAGTAAGAAGGTTTTAATTTAACCTTCATAAGCACTAATATTGCGCTAGTACTTAAAAGTATGCCACAACAAAAAACAACTGAAGTTATTCCTTTTAAAATCCAATGTTCATTTGCTGCCTTGTAAAGAACAAGTAGCAAAATACTTAATACAACACAAATATTACTGGCACATATACAACTTAAATACCTCTCATTATAATACAAATTAAAAATGACAAAAAACAAACATATTAAACAGGAAAAGATCATAATAATCAGAAAATAAACCGAGTTAAACATATTTTCACCATCAAATCCCTTTTATTGCCATATTTATTCGGCTATCTTATTATATCACATCTAATTATACAGAAAAATCATATTTTTTCACATTTTTACATTTATAAAATTTATATTTTATATTTATTATTTTTATAGCTATTGAGTGTACTTTTTATTTTTCTCACTGATCTAAATGCACCATTTTTTTGATAACCCAATAATATAATAATGACACATTAATCATAAGGATATTAAAATGGAGAAATTAATATTAAACTTTTTATGTGCTATACTTGTTTTAAGGTCTAATCCTCTCCACATCGCCTCAAGATTGGTCCGTTCAAGACAACTTCCTTACAATGTTGAAGTTATTGCGGAAAATTTATATGTTCCTTGGGCTATAGATATCAGTAGTGACGGCAAATTATATTTTACGGAACGCTCTGGTTCCATTAGAGTTATTCAAGATGGCATACTTCTTCCAGATCCACTTATTACATTTACATCTCCTTTTATTAGTCAAGATGAGGGAGGCTTAATGGGACTTGTTCTGGATCCTAACTTTTCACAAAATCACTATATTTATATTATGCATACCTACACTGAAGATGGGCAAATCTATAACCGTGTTATTAGATTAATAGAAAACAATAATCGTGCATCTATTGACCGCATTCTGATAGATAAAATTCCAGGTGGGCGGTTTCATAATGGTGGAAGACTAAAGATAGGACCTGACCAAATGTTATATATCTCAACAGGAGATGCAACCAACCCCCTTTTAGCACAAGACCTCACAAGCACAGCTGGAAAAATCCTCCGTCTAACATTAGATGGTAATATTCCTACTGATAATCCAATCCCTAATTCTCCTATATATAGCTTTGGCCATCGAAATCCACAAGGGCTAGCATGGAGCTTGCAAAATATTTTATATGCATCGGAACATGGTCAATCTGCCCATGACGAAATTAATATCATCTATCCTGGGGCAAACTATGGTTGGCCACTTGTTCAAGGAGATGAAGATTTGCCAGGTATGATGTTACAACGACCCCTTATAAACAGCGGTGATGAGACATGGGCGCCTTCTGGTATTACTTTTGTGAATCAAGGGCCATTGCAAGGCAAGCTGCTTGTTGCCACTTTATACGGAAAGAGGCTACTTGTTATTTCTTTAAATGAATCAGGAACTCTGGTAGAGAACATTGAATCATGGTTTCCAAATGAATACGGGCGTTTACGTGAAGTTATTCAAGGCCCAGATGGTTCAATCTATCTTAGTACTAGTAATAGGGATGGTCGAGGAGATGCTAATATCTCTGACGATAAAATTATTCGTCTTGTCCCAAACCACTTGTAGCTTGCGTCTTTAGATCCTAACTATACCTATTTTTGCTCTTATAAGGCCTCTCTCATAAGTCATACCTCCATCTTGCAACTATAATACTCTCAATCAAAAAACGATATTAACCTAATAATTACAAGGTTAATATCGTTTCCTTAGTTTCTATCATTCTTCTAATAAGTTATTTTAATATAGCTATAACATAGCTACTCAGTTCTATCATTATATCCCTTCATAAGTCTCTAATAATCTAATATAATGATTGGCTTCTCTTAGTACATGATCAGCCAGAAGCGGAAGTATTATAGATCTTATTTTACAACTAGCAATCCCTTCTGTTCCCGCTTGTTTAAAATTCTTCAATTGAACAGTTTGATTTAAAGTTTCATTAGTAACACTATTTATTGTTACATTTGTCATGGTTTGTGCCTCTTGAATTAAATTCTTAAATTCATTAGCAAATTCATTTGAGGTGGTAATTAATTCATCTTCAGAAGGGTCAAGTAATCCTCTTATAAACAATGCATGCTCCATCATAATTTGATCCCAAAACAACTCTGTTTCTCTAGCATCTTTAGAATCAATATCCACCCTATTTTCTAAGTCGCTTACTAATGACAAATATAGCCTTGCCTCGCGCAGTATATGTTCGATTAGTAATGGATAATTAGCTGTAAATAAATCACAAGATAAAACACCGTTTAATAGTCTCTGCTTAAAATTAATCAGCCCATTAAGAAGATTCCTTGCATTAGCGTTAAGTTGCCTTACACGATTTACTGTATTAGGTCCAATCTGGGGATTATTTCCACTATATAGTTGTGATTCCTGCATCGTTATATTTTGATCTATCTTTATCCCTGTGAAATTTTGAGTCTTTCTTTCTGTTCCTAATGTATAGTCAGTTACCACCTCGCCAGAATTTAAAACGCTTGGTCTTACTACGCCGTTACTAAGACTCACCACCTGTGACAAAAGCCTTTCAAATTCTCTCTTATAATGCTCTGCCTCACTAGCAAGTTTTGAGTCTTTAGGCATAAACCCTGCTTCTAAAAAAAGTGCATGTTCCTTCATAATTCTTGAGAAAAATAAATGTAATTCAAGTGATAGAATCACATATCTTTGATCGCTTATCATATTCCCTCCAAAAAATCATTTTACTGTATTGTATGCATCTGGAAATTTCTGAGTGAATCATTTTGCAAATTATCCTTTAATCTATTATGTAAAAGAAAAATATAGGAGCCATTGCTTAATGCAACAGCTCCCTTTATCTAACTACATTTTATTCCGACCTACGCTCAAAGCTTAAACAGTCTGTATCCCTATAAGTTTCTGCTTCTCCTAGATTGCTTACCTCAATACCATCTGCTAGAGAACAGTGACTTCTGACATGATAGATACATGTTTCTACTTCACAAAGTACTGCTTCTGTCTCTCCTGTTTTAACCTTATCATCTACGGCATTACTAACTTTCTCTTTATTGATATAGGTACTACAACTTGTTTCCTCAGTAATATTTGCCTTAGCCCCTACAATATTCAGAATACTGGCGCTACATATGTTTCCTTGATTATAAGAACAAGAAACTACGCTACAACTTATCTTTGGCATCAAACCATCCTCCTCATATTATGCTACTTAAAATACGTACAAATTTATTATGAGTTAAATGATTACAAATTATGTAATTTCCAGTGTATAATCTCTACATTTTTTAAATTCTATTCATTTATTAAGATTACTTACTCATCCTTTTACTGCAAAACAAGTCTTCTAAGATAGACTATGGCGCTTCCATAGTACTACGGAACAAATACCTGTAAAAATAATAGCTGTTATTATGCCAAATAGATACACCTCCCCTGATATAATTATTGTTTCATATATAGGGAAACATACGAGGTAGCTAGAAATCCAGTAAGTGTTCTCCTTAACATCAACCTTTTCAAACTGCCTTTGTATTACCTTAAATAAACTATTCTTATTATCTAGTTTAGATTCTCCTCCCTGTATTACATCCTCTATATTAGGAATTAATGCTTTATTATAATCCTCCCATTTCCAATCTCCCTCATGGTTGTTATAGTAGTAAGAAGTAGCTTCTTGCCTGGAAAAGAAATGATCTGACTCCCCAGTAAAAGGAATCATCTTGGTTGTATCTATTGGATTATCAAAGGTATGGGTATTAACTAGTTTCTTACTTTTCAATTTTCTCGAGTCATCCTTTTCAAAGGTCAGCTCATATTGTTGTAATTTTTGAGGTATAATTTCACCGTCACTATAATAGCCTTCCACTCTGAATGTTCCTTTGCCATAGCGCTCATCCTTTAATATTGATTTAATCTGTCCTTGCGTCAAGTAACGCTCCATATATAATGTTCCGTAAATCTCAAAATCTTCTTTTTTATATTGACTCAGTAAATCTTGGTTCACTTCTAAGCTATTGTTTTCCTTAAAGATCAAGCAGTTACCAGTCTTTGCAATCCACTTTTTAGTATTTTCATCATAAACTGCCAATTGTGCATCATCGTTCAAATGCTCTCCCTGATTAATAAATAAATAGTAATATGCAGCCATTCTATTTATCCTTCCATCACGCCACATTTCAATTTTTCTCTTGCTTAAATTTCCTCCATCAGGAATTTTTATCTCCTCATTATATACTATACAACTTTCCATTATATTCACGGCCTGAGCTAATATTTTTTCAACTTCTCCTTGGTAATATCGTGCCAAAATACAGGTATAAATGCTCATTACCACTAAATATACAGTTAAAAATATACTTAATGACCTAGTCAAAAAGTATCTATAGCTAGATTGATTTTTTATTCTTCTTCTCATATACTTTCTCCCTCTTTAAAATAGGTTGCACTCCCATTATATTTTCGCAAACTTTATCTTGTTTCTTATATCTGATTTACTAAAATGCTTTTGGTATTATATTGTTCTGTACCCAAATATAAATAAAAATGCTCACTACTATTAAATATAAAATTACAAAGACACTTAAAGTCTTAACCCAGGAATGTCTCTTTCTAGATTGATTTCTAACCTTTCTTTTCTCCATATACCTTCCCCCCTTTTAAAATAATTTTTAATTATTTAAATTTTATCATAATTCAATCCCTTTATGTATATTAGATTTGCTAAATTAAAAAGTCCTACACCTTATTTAGGCATAGGACTTATTTTTGTGTCAAAAGTATGTAATTTAACATTTATAAAGTTTTATACTCATTGGATTTACATGGTTTAGCTCTTACTTATGGTATGGCTCTCCTCACCTAAAGAAGAGGAGATTTTTATATGCTTTTTATTTGGCTTAATTGTAAAATGATTTCATATCCTACGTTTGTACCACAATGAAATCGAGAAACTGGTCTGTCGATGCTTGTATCGGCGAGGCTATCGTTAATCAGCTTTTCAATCCATCTCAAATGGTTTGCACTAAAACACTTTATAACTATATTGATTTAGGTCTACTAGAAATACGAAATGTCGATCTTCCGATGAAGCTTAGAAGAAATACCAAGCCTCAACGCAACCGTATAAACAGACATATTCTAGGCACAAGTATCGAGGAACGACCAGCTAGTATTGATTCTAGGGAAGAATTTAGCCACTGGGAGATAGATACTGTCATTGGTACAAAAGATAAGAATGATAGTATTCTTCTCACTTTAGCTGAATGCAAAACTAGACATTATATTGTTCGTAAAATTACATCTAAGACTTCTCATGCTGTTTTAACAGAACTAGCCAATCTAAAAACTTACTTTGAAGAACAATTTAACCACGTCTTCAAAAGTATTACCAGTGATAATGGTCAAGAGTTTGCAGAACTCTCCAAAGTAGAACAGGAATCTGCTGTAAAGGTCTACTTTACATATCCATATGCCTCATGTGAACGTGGAACCAATGAAAGGCACAATGGCTTATTAAGACGATTCATCCCAAAAGGTGCAGCTATAAATGGTTATAGCACCGATGAGATTGCTTTTATTAAAGAATGGTGTAATACGCTTCCTAGAAAGCTGCTTAATTATCGTACACCTGAGGAACTATTTGAGGATGAATTGGATGCTATATATGTAGTATAAATTTTGTGGTGAAATAAAAAACACAGTTAGTTCAACTTATTATTGCAATTTGGGCCTTTTATTTAGAAATAAAAAAGAGGAGATTAATGTTCTCCTCTTCCTCTCATTATATGAAATCCTTATTTTATGCTAAAACCTCTGCCTCTATAAGTTTCCATATATAATGACTACTTTCTTCGTTTAAATCATGAAAAAAGGCTGTACTCCTACATTTTTTATACTCCACACCATCCATTGTAAATGTATAGCCTGCTGGACATGTAGGTGAACAATTTCCTCCCGTCAGCTTCTTACACTCTCCTGCCTTAACGATCTCTTTTTTCATTTTATCTGGAAATTCATTTAAAAGAACATCATAGCTTGCTACATTCGCTGCATATATTCTCATTTTCACACCAGTCTTCCTAAATACATAGTTTAATAGTGTTTTTCCTGTCTTTGCCGAAAGATAAGAAGTCACAAAACCACTTTTAGCCGTTTTTATTTCTCTCTTGCACCCCTTTTTTATTAGTGATTCATCTAGCTCTAGTACAAATCCATGAAGTGAAACGGGTATATCGTTAAGAAATGATGTAAACTTTTCATCCATCGTTTTTTCCTCCCAGTACAGCTGGCAGACCTTTTTATGCTCCCATGTATTCTCTTTTGATAAATTAATAATACATCTTTTTTCTATATTTATCCTCTCATTTTTTGCACCAAAAAGAGAAGTCTTTCTCGTCTTCTAAAGTTCTCTTATACTTTGTGGAAAATGAAATACACTAATATTACTTTAAAGTGATTCTAGAATAGGCAGATTATTAATGCATGGTGGTAAATGCATCATATGATGATCTGTCATAGGCGTTAAAATCATACCACCTCTCGTCAACCTTCCCCAGTATACTAATAGCCATACAGAACGAAAATCTGTCGTCACACCACCTTCTTCTAGAATTCTCATTACCCAGCTTTCAGGGACCATAGACTGTATTTGTTCTAAAGTAAGGCTTGCTAATATTTTACGTGTATTTTTTCCTACTGTGATCATATAATCACGAAGTGCCTCAGCATTAATCCCTTTTCCAAATGCTACTGCTTCATCCAATTCCAATGCATTGCCTGTATCCGTAATAGATGCACCTATCTTCTTCTGCCACTCTTCATCAAAAATCTGAGGTTGATCCATCATTAGTATATTACTTACTAAATCTTCAATACGATATGTATGCCACAGCTGCCAGCACATAGGGACTGTTTTAGTTCCTGCATAACGTAAGTCTACATCCCAATCCTCTCTAGGTACTATGTCATTTTGATGCCCTGCTAGCATATAGTCTAAAACATAATCCGCAATCGTTTTCTCCGTTCTTCCTGAAACCTCTGCTGGATGTACCATGCCATGGACCTCTAATGTTAGCTCCCTTATTTTTTCAATGTCCGTTCCATTCAATACTTCTTTTAATTCGTCATACTTGTCTCTGATAGGTGCATATAATTCCTCTTTTTTCACAATAAATACCTCCTTTAAATCTACTTATTCATTTTGTTTTTAGTATAGCACCACTATATGACAACTAGCTGTCGCAATAAAGAAATTTATCATATTTTTATTTTTTCTATAACTGTTGGATGAAAAAACTATCTCCTATTGATGTTCATTAAATAACCCCTAGAGTATACTCTTATTATTTAGTATATTCTAGGGGCTAAACTATTCTTATTTATTATTTTACAATCTCAATAGACTTGCTTGATGGAATCCAAAGGACATGTGCACCTAAATTCTCTGAAATATAGCGAAGTGGTACAAGGATTCTACCATTCTGGTTCACGCTACCTTCTTTTTCACCTACTATTATGGTCTTACCATCTAAAACAACAATAGCTGATTTAGTATTACTGTCCCATTTTACTTCTGCCCCTAAGTTCTCTGCTATAAAGCGTAGCGGAACAACTGTTGTGCTATCAATGATCTGTGGTGCCACATCATTAACTTTCTTTATATCATTAACTGTTGTTTCAAAATTTTCAATCTGTAAATTTACTTTTACTTGGTCACTAGCAAGCATTACGCCGTAGTTACCTGTTTCTGCAACTTGTGATGTAAAGGTCTCTGTAGCTTGATCAAACTTACCGCCTAATTTTACTATCTTTACACTACCATCTGCATTTTCTACATATTTGACAAGTGTTAACTTTGATGGTTCTTTCACTTCTATTCCTTTAAGGTCAAATTTAAGTATTAATGGCTCTGTAAAATCTGTTACTTTTTGCCCTGCCTTACTATCAGATGTTGTTGTCATATTTAATGACACCCATACTTTTTCATTCTCTATTGGTGCAAGGTTACTTTCTTTAGATAATTTTTTCTCAATATCTCCTGATCTTGCGATTGGTGCAAATTCTATATCTACATTTATCTTATCATTTAAACCATCTTTACCAATGATCTGATTAAGTGCTTCTTGGCTGATCACTATATCTACTTTATCTCTAGAAACGACTAGTGGCTCTTTTTTACTATTTACACTAGCGACTCTTGTGT
The DNA here is from genome assembly GCF_000178835.2 of Cellulosilyticum lentocellum DSM 5427. Taxonomy (GTDB): domain Bacteria; phylum Bacillota; class Clostridia; order Lachnospirales; family Cellulosilyticaceae; genus Cellulosilyticum; species Cellulosilyticum lentocellum. Next base: position 4,532,122 of record NC_015275.1, read on the forward strand.
CATCCAATTTTGCTTTGTTATTACTATCAACAAACACAACATTTGATGGTGGATTAGCTGGCGAAAGCGTTGGTTTTTCCTCTTTACTTGGTGTACTGCTACTACTTGTTGAACTTGATGATGTGTTTGAACTTGATGGTGAACTTGGCTTCACACTTTTTATGAAATCTTTAGAAGCAATGTCACTATTCATCATACCACCTTTGACGGCAATAGCCTTTACTGTTGCAGAGCTATTGATTGCAAAAGGAGCAGAATATACTGTACTTCCTGTTGTAGGTTCTGTGCCATCTGTTGTATAGTAAACGATTGCATCTTTAGTGTCACATACAATAGTAACAGTCTGTGAACTAGAGAATGTACCACCACTAGGTGAAATAGTAGGCATTTTTACTTTCTCTAAGTCCTTCCAAACAGCTTTAATAGTTGTAGGAGCAGTAACTATGTAATCAGCACCTGCTGCATATTCTGTGCCGCCAATATTCCAAGCTTTAAATGCTTTGTTTGCAGGTGCAGTGAATGCACAGGCTGGAAGTTCATAGTGCTGTCCATCTATTACTGATTCACCTGACATCTCTCCTGTCCCTCCGTTTCCATCAAAGGAAACAAGATATGTTACGGGTGCAATTTCAAAACTCTTTGTCATCGTACCACTATATTTATTTATAAAGGTTACTGTTGCAGTTGCTGTACCTACATTAATATTATCACTATAATTTACAGTATAATCAGTATCTTTGACTAGTGTTATGTCACCATCTTTTATGACTAGTGATGGCGTAATAGCAATGCCTGTATGCGTTTGTGGAGGGATTGCTTCGATCGTCACGCCGTTTGGAGCATCATTGGAAACTGCTTTTGCAGCTAAAGTTTTAAAAGTTTCTGATTCAACTTGATCGCTTTCAAAACCATCTTCGTCAGCCTTGTGCCTTACATAGATTTTATACTCTGTAGCTGATGTCAATCCTTCAAATGTAGAGGAAGTTCCCCAACTTAAATCACTGTTATCACTTGTTTTTCTAATAGAAAATTCACAGTCTGCAAAATCATTTGTGTTTGTAACACTTGCAGTTGTTGTCTTAGCTTTTGTCATCGGCTTATTTGGTTTATTATGTTTAAGAGAAACGAAATCTGAATTAACATATATGTCTACATTATCAGAATTTAAGCGGATCTGAGGATGAAATTGACTTAATCCTTCATAAATAAATTCACCATTTTCATCTGATTTTACGGTATTAGTATAATAGTCTTCATTAAAATCATACTTTGGATAGGCATAAGTTCTATTAGGTAAAAGATTAGTTACTTTTTTGTTTGTTAAATCAAGCTTATAAGAAGGTTTTTGCTCCTTATACATAGCCATTAGTTCACATGCAGTATTAACATTTGGTCTATCACCTGTTCCATTAGCAAAATATGCATATTCACTACTATTAGGATGCTTCCAACCATAAAAATCTTTGCCCACAAGCGAAACTGTCGGGAGCTTTGTACTATCAATGCTAGCCTTTGGTGTTGCATACATTTTTGTTTCAGACAAATCAGGTTCACCAGTGTTTTGATTAAACGTTACTTCTACAGTCGGAACAAGAGTGAGTTTAAAGTTATACGAATTTACACCTTTGGCTGTAAGGTCAACAGTATAATAAAGCTTTGTTAAATCAGGTACTTTGTAGACATTATCCTCTAATTTTTTATCAAACTTTTCTTCATCTACGACTACATCTTTATCTACATCATCACGGAGTTCTGATGCAGATGGAAGTGTAAAAGAAGATGCCTCATTATATTCCGTCAGACCGGTGTTTCCTACATAAATGTTTACTTGGATGGCTGCATCTGTAGTAGTAGAAAGTGTAGTACCCTCAGGCAAAATCATATGGGTTCCTCCAGGTATATTTTCAAGAGGAGCAGCTGGGTATGCTTTAAAACAATAGGTACTAGGATTCTGTGTAGACCCATTGAAACCTCCTAACTCTTTATCAAATGATATATGCCATGCATACGCCTTTACTGCAATATCATCTGGACCAATTACAGATTCAGAATATGAGTTATCCTCAAACAAAACAGTATTAGAATCAGCAGATTCATAATAAGTAATGCGCATACCACCCCAATAAGTCCAGGGTAATGATACCTTAGTTCCGGAAAGAATTACTTGATCAGTATTTGTAGTGATCTCAATTTTTTCAGATGCATAAATAACTGAAAAGTCTGCTAATCCTATGGTTGTAAAAATAAGTACAAATGTAAGCAGCCATGAGACTTGTTTTGAAAAATGCTTCATTTTTCTCCCTCCTATTAAATTGATATATACTTAATTTGCCTTTTTAGCAAATATAAGTCTAGATAAATGCATGATATTAAAGTTATTTTTATATCAAGGATGATGCTAAAAAGATGCATAACCCTCACCTATTTCTTCTAGATCACACAGTACATATATACTGATAAAAGTGAAAAGGTTAGTACTGTTCCAGCAGATAGACGATAAAGTATTTTGCTGTACTTTTTATCTTTATTTCTGTCAAGAAATCTTCCGAAAAGAAGCGTTTTTATAATAAACACAGGTGCAACATACCTAAAGTCCATTGTGCAGCCATAGGGATACTTTATGTTAAAGGCTACATAAGCTATCATAAGCACCATTATTGATAACACCAGATAAAGGATATTTGTATCCTTTTCCTTTAAACAACTAACTACTGAAAGAATCATAAAAATGCTTATTAGGGCATAAATAAAAAGCATTATGGTAGGTAGTGTAGTTGAGATATTAAAACGAAATTCACCAAATAACCCACCCTTTAATAGATACATCCAGATATTATAATCCGAAAATGCATCGTTATAGACAGGATTAAACATTTTCGTTATGGGAAATGAAAGAAATCTTTGTGCAAATGTATAATAATGTGATTTAAATCCAACCTCTCCCACATCAAGCACATAATTAAATGGTTGATTAAACAAAACTAGATTTCGTATGGGATAAGCTAGACCAAGGGGCATACTTATGACTGCAAATAAACACAAACTTTTAATTGAGTTAAGCAGAGTGTTGTTTTTTATGCTTTGGACAATAACAACGATCATCAAAAGCCCTGTGGGAATGGCCAATACAACAACTGATATTTTTGTCATCATTCCAAGTCCGAAGCATAGGGCGAGTATAATTGTATTTCTTATACTTTGCTTTTTATACCATTTCATACTAAAAAGTAATATCATTGTCATAAAAAACACTGCCATAGCATCGTTGTTTACCCGCCCACCCATAAGATAGAAGTTAGGTAAAAAAGCAACTAAGGAAAGAGGAATAAGCTTATTGATTTTAAGCTCCTCACAAAGGGATTTTACGCAAAAAAGGGTTGCACACGAGAAGGTACATGACACAAGCCTTGCACAGTTCATGATGTCCATTTCATCTGTTAAGCGTAAAATAGGCTTAAGCACAAAAATAACAATGCTACTTAAAATATAATAAAGTGGGGGATGATAAAACTGTCCCTCATTACTTGTAGGTAACTGTCCATTAAGAATATTCAGTATGTATGCGGCATTCCCATCAGAATCAATGGAAATAATACCTAGATCATGGTATCTCACGGTACATGGTGTATAAAGCATATAGCCTATTCTCATTACAAATCCAATAAGAAGAATGTATTTTGCAAGTAATTCTTTATCAAATTTTTGACATAGGTTAAAGCCACCCATTAATGCTGTTGAAATAATGAGCAGTAGCATAATGCCTTGCACGCTATCTTCAAGACCTAGGATATAAACCAGAACATAGATGACAAGAATGGAAAGGCTTAAAATAGAGATATTTACTAAATTGGTTCGTTTTTTAGAGAATAAATTAACCATTTAATCAATCTCCTTTTCGTTTTTTTATCTTTCGATATAAATAGCCACAATCGTTATTAAATACTTGGGTATAGCTTGTCTTTATGATTTCTGAAAGCTCAGGGTTAGTTTTATCTGTTTCAAAACTATAAAGGGATAAAATCCATTCTGGATGATTTTCTTTGACATATTCAGTACAATACCTTTCAATATCAGGATTGATCTTAGCCATCCAGGTCTGCATGGTAAAATATTTACAGGGAGTATTTAAGTTTACTTCATAAATAAACATGGCAGGCATATTATAAGCAAAGCAATGGTTTTTCTCATTATCAGGTATCAGCTTATACATTTCATGGACGCTATGCTTATATTCTGTAATATACGATTTTTTCTCTATGATCTTTGTAGCCAAGAAGCTATTTGTACCCATCAGTGTCAAAAGTAAGGTCAAGAAAATCACTGGTAAAGCCTTTTTCTTGATTTTTATGCTATACTTTATGAGGAATATGGCAGAATAAGCAGTTAAAGGGGCTAGAAGTGTCCAATAATATATAAAAGGATGCTTGCTTATCAATATTGCTAAAGGAAGAACAGCAGAACCTAGCAATATAAAGGTACCTACTTTTTCTTCACTATTTGAATAACAAGTACACATAGTAATCGTATTGATGCCCAAAGCAATAAATAAGCATAAAAGCTGAGGACTATTTCCATTTGGGATAAGACGAAAACGCTCAGCCCCAATTTGACAATATTTAATATTATGTAAAAAAGTTGCATAAATCAGATCATATAGTGTTCCTGTACATAAATGATAGATCAATATGGGAAGAATCACAGTTATCAATCCTAAGCATCCGAAAAAGAAAGCACTTCCTATTTCATTCTGACTTTTTTTGAGCATATAAATGCCAATAAAAAGGATAATGGATACAATGAGTGCAATATTGTTAGGACGCATGAAAAACACGATACCAAAGCACAATCCAAGAATGAAGACCATTGGGGCAGTTAGTTTTTTATTCTTTAGCCACTTGTCAAAAATGTAAAGTGAGATCAAGCAAAAGAAATTACTGTATTCTTCAGTATAATTTCCACCGTTGAAAAATGTAACAGTTATCCATACATAAAGCAGTGGTATGTAAAGTGATAATGTATTATCCAAATAATGATTTGCCATTTTATATATCATTACTACAGAAATGAGCATCAGGAAAAGTTCTGTAAGCCATACGCCCAGTGTTCCATCAATAAAAAGCTGGGGAAGCATATTAATAATGAAAATAATCGGTCCTTTATGGTCAAAGAGTCCTGAATAAAGGATTTTCCCTTGAGCCATAGCCTTGCCCATAACAAGATACATACTGCTGTCTACGCCAAAATACTCAATAAGAGGGCTTGTGTTATAGGCAAAAAAAAGCATAAACAAAGTAGCTCCTATAATTAAAATCACATATGAGAGAGTTGACGGTACATTCTTTTGCATAATAGCCTCCTGTATATGTGCTCCTTCTTTCAACTTTTAGTGTAATATTTTATCTCAAAATTCATTTTATACTTTTGGGTTAAATAATATTGCGTTTCCTTGCCTCTATAACAGCGGCTGCTTTTCCATTGACCCCTAGCTTTCTATAAGTCTGTTGACAATGATATTTTATATTGGCCACAGACATCCCTGTCTCATTTGAGATTTGGGTTATAGACAAGCCTTCTGATTGTAATTTTAATATTTCAAGGGCATTTTTATTAAAATTGATACGCTCTGTCTGCTCCTTCAGATAAGAGGGATAACTACGTGCCATTTTTTCTGTCTCTTTCATCACTTGCTGCAGAAAAGGGCATGCCTTAGTCTGGCATTTGTATGACTCAAATAATTTCCACATCGGTGCACCTTCCCTGGAGATAATTCTGACAAAATGATACTGTTTTGCTTGCTCTAAACACTGGGTCAATGTTTCTTTCCAGTCTTTGTTTTTCATGCGATACTGGGTGATAGCAAGTAATACTTTAGCTTCTATGTTAATGTAAGTCCTTTGCATTATCTCACTATATACGAGAAGCCTTTGCAGCAACCCATTTGCCTTTTCTAACTTTCCTAGTATGAGATAACCTCTTACCTTGGTCAAATACCTGAAACGTTCCATGGTATTAAAATCAATTTCCTCCTTAGGTGCTTCCTGCATCCACTTCATCACTTCTGCTATTTCGCCGTAATACATTTGTATCCGGCATTTAAACGCTCTGATGTTAGGTAAAAGCTTGGTTGCCTCTGCACTTTCTGCCTTTTTATAAAAATCATCTAACAATTCAGCACCATCTGCGGCATTATTATTTAACACATAGAGCCATGTTAAAATACCATTTCCTACAAAGCACTGCTCGATCTTACCCCCTGCTTCTGCCTGCATCTTTCCCTTATTGGCGTAAGAAGACGTTTCATAATCGTCTTCTCCTTTTTCAAGATAGCTTTCTGCAAGTGCTAGATTAACTAATCCCTTTCCATACTTACCTAGGACAATCTCTACGATACTCCCAATACTTTTCGCTAGTTCCTTATCTTTTTTACTCCATTCACAAAAATCTTTGCCTCCATTCATCATAGAAGGCAGGTTGCTGGTTACAGAAAACTCTGGAAGGACAATGTCCTTATTTTCCAAAAGCATCCCCACACCTTTGAAGATTTCTATCAGGCTGGTACTCCCTCTATGTGGAAGGGCAATATCCAAATATGTAAGCCTACTCTCTGCTGCCTTTTTTAGACTTCCTGTCTGATTCAATGCATAGGCTCTTAATTCTTCATACCATCGCTCACTCTCTTCTACATTCATAAGCATAGATTGAAGCATGCTCATGCCTGTCATCAGTTCTACGCTTTGTCTTATGGTACTTTCTGGAAGCCTCAGATAATATTTTTTCAGCTCATAATAATTCCCAACAGATGGATTTTTTCTGGCATTGGCAATGATTAAGCTACTAATACGTTCATTATTTCCGTATTTTTCATACATCCTTATTGCATTGGGCATATCTCCTTCTAATTCATAATAAAGACCCGCATTGTAATAAAATTGTTTTTTCATTTCTAGAGAATACGTACGTTCCATTTTTCTAAGCAATGAACGTCTTGCTGCCAATCGAATTTCATAAATCGTTTCCTTATCCAATTCGCCTTTTTCTATAATGAAGTTTCCAATTTCTTTGGCTTTATCCAGGATGTACCTCACATCATTTCGTCCTGTAATCATTTCTGCTAGATGTGTATTTGATGAGTTCATCCCCATCACTTGAGCCAAGCCAATATAAATCGTCAATTACAACAATGGTCTTTCTTGATCCTATTCCAAAATCTAAATCTTGCAGTGTAAGCTTTTCAGCAGATAAATACACGTACTTCGTCTTTCCAAAATAATCTCTAATAAAACTCGTCTTCCCACAACCAGATACCCCATATAAATAGACGGTTTGATATTTTGCCCGTGCAAACTTCATCTTTTGGTTAACTAATTGAGGGCGTATATAGTATGCCGTTTGTAGATCATCTTCATAGATATCCATAAATCACCTCATTATTTAGCCACTTTACTTGCATGTCGTTTATTTTATAAATTTATTATATAAATTTTTTGCAAAAAATAAACTAGCCATTCGGCTAGTTTATTGCGTTTTATTCTTAATGCCACGAATTTTATCTAATTTTGCTCTATTTGAATACCGTACAGATGATTTTATATTTTTCTTATACTCATAAAAAATGCTTGGTGTCTTAGCACTAAGCATTTTTTATGAGTATACAAATTTTTACACTCTACTTAACAATGATAATACTCTTACTAGATGGAATCCAAACTTTCTGTAACCACCCTTAGTGGTACACAGGTTACATTATCTATAATCTGTGACTCCACATCATTTATTATATGGTTGCCATTTACTTCTATCATTGTATTGCTAGCAAATAATATGATTTGAGTTAAATCCTTTTAATAATCTACTGTACCATAACCTAATTGTTTTGATTTCTTGACTATTAAGCCTTAATTACGGCTATCTGAGTTACTTATGATACGGTTCATTATTATTAATCCTGAACCCTCTATAAATCTGCTCTAATAGCATGACTCTAAATAGCTGATGTGGGAATGTCATTTTTGAGAAGCAAAGCTTATAATTTGCTCTTTGTCTTACGGCATCTGATAAGCCAAGTGACCCTCCAATGACAAATACAATATGACTGTTACCTCTTACACCACAGTCTGCCATAAAACTTGCGAGTTCTTCAGATGAGAGCATCTTTCCATTCAAATCTAATGCTACAACGTAAGCACTATCACTGATTTTAGATAGAATTTTTTCGCCTTCTTTTTCTTTGATTTGTAATTCTTCTTTTTCAGAAGCATTATCTGGTGTTTTTTCATCTGCTAATTCAATGATACTTAATTTACAGTAACGACTTAGTCTTTTACTATACTCATTAATAGCTTGTACCAAATATTTTTCTTTAAGTTTGCCTACACATATGATTTCTATCTTCATGTCTATCTCCTAAATCTTATTGATTATATTTTATCTTTATTATGGGATGAGCTTTCTATTTGTATGATAACTATAACACTATATTACACCTACTATCCCAAAATCATTATAAACTTATAGGGGATAAAGCACGAGTTAAAAACACCCTATTCTCATATTTATTGAAAAAATTAATATCTAATCTAATTTAAACTTATTCATATATTCTACTAATGTAACTGAAGAACTTGCTGCAATGGTTGCAGTTTTTTCTACTTTTTCACTTTCTTCGTTAAATCGTTTTGAACGTCCTGTCATCATTTCGATGGTACTTAAAATTTCTTCTGCACTTGCAGATTGTTCTTCTGAAATAGCTGCCATACTTGTTGCTACCTCATCTACTTGTGTAATCGTATCTTTAATATTGGCTACAAGTTTACTTGCCTCGGTGATCTCGCTATAAATTTTTTCAAAGGTACTATATGCTTTATTAATAGAAGACTTATTTTCCTCAACGATACTTGCACTATCCTTTGTCTTTTCTACCATTGCTCCTACTTGCTCTTGAACTCCACTTATGATCTCACTAATTTCCTTAGTAGAATTAGCACTCATCTCTGCAAGTTTTCCTATTTCTTGTGCAACTACAGAGAAGCCTTTCCCTGCTTCTCCTGCTCTTGCTGCTTCAATTGAAGCATTTAAAGATAAGAGGTTCGTCTGTGAAGCCATATCTTCAATGAACTTAATAATCTCATTAATTTTACCAGTAGATGTATTAACTTCTTCTACTGACTCTATTAATGTTCCCATAGTTACTATGATCACATCCATCATTTGTCTAACTTTATTCATATCTTGTTGACCTTCTGCTGTAGCTCTAACCGTATGGTTCATCTTATCATCTGCTTCATTGCTATGCTCATTAGTGACTCCAACAATTTGTGCAAGGGATGTTGCATGTTCTGCTACTTCTGTAACTGATTTTACAAGCTCTTCTACTGTTTTATGCGTGTTATTCATCGCTTCATATTGTCCTTCTGCCATTTGATTTAAGAATAACGCACTTTCCTTACCAGTATCTGCATTTTGATCTAGTTCACTAGAGATCAACTTAATATCATTAATCAACTTCTTCATATAAATAATATACTTCTTAAGTGCCTCACTCATTCTCCCTATTTCATCATGGCTCTTGGTGTCAATCATGACAGTGAAATCTCCCTCTGTAATACGTGTGAGGCCTTCTGTTAATATCCCTACTGGTTCCATCATTGAGTTGATCACTTTCATTACAATAACACTTATAATGATAATAAAGATCAGTGCTAGTATTAAATACACCCCCGTTACTTTATAAAGCACTGCTACAATTTCATTTCTAGCAACACAAGTTACTAATCGCCATGTCGTTCCCTCTATTGGCTCTACCATTACAAAATAATCTTTACCTTCATCCTTAATAGTATGTAATTTGAAATCTTCTTCCTGTATGTAGCCTGCCACCTCTGCCATAAAACTACTTTCATCAGATGTAGAAATCATTTTAGCATTCCACTCACTATTCTTATGTCCTAATATCATATTATTTTGCTGATCAACTAAAAAACCATAACCACTATCTGTATCCATAATATTGATATTGGCAACAATCGATGTCACATCATTTAATGATACATCTGCTGACGCTACAAAGTTTTTCTTATCCTCTCTCTTAATTTTGGTTGTAGCACTCACAATGAACCCTTTTGTATTATCATCTAAATATGGTTCTCCAAAAGTAAACTTTTCATGTGTAAGGCCTTCCTTATACCAAGGCCTTTCTGTGACAACAAAATCTGCATCTGGTACCCATCCTGAGCCATCTAAATAAATACCTGTCTCATCTCCCCCATAAATACCATTAGGAAAAGCTTGGTGTAACTCCAGAGTAGATGCTAGATATTTTAATTCTTCTTCATCGCTCTTAAAATCAATATTTTCTAAACTGCTTTGCACACTATTTAAATTACCGAATACCCCCTGTACCCATGCACTGATCTTATTAGCATTAGCTACTGCTTGTTCTCTTAAACTCCTATAAGTATCATCTAACATTACACTCCTTATATTAAATATACTTATAGCACCCAACATTGAAAGTGCTAATACCATGATTGGAATGATCATTAACATAAGCTTTTTACGAATAGTAGTCTGTTTTTCTTTCATTTGTTGCTTAGTAATTTGTGTTTTCATCTGCTCCCCCTTAGTGTCATATTAGATACAATCCACTTAAATTCCATTATCAATTCTATGCTTTTGTCGAATAGAGTCGAACGGAATCGAATATTAGTAATATTATATCAAACAACAGATTTTTGGAAAACATTTTTTACACACAAGTTTCGTATATAAAAAAATTTACTAAGCCAATGTACTTTCCTTTTACTTTTCTTTATGCTTCTTCCTGAGTATATCTAGAAGGCTGCTCTGCATAATCCACTCGAATACTATGGAACCCACAAATTGAATACCATCTGCCAAGATGACATTTTCACTTTTTCCTTTGCGCTTGCGTTCACTCCCGTTCTGATAACAGTTGAATCTAACTAAATAGACCGCATCATAACTCAATTCACTACATCCTGTGATTATCAATGTTTCCATCTATTTATCTGAGTTATTTATGGTACGGTTCATTATTATTAATCCTAAATCCTCTATATATTTGTTCTAGTAGCATGACTCTAAATAGCTGATGTGGAAATGTCATTTTTGAGAAACACAATTTATAATTAGCTCGTGCCCTCACAACCTCTGATAACCCTAATGATCCTCCTATGACAGAAACAAGGTGACTATTCCCCCTTACACCGCAATCCGCTATAAAGCTTGCTAATTCTTCTGAGGATAACATTTTGCCTTACAAGTCTAAAGCTATCACATACGCTGCATCACTTATTTTAGAAAGGATTTTCTCTCCTTCTTTATCTTTAATCATAAATTCTTCTTTTTCTGAGGCATTATCCGGTGTTTTTTCACCAGCTAGTTCAATCATATTGAGCTTACAATATCTACTTAATCTTTTACTATATTCATCAATAGCTTGCACCAAGTATTTTTCTTTAAGTTTACCAACGCAGATTAATTCTATTTTCATTAAAGGACTCCTTATTTTATCTTAGTATCACTCTCTATACATTTTACATTTTAACACACTCATGCTTTTCTAACCTTATCCTTATGATACTATCCCCTATTATAACCCTTTTATCTATAACTCACTTATAGTAGCTATATACCCACATCATGTACTAAGGAGCAACATACCATGAGAGCTATACTCTTAAATATGACAAAAAGTGCTCCACTAGGAAAAATGATTAATCCCGCCATTCCAAGAAGTAAAAAAGTTGATATAAAATCCTTTTTTCTTTCTCCCCTATCAATGACGTATTTGCTTGTTATAGCCGGATGATAATAAATATCTATCGGTTCTTTTATCCTTCTGCCCTTAACTGTTACATAGTGTCCAAAGCAAGGATCACCCTTATAATCAGTGTAACTAAAATATATTAAAAATTGATTCCTAGTCCACCTGAAGTGATCTGCATCTCTATCCCACTTATTTAATATAACCGGCCTATGATCATGTGCCATAACTTCTTCATTCACTTTCACTTGTTGCACTTCTATTTTTGTTTTAAAATAAGTACCCTTTACAGATTTAATCCTTAGGTATTCCTGCATAAGTTGAACTAGTGTCGTTGATCCTCTATATATGGCAATAGCGCCAATGGCCATTCCCATCACATTAACTATCTTACTTAACCCCTGCAAACTTCGCATAAAGAATTCTGTTAGCATAATTATCCCCCTACATTTACATCTCTATTTGTCCAAATTGATATACTTTTCTCCTTAAACAAAAAATCCTAGAACATAAGATACCCTTTTATACACTTATGTCCTAGGATTAGTCTGTTCTATTTTAATCTAACTTCCTAATATCTTTATGCCTATACCATATCCCGCTAAACAATGCACCTAAAATACCTGTACATAAAAACATAACGGCCATACCTGTTCCTTTTCCTATTCCTACTATTCGTTCTAGGAACCTAACAATTTGGTTATCAGCTTTCATAAAAGGTTCAAACACATAATCAGCCAAATAACCACCTAGTAAAATACCAATAGGAATAGTCACATTTTGCAGTGCATTTCTCACTGAAAACACCCTTCCTTGCATCTCTTTAGGAACCTTCTCATACATAATGCCATTAATGCCTGCATTGATAAAAGGAATCAGTACACTAGTTGCTATAGCAGAGAAACACCACATCCATGCATTCCTGCTCATTCCCATTAATAGATCCCCTACTAAAAATGAAAATGCCGTAGAGAAATAAATGACCTTAATTCTTGATCTAGGAAATTTAATGAAGGTAATTACTATCCCACCTATAATACCACCAAAGCCTATAAATCCTGTGACCAAAGCCAAGATATTTTCATCCCCACCACTTCTAGCTAAGATTAACGCTGGTAAAATATTTTCATAGCCTATACGTGAAAACAAATTGGCTACTGTCATACTTAATACTAAGTACCAAATTCCTTTATGCTCTTTTAAGTACATCCACCCTTCTTTGCAACCCTCTAGTAATGTTTGTTTTTTGCATTCTTTACTTATAAGCCCTTCAGGTATATGAGTAAAACCAGCAAGTACCACAAAAGCTATTATAAAGCTTAATAAGTCAACCAAAATAACGCCCTTTAATCCTAGAATTCCATAAATAAAAGTGGCAAGCATTGGTGTAACTACTGTTAATACAGAACTTGAAAAGGAATTCATTCCACTAGCTTTTTCATATTGCCCTTTAGGTACGATAATTCCTATGGCTACCGAGGTAGCTGGACCTTGAAAAGCATTCATTACACCTGTGACTGCATTTACCATGTAAATATGATAAAGCTCTAACTTCCCAATCATTAGCAATAACAGTATTACTAATGTATTTAGAGCAGCAATCATATCTGCTCCTAGTATAATCATCTTTTTTCTATGCCTATCAATAAATGCCCCTACGAATAAGCTGACTACTAAATAAGGTAAATAATTGCAAAATGACATCAGTGACATAGACATCGCTGACTGCGTCTTACTATATGCCCATAATATAAGTGCAAAACTAGTCATAGAGCTTCCTAGCTGTGAAATTATTTGTGTAAGCCAAAATATAATATATGTATTCCATTTATAATCTTTCATTAGACTTCTCCTTTTTAGTTAATAATGTATTTAACTAAAAGTACAAAATCTAATCGGGACGACTAAACTGCTACTCTATACAAGGATCGTCCTCTTATTAGATCTTGTACAGAGTAATTTGCTTAAATCAATGACTATCTTACACATACGACTTTCCTCTTTCCCTACTTTTCTCTTATATCTTTATTATATGTCAAAACATTCTAATTACAATACGTTAACTAAAAATGCAGAAGCCGTCATTTCTTATCTATAGCCTCTGCACTTTTTAATGTATTCATTTATCAAATTTCTCTATTTCTCTATTGTGTAAAAGTCTTATTAAAAGAAGTAAAATAGCTCTTCTAGCTCCTTTTGGTAAAACTATAAAAATCAAGAAACTTTTCCTCTTTATTAATTAACTCTTTAAAGGTTCCATTTTCAATTATCAGTCCATTTTCCATATAAATTATTTCATTATATAAACCTAGTAATTCTTCACTCATTTTATGAGTGATGTTTATTAATGTTAAATCTTCTATGTTTAAAAGTTTACTTTCTATATCATAAGCCGTTTGCATATCTATAGCTGATGTACCCTCATCTAATATAAGTATTGGTGTTTTTTGAATCAATGCCCTAGCTATAGCTATCCTTTGTCTTTGACCTCCTGATAGGTTACATCCATTTTCACCTACTAAATAATTTAATCCATCTTCTATATTATTTATAAATTTATCCGCTCCACTTGACTCTAGCGCAGCATTAATATTTGCTTCTGTGAAGTCCTTAAATAGACATATATTATCCTTAATACTTTTATCAAACATATATACATTTTGATGGATCATAGCTATCATTGTATTAACCTTTTCAATACTTAAATTTGTAATGCTCTTTCCATCATAACTAATATTACCAGTAAAATTTGAGTAATATCCTGATATAAGCTTAATTAATGTGGATTTACCACAACCGCTGCCTCCTATAATTGCATATTTCTTCCCTTGCTTCAGTTCTAAATCTATTCCTTTTATAACATTCTTATCTTCATCATAACTAAACTGTAAATTAGAAACTTCTATGCTTTTATTAAAAGTAGGTTCATCCGTGCCTATTAATCCATGGTCGGCATAATCTGAAAATGTTTCTAATCTTTCAAGAACCGCTTTCATACTGCCGACTTTAGGTATATTGCTCATGATTATTATTACAGGTTGCACAAGTGTTCCTGAAAGCTGGAATACAGCAATTAGTATACCCATTGAAAGCTCAACCTTCAGCACAAAATACCCTGATAAAAAAATGGCTACAAGCTGAGTTCCAAGTCCTAGTATTTGAGACACCGATTCATTAATAGCAAACAGTCTATCTGCATTAAATTTTATCCGCGCTATATTTTCATTATTCTCTTCAAATTCATCATCTATCTTCTCTTTTAAGTTAAAAGATCGAATAACATCATATCCAGAAAACATATCCTTTAGCTTACAAGTAAATATTGATAAGCTATTAGATATTTCAAGCTGCTTACTTTCTAAGGCTTTCCCAAAAATACTAGGCACAATAAATAGTAGTAGCATACTAATAAATAATGCTAATGTAACTATTGGACTTAAAATGATTAGACGAATAACTGTCGCTATAAACATAACCGTATATTGTAAGATTTGCAGTAGTGGAATAATATAATTCTCTTCAATAAGTTTCATATCATTAGTTAATGCAGAAATATAATCTGCTGTGTTATTATTGGTAAAATCTTTGTGATTAGCTCTCATTATTCCTCTAAAAACCTTACTTCTTAGCATCTTTAGAACGTTCCTAATGAATTTCTTACTACAAATATCATAAGCAAAATAGACTAATCCCAATGTTATTGAATAGCTAATAGTATAAATAAGGATATTACGAAAATTATTACTATCTCCTATTGTGACATAATCAATAGTTTTTTGTACAAATACGGACAAGTATACAATTGATATTGATGATAATGAACTAAGTAACAACGTCAAAGCTAATAAGAACTTACTTTTTTTAATACATTCTTTCACCCTACATCCCCCTTATTTAGTATATTAGATAATTATCTAATATATTTAATTATTATCAAATTATATTTTTATATTAACTCTTCATTAGATGTATGTCAAATAAATTTGAAAATCATCTAACTATTTTCAAAAAATAGAGCTACTTAGGTAAGATTAATCTCCTTAATCTATCTAAGTAGCTCTATTAAAATAATACGTTACTAAGTTCATTCATAAAATTTTTTAATCCAGGTTCATTTAGAAAATAATAGACTTTACCTTGCTTCTTCTCTATTGTTACCATTCCGTATTCTAGTAATGATCCCATGTGATAAGAAACCGTTGCTGGGCTTAGCCCCAAAGCTTCTGCTATTTCTAAATTGTATTTATGTCCACTCTTAAGCAAAGTTATTATTTCTAATTTACTTTTATCACTTAGTGCCTTTAGCTTTAGCACTAACTCTCCCTTATTTCCCATTACTTTTAATTTTTCTTTATAAACTAACTCAACTAATAAACCTACAAAATACGTGTTATTGATATTAATGAACGTTGCACCAAATGCTAAAGTAGGTATTATAACATTCTCTTGATTTGGCATTTCAATAATATTATTCAGAATTTCACATTTCCCTGAGTTAATATATTTTATTAAATCTGAGAGAAGCTTATTTATATGATTACCTATAGCCTTGTATGCTTCCTCATAGGCCTTCATGTTATCATTTATTACTCCGATTAATCTAATATAATAATTTTTAGGAGCATCCAATACAGCAATCATCTTCCATTTACTACTTTCACTGATGTCTGCTTCCTTTAAAAAATCTATGATCCCCCTTAAATCTCCTATAGATTCAACACTTTCATTTCCTTCTGCCTGGTCATTGTATACATCTATGATTAATTTCTTTAATTCCTCATTAGTCATCCCATTAATATTTTCAATTATGTTATTATTATTAATTAATACGCTTGCAAGAATCAGGAAAATTTCAAGTTCGTTATCACCTAAAAATAAAATTTCATTATCATTAATAACTTTATATTTATCAAATGCTTTTACATATTTTTCTATCACTCTTAAATTTTTCTTTATAAAAATCTCTCCATTTATCCCTTCATTACTTAACTGTTCAATAGCCATTTTCTCGAAATTGCCATAATCATTGCTCATATAAAGTAACCCAAGGATTTCGCAAATAGGGTTTAACTTCTTAATTATTTTTATATCCATTAACTCACCCCAAAGACTTTTTTCTTTATTATATCATATTTATTAACAAAGCTCCTATCTTCTAATATTCCCCTTATATTCGTAGTTTCTACTAAATCATATTATCACTATATCATAGTCCACTAATCCTATAACAACCCAAATACCCATAAATTTCAGAAAAAAAGACTAGAGAGTAAGTCTTTAACTTAATTCTCTAGCCCTAACTATAATTCTACCTTTTACTTTAGTTTATCCTTATTATTAAGCTAATAACATTCTATCATTAGCAAATTCACCTGAACTTGCTTCTTCGAACATCTTTAGGAGATCTGCTACTTTTAGATTTTTCTTTTCTTCACCTTCAATATCAAAGATAATACGGCCTTCATGCATCATAATGAGACGATTACCTAATCTAATAGCATCCTTCATATTATGTGTTACCATAAGAGCTGTAAGTTGACCTTCTGCAATCACTTGTTCAGTAAGGCTTAACACTTTATGCGCTGTCTTAGGGTCAAGGGCCGCCGTATGTTCATCTAACAGCAGTAGCTGTGGTTTTTGAAGTGTAGCCATAAGCAAGGTCAATGCCTGACGTTGCCCTCCTGAAAGAAGCCCCACCTTAGAAGTTAGACGATTTTCTAAGCCTAAATCTAACATCTTTAACTTTTCTACATAAAGACCTTTCTCTTCCTTGGTAATTCCCCAACTTAAGCCTCTTTTCTTCCCTCTACGATAAGCCATAGCTAGATTTTCCTCTATCTCCATTGCAGCTGCTGTGCCCCTCATAGGATCTTGAAATACACGACCTAATAGCCTAGCACGTTTATGTTCTGATTGATAAGTAATATTCTCTCCTGATAAAACAATGGAGCCCTTATCACTTAGATAAACACCAGCAATCATATTTAATAAGGTAGATTTACCTGCACCATTACCACCAATAACGGTCACGAAATCTCCTTGTTTTAAATGAAGGTCAATACCATTTAAAGCTTTCTTCTCATTAATGGTATCTGGATTAAATGTCTTATATAGATTTTCTATCTTTAACATGTTATGTCTCCCTTCTCTTAGCCTGCTGATCTAGCTTTTTCTTCATTACTGGAATACCTAATGCAATAGCTACGATAACTGCTGTTAGTAATTTAAGGTCTGTAGACTGCATTCCTAACTGAAGTACAACCGCTATAATAATACGATAAATAATAGAGCCACCAATGATAGATGCTAACTTATAAGCAAAGTTAAAGCGATTGCCAAAAATAACTTCTCCTATAATAATAGAAGCAAGCCCTATAACAATAGCTCCTTGGCCCATACCTACATCTGCAAAACCTTGGCTTTGTGAAACAAAGGCTCCAGATAAGGCAACTAAGGCATTACTAAGCATAAGACCAATAATCTTCATTTTATCTGTGTTTACACCTAATGCACGTACCATATATTCATTATTTCCTGTTGCTCTAATAGAGCTCCCAAGTTCTGTTCCAAAGAACCAGTATAAAACGGCAACAATACCTACAGAAACAATTAATCCAATGATTAAAGCTAAATTGTTTGTAGAAGTCTGAATTACTTCACCTAAGGTTGAAATAACTGTTCTTTCTCCTAAAAGAGGGATATTTGCCTGTCCTTGAATACGTACATTAATAGAATATAAAGCAAGCATTGTTAATATACCTGCTAGAATACCTGGGATTTTTACTTTTGTATGTAGTAGGCCTGTAACAGCTCCGGCTATCATTCCTGCACACATAGCAGGTAATATTGCTAGCCATGGGTTAACTCCTTTTACAACTAAAATAGCACTTACCGCACCACCTAAAGCGAAGCTCCCATCAACAGTCATATCTGGGAAGTCTAATATCTTAAAGGTGATATACACACCTAAAGTCATAAGTCCCCATAATACACCTTGAGAAATGGCCCCTACTATAGCCAATAATATGTTCATATAAACCTCCTATTTTACTAGCTGATCACTTAATTCTTGAGGTAATTCTATGCCCATTGCTTTTAGTGCTTCTTCATTTACTACAAGTGTACATTCACTAGCGTATTCAATAGGCATTTCTGCTGGTTTTTTACCATCTTTGAGTATAGCAACTGCTTGAGCTGCTGTTAATTTTCCTAAATTGTAGTAGTTAATTCCATACGTTGCTGTTCCACCATTTGTAACCATACCTTCTTCACCAACAACAACTGGAAGCTTAGATGGTGTAGTTACTTGAGCTACTGTAGCCATACCTGCTGCAAGCATATTGTCTGTTGGAATATAAATAGCTTCTACTTTACCTACTAAAGATTGTGTTACTTGTTGAATTTCATTTGAGTTAGAAACAGTTGCTTCTACCCCTTCGAGACCTAGTGCTTCTAATTCTTTCTTAGCTATTTCGATTTGGAATTTTGAATTAGCTTCACTTGAGCAATATAAAAGACCAACCTTTTTTACACTTGGAACTAGCTGTGTAATAAGGCCAATTTGTTCTTTAACTGGTGTTAAATCAGATGTACCAGAAACATTACCACCAGGTGCTTCATTAGAAGCAACTAGCTTTGCTGCTGCTGGGTCAGTTACTGCTGTTACTAAAATAGGAATATCCTTTGTTGTATTAGCTACTGCTTGTGCTGCTGGTGTAGCAATGGCTAAAATAAGATTGTTTTGATCATTGATAAGCTTATTAGCGATTGTCTGGCAGTTAGATTGATCACCTTGAGCATTTTGATAATCAATAGTAATATTTTTGCCATCCTCAAATCCTGCTTCTTTTAACCCATCTACAAATCCTTTATAAGCAGCATCAAGAGCTGCATGTTCTACAAGTTGAATAACACCTATTTTATAGTTTTGTGCATCCCCTGTTGAAGCAGTTTGTCCACTGTCTGTAGCAGCACTTTGACAACCTACACCCATAAGTGAAAGTGTTGTTACCATCATTAAACTTAAGACCTTTGTTAACTTCTTCATTTTAACATCCCTTTCTTCATCGATTATGCTGTTTTTATTCATATTTTTAAATTTTATTCTTTTTATTCTTTAAATGATATACTAGAGTTTATTATTAGTCAAATATAAATATGTATTTTTTTCATATTAATTTGTACATTTTTATAGTAAAAACCTAATATTATCATACACATTATAAATAGACCTATAACCTCTAGAACATATCATTTAATTCTAGAAGACTATAGGTCATACTAAATAGATTGTATTTATTTATGCATTGATTCGATAAACTCTATTTAATAGGAAGATTTAAATGAATTAATTGACTCTTACCATTAAAATATTTGCTGATTTACAGTTCTCTTGCTTCTCCAAACACTTGATTTAAGTGTGCTTCGCTCATCTGGGTACTTAGTACACTTACAACCGGCACGGCTATACACGATACAATCATTGCTAGACTAGCAATAACAGGTGCTGTTACTCCTGCTGGAAGCAGCTTTTGGTTGATAAGAATAGTTCCAATGGTAATAGTTAATCCACCACCAATAAAGCCTGCCCATGCTCCTGCTTTAGTAGTTTTCTTCCACCAAAGCCCAAATAAATAGGGTCCTAAGAACATGCCCGAAATAACGCCCCAAGATAAAGACATCAGGTTAACAATTGTACTAGACTGAATAACTGCTAGAAGATATGATACCCCTACAAATACAATGCAGCTCACACGCATCATAATCATGATTGCTTTATCTGAAAGTTTAGGTGCTAAAAATCCTTTAATAAAGTCAATAGAAATAGTAGAGCTTGATACAAGTACTAATGCAGCTAATGTAGACATGGATGCTGATAAAACCAATACAATAATAATACCCATAAGCATAGCAGGTAATGCTCCTTCTAACATAGTAGGAACTATCATATCAGGATTAGGTACTCCTGCTGCTGTAGTTGGCATAACTGCTACTCCTGAACTTGGGTCAATAAAAAATAATCTTCCTAAAGAACCTGTAAAATAAGCAGATACACCTATCACTAAGGCAAATACTGTGGAAATAATGGTTCCTTTTTTAATGGCTGCATTATCTTTAATTGCATAATATTTATGAATCATTTGTGGTAAACCCCATACTCCAAAACTAGTCATAAAAACTAACCCTAATAAAGGTAGTGCTTTATCTCCTGTTGCTAACGGAGCAGTAAGCGCAGGATCTAGTTTATTTAATGCCTCAAGTCCCGCTTGTAATCCTCCTACATTAGGATGATATAAAACATATCCTACCATTAGAACACAACCTACCAACATAACAACACCTTGTATCAGGTCATTAATAGCTGTAGCTACATACCCACCTAATACGAGGTAAATAGCTGTAAGTAACGCCATAAAAAAGATTGCTAAATTAAAATCAATATTAAAAGAGCTTTCTAAGATATATCCTAGGCCTTTATATACAGAAGCCGTATATGGAACTAAAAAGATAAACATAATCACTGCTGCTATTAATTTCATATTATTACTATTATAACGTTTTTCAAAAAACTCTGGCATAGTTTTTACATCTAACCTATGTGTCATCTCTCTAGTTCTTTTAGCTAAAACCTTCCAAGCTAAGTAACAACCAAACACAGCGTTTCCTATACCAATCCATATAATAGGTATGCCAAATTCCCAACCTTGAGCTCCGGCATAACCTATAAAAATAACTGCGGAGAAATAAGAAGTTCCATAGGCAAAAGCACTTACCCATCCCCCCATATTTCTTCCCCCTAATAAGAAGTCACTAGAGTTTTTTACTTTTGCCTTACTGTATACCCCTACACCCACCATGGTTAAGATAAAAACCAGCACACATAACACTTTGACACTATACACGCTCATACCTTCATCTCCTTTTTTTAATATTTCTAATACAAAGGATTTTACCTAAAAGGCAGCAAAAAAGCCCTCATCCTTTAACTATGTAAAGGACGAGAGCTGATATCCCGCGTTACCACCTTTTTTTGCTATTATCTCACGATAATAACCTCTTCAAGTACGTTAGCCACAAAGCTAATTATACTCTAGCACGATAACGGGTGCACTACCGTTTGCTTCTACTTAAGTTTATACTTGTTTGAAGCAACACTCCAAGATGTATTCAAATAAGCATCTTCTTGCCCCTCTCACCTACCGGGAACTCTCTGTTAGCCTAGCTTATTCTACTTCTTCTTTTCTACGCTTTGTATTATCAGTATAATTATATATTCTATTCTAAATTTTTTCAATACATAAAATTGTACATATTAATCAAATTTATTATTTATTAATTAAAAATTTTTGTTACTTTTATTCGAAATCTGTTTGACTTTTATTTATAAACTTAATATTATTGAATTATAAATCATCCTACATATGCACTTTATTAAAAGGAGGCCACTAACATGTTAAACACGACTATCTCTACTGAACATTTACAATTAAGCTTAGCAACTCTTGAGGATTTAATGGTCTTAAAAAAAATTTATGCAGAAGCTACTCTATGCTATTCCTTTGACACTGGCTATAAAATTACATCTCCAGAAGTCATCTTGCGTAAGGGAGCATTACCTGCAAATCATATAGCAAATAATAGTTATATATACTGCATTTACCTAAAGGGGCATATGATTGGTTATATAGAAGTATATCTAAGCTTTCCTACTTCTGATAATATCTATATTCCATTCTTCTATATTACAGACCCTTATAAAAACAAAGATTACAAGGAGGATGTATTAGCATGCCTTATAGAAGCCTTTGGAACGGAAAATTATAAAACAGTAAGTGTTTATACCGCTCTTAAAACTTGGAAAGACTTAGCTTTCTGGCAAAGTTGTGGTTTTGACACTATCTTATCTGTAGAAACAGATTCTACTAATACAGAACATAGTTATGGATATATTGAATTACAATATATTATTTAATACATAGAAAAGCCGAGTTTAATACCCTTATGGGATTTAAACTCGGCTTTATCATTATCTATCATTTATTTAACATTAAGTATTTGTTTAATATTCGACACAAATGCTTTACTCTTTTCTGCTGCATCTACTTCATCTTTTCCAACTACAGATGCATAAATCTTTACCTTTGGCTCTGTACCAGATGGTCTAATAACGAACCAACTTCTATCTTCAAGTACAAATTTAAGTACATTTGATTTTGGAAGTTTGATTTCTTCTTTTGTTCCTTCAAGTACATTTGTACGTGTAGATAACTTATAGTCTTCTACTGTAGCAATTTTAACACCGTTTACTTCTGTTGGTGTATTTTCTCTAAGAGCTGTAATCATGGCTGCAATTTGCTCTTGGCCATCTTTACCTTCCATTGTGATAGAAACTAACTCTTCTTTATAATATCCATATTTCTCAAATAAATCATGAAGGGCTTGTGCAAGGTTTTTACCTTTTGTTTTATAATAGAGTGCCATTTCTGCAATAAGTGTAGCAGCGATAACAGCATCTTTATCTCTTACAAAACCACCAGATAAATAGCCATAACTTTCTTCAAAGCCAAGTACAAAGTTATTTGAACCTGTTTGTTCAAATTCTTCAATTTTTTCTCCAATGTATTTGAAACCAGTAAGTACGCTCATTATTTGAGCATCATAAGCTTCTGCTACTCTAGTAGCCATTTCTGTCGTTACGATTGTTTTGATTAGGGTATCTTTTGTACTAAGTACACCAGTTTCTTTTCTTGCATTAAGCATATATTCAGAAAGTAATACCCCTACTTGATTCCCTGTTAATACTTTATATTCTCCGCTGTCTTCTTTAACAATAACACCAATTCTATCACAATCTGGGTCGGTTCCGAAAATAAGATCTGGACCTACTTCTTTTGCCATCTCGATAGCAAGTTCAAAAACTTGTGGATTTTCAGGATTTGGGTATGGTGCTGTTGGGAAATTACCATCTGGAAGCTCTTGCTCTTTTACAATATGGACATTGGTGTATCCAAGTCTCTTAAGCATTGCTCTAACAGGTATATTTCCACTACCATGAATAGGTGTATAGATGATGTTAAGCTCACTTGCTCTTTCTTTAACAAGCTCTTTGTTAACAACTACTGTTTCTACTTTTTCATAGTACGCATTATCTACATCTTCTCCAATGTATACAAGTAAACCAGCTTTTACAGCATCTTCTGTATTCATTGTCTTAATTCCTGTAAATAAGTCGATTTCATTGATGTAGCCTAATACTTCATTAGCTGCATTATCTGTTAATTGTCCACCATCACTACCATATACTTTATAGCCATTATATTCTTTTGGATTGTGTGAAGCAGTAAGAACAATACCAGCTTCTGCTCCTAGATGTCTTACAGCAAAAGAAAGCATTGGTGTAGGGCGTAAACTTTCATATAAATATACTTTTACACCATTAGCCGCTAATACTTTAGCTGCTGTTTCTGCAAATACATCTGACATATTTCTTGAATCATAAGCAATAGCAATACTAGGATTTGTAAAATTTGTAACTAAATATTTTGCAAGACCTTGTGTTGCTTTTCCTACTGTATATATATTCATTCTATTAGTACCAGCAGCGATTTTTCCTCGAAGTCCACCTGTACCAAATTCTAAATTTTTATAAAAACGGTCTTCTATCTCTTTTTCATTATTAAGTGCTTTTAATTCTTCTTTTGTAATTATGTCAATAACATCACTTTCTAGCCACATTTCATAACTTTGCTTGTAATTCATCTCTTTCCTCCTCAGCTCCATACTATGACATTTTCAATGCCTATATTTTAACATTTATCTTTATGTATTGCTACTATATTTTTTTATATAATATTCAGTATAATTACATTATATTTTAGTTGATATTTGCCATAAGCCTTGTACATACTGTGGTTTGCATAATGTAACTATTTATCTAAATTTATTTGTATTAATAATTATTTTCCTTACATTTATTTACTTAATTACAAAACTCTTTCGTCTAATTTTTATCATACTCTTCTATCATCTATTCAAGACGCTCTTAGTATTAATTGATACCTTTCGAAATTTCAACTTTATTTCTTGCTTTTAGCAATACTAGCTGTCAATCACGAGCATAAAAAGGGTTATAAATCTTTGCTACTAACCAAGATTTATAACCCTTTTTACTTATTATTTATATTTTTGCTTAACAAAGTCAGTAATAGAGGCACATTGTTTATTAATATGCTTTGTTGCTAGCTTACTAGCCACATCTTCTTCCTTATTTTTAAGTGCTTCTAAAATAGCAATGTGTTCTGCCTCAACTGTCTCACTGTCTTCCACGTTTTTAAGGTAGGTAATACGATAACGGTTAACTTGCTCTTTAAGATTGTTAAAAAGCTGAATAAGTTTATCATTTTGTGTTGCACCACAAATGATATCATGGAACTCTACATCCTTTTCAATCATTGTTTCTAAATCTCTACTTTTTGCGGCATAGCTATATTCTGCAATAGCAAGTTGAAGTTTAAGGAACGCACGATCATCCATTCGCCTACAAGCAAGTCTAGCTGCCAATGCTTCTAGAGCTGCTCTCACTTCTAGAACATCTTGAATGTCTTTCTCTGTAAATTGTGCCACTTGTGCACCTTTACGTGGTACCATTACTACAAGCCCTTCTAGCTCAAGTTTTCTAATGGCTTCTCTAATAGGTGTACGGCTTACTCCTAGCTTTTCTCCTAACTAAGTTTCCATTAATCTTTCGCCTGGTTGTAATTCCCCAGTAATAATTGCATTTCTAAGTGTCTGAAAAACAATATCTCTTAAAGGGAGATATTCATTAATCTTCATGTTGTAAGTATCTTCTAGCATCCTTTCACACCTCTTCTTTTTATTCCATATTTTACTCCATTTTTATCCTTCTTTTTCTCTATAGGTGAATAGGTAGTGGTAACATATACTTCTCTTATACTACGTTCTATTTTAAAATATTGAGCAGCCTTATTAGCCTTTTCCTTACTGTCAAACAAACCGAATACTGCACTGCCACTGCCGCTCATCATAGCCCCCATAGCACCATGCTGAACTAATTCTCTTCTGATTGCTCCTATAATCGGGTGCATAGGAATAGTGACTTCTTCTAGCACGTTGGCCATGTGAGTAGCAATTTCATATGGGCTTTGTGCTTCTATAGCTTGTATCATCTTTGGTGTATCTGGGTGTAACTTGATATTGTTTATATCTAGCCCCTTATATACTGAAGCTGTAGAAACGCTAATAGGTGGTTTAACCAATACCACATGCATACTTGGAACAGGTTTAAGTGGTGTTAACACTTCTCCTATCCCTTCTGCAAGCATTGTTCCTCTCGCAATACAAAATGGTACATCTGCCCCTAACTTAAGTCCCATTTCCATAAGCTTCTCTCTTTTATAGAAGGTTTCATATAATCTATTTAAGCCTACAAGGGTCGCTGCTGCATCTGTGCTTCCACCAGCAAGTCCTGCTGCTACTGGAATGCGTTTAGTAATTTCAATGGATACTCCGTATTCTTCTATGCCTGCTTCTTCAAAAAATAACTGAGCTGCGCGATAAGCAATGTTTTTCTCGTTAGTCGGAAGCCATGAGAAATTAGCTGTTAATCTAATTCCAGGTGTCTTTGCCTTACGAATAAAAATCGTATCATATAAATTAATCGTCTGCATAATCATTTGCAAATCATGATAGCCATTTTCTCTCTTCCCAACTACATCAAGCGTCAAATTAATTTTAGCTCTTCCTTTTAATATAATTGAGTTCATAATATGCTCCCTTAATAAAAATAACTTGTGTTTGTTTTATTATAAACTCACTTAAAATACAAAGTCAATGAGAATGTATTTCCTGTATACAATATCCATTTTCTAAATTATTTTTATAAAAGTTTAAAACTTGTTTAATGATAAATGCAAAAAGCAACTCCTACAATGCTTACAGGAGTTGCCTTTGCTAAACCTTTTATTTATTTTAACCTTAAAATTTAACCTTTTTAAGGATAATTATTTTTTGTCCTTCACGTAAGTTTTCTGGTATATCAATGTCATTAATGTCCTGAATCTCTTTAACTGTGGTATTAAAACGTTTAGCTAAACTCCAAAGTGTATCACCTTTTTTTACTTGATATACTGTCATGCTTGGATAATTGTCTATCTGTTCTTTGGTCATATCATCAATATCAATTTCTTCTAATACATTCAGCCTATCTTGACCATAGATTTCTGCCATACAGTCTAGTAAATATTCAATTACCAATTCTCTCTTAGTTTGGGCATAAATATTTACATCTTTAGCTCTTACAACAGGATCAATATAAGCTTTCTCTGGTACCTTTTTAACATCCATTTCTTGTATAAATGGAACGATATTAACTGCTGTATCAATAGTATTATTCTCCTCTGATTTAACAAGGAAAACAGTTGTAATTTCAAGGATTCCTCGAAGTGTTAGCTTGTCATTAACCAAAGATTTCTCCTCTACTATAGGTTTAACATTTATGCTGAAAACTTCCATTGTATTTTCTGGCTTATCTTCAATAGCCATAGACTCTTTTTTAGGCATTGTTATCTCTATCCGATCTACTAGATTCATGTAATCCAAGGATTTCTCCTTAGTCTTTACATTTTTACCTGGACAGTAGATATCAGAAACTGTATCGTAACTACATTTATTATAAGTATTATAGTTTGCCGTTACCATACATTCACATTCTATGATGCGGTCTTCTCCATCATAATCTGGTGCCACTTGCATATAGGAGGGTGTTACACTGAGAGAGCAGTCCCAAAACACTTCATTTTCACCCTTCATATTTTCAATACTACCTTCAAAAGGAACACGATGCGTTACTATTTCTATTCCCTCATCACTTTCTGCTACCCTATACATGGTTGTTACTTCAATCATACCATTAAATTTAATTTCGTTATCTGTGCGCTTAACTTGATCTTCTTTAATCTGCATATTAGATTTAAGAATTTCACCAATGCAAGGTTTATTCTGAGCAATGGTTAAATCTTCTTTAACTATGACCTTTTCCTCTTTTTCATGACCCAAGCTGACAATTTCAATTGGCTCTTCTCTTGTTTGAATAGGGCCATCTGCTCTTACCTCTGTAATAACAGTTGTATCCTTAGAACCTGTAGCTCCTACATCAACTTGCATAATGACTTTAACATTCAGTTTACGCTCATTAAGAATGCTGTTACTGATATGTTCTATTTCGTAATCAAAATCTACCCTCTGGTCTCTGTTTACCCCATCCATAATGACAAAATCTTCAATAGGAATAGATCCTTTCATGGTATAGATGCATTTAGAATTATTAACCGCCCTATACAGGATACATAAATCAACTTTACCCCTATACATGACACGGTCTTGTGTTACATCAATTTGATCCATATTAATTCTTCCATCAATCTGCACTACAGACTGCATATCTGGTTTTCCATCGGGTACTATAAGGTCACGCTCTTTAATGACTTGAACACTTTCTTTCTTAGTCATCTCATCTAATGTGATTGGCTTTTTTATCAGTTCTACTGACATATTTCCCCCTCCTATGGCTTATATACAAATATATGTATACATGATAAATACTTTGCTATAAATTTGGACTAACTTTCTCTAGTCTTATATATATTCTTATCATTTGTATATTATTCCAGATTTTCGTATGCAAGTTATCGGATTTTTTAAAGAGATGGATGCTTATTAATATACTGCTTAATCTTACTTTCAAACTCGTCTCTCGTATCCTTAAAAAGCGGCCTAGCTAGTTCTCTTTCTATATCTTCTTTCGTCATATGAGCGGGATCTAATGTAACATGTTCTTCTTGTTCCCTGTTTTCTTTAGCTTCGTTTTTCTGCTTATCTGTGACTACTGGACCACCTCTCCTACACTTGCCTAATATTTCATATCCTCCCAGACCATTAAACTGAGTAATCGTATTTTCAAGTGCTTCTTCAATAGGAAGCACTTTATAGAAAGGACATTCGGCTATTTTTTCTACTATAAAAACTGGATCTAATGCATGGATTAAAACTCTATCAGGAGAAGCTGCAAAATCAGCTCCAGCTGCTAATATCTCTTCAAAATAAGACTGGCAAGCCCCTGCAAATATTACCAGCTCCGACATATTAGGTTTAATAGCTCTTGCTCTCTTAACAGACTCTACAAAATACTGTGAGTTCCTATATTCGCTGATATCATATAAAGTTTTATAGTTTTTATTCAGTGCATCATGCCCTGTGAGTACTAAAATATCTGGAGCATATTTTTCCAAAAGGTACTTAATTCTCTTTGGTTGTTCTGATTCTGATATATGCTCTCCTATAGCTGGTATGTCTAGCATTTTATAATATTTAAGACATAGGTTTAAGTAAAAAGCATCTCCATCTACATGCAGAACCGTCCCTGTTTTTTGGAACCTAGGATCTTTCCCTTTTTCAATTTCTGCTCTTTTCTTCATGATTTTTTCTACCGTTGCTTCAATGGTACTCATAATACTACTTTCTTCATTGGTATAACGCATCCCTACCGAGAGTTCTAGGTCCGAAATAGGTGCATCTGCAATAACGCGGTAAGACACACCTTTCAGTCTAGCAATTTGATTGGGTGAAATATATGTTATACGAAATAAAATATCCTTGTTATAGGACAGCCTTACTACATAATCTCCTATATTGAGCATCGCCATAACACCTTCTTTAAAGACCATTTATTACTATGTTTATTAATTAGAGCTCGTTTCTATTCTTATTTTTAAGTACATAAAGAAAGAAAGCTAAAAGTTTCCTCTTAGCTTTCTTTATGTATATAGTTTTTAATTAATCAATTTCTTTTCTCGTTTTTTAATTTGCAATTAAGTCATATAAGTACCCGGTTTGTTCATTGCTACCATCTAATAATAGGGTAGTAGAATACGCACTATAACCTGTTTTTTCAAATATGACACCATAGCTGCCATTAATCAATGTTACTGTGCAAGGAGTTTCTCCTTTAAAAACACCATTTACGTAGACTTTAGCACCTATTGGATTTGTATTTAAAGTAATTGTTTGGGTATTATTGAGTACAGTATTTGTTTCTCCCGTTGCATTAGGCGATTCTGAAGGTGTTGGTTTTTGTATAAAAGATACATAAAGATTATAAGTTTCTTTATCACAAATAATCTCTTTTGACCAAGGTTCATACCCATCCGCTTCTGCTTCTACTTTATAAGTACCTTGTTGCAATTTAATTTCTTCACCTTTATTATACGTTTTATCCCCTATCTTAATGGTGTAATTAGTTACACCACTATTAACTAAAGGATTGATTACTGTATATGCCTTTTTAGCATCTTTTAAGGAAATTTCATAGCTTTCGCCCGATTCTATCGTAATATTCTCTGTAATGATTTCATATCCTTCCATTTGTAGAAGAATCTTATGCTGTCCTGGAATAACGCTAATATCTCCTTTAAGCTCATCTAATTTAAAGAAACGAGAGCGGTCTATCTCTAAGCTTCCTTTTGTAGTTGGCAAATCTGTAACAACAATACTACCAGCTACTTCATCAATAGTAATGCTCCAAATAACATTGTTAACACTTTGAATACTGACAACATCAAAAGGTGTTACAAATGCCATGTTAGTTCTATTACCATCACTTTGGAAAATCATTGTATCATCAACATATTCATAAGCAGTCCCTCCGATATTTATCTGCTTATTACTTTGATCAACTGTGACTCCACTTATCTTCTTCCATGATTTTGCCCTAGAGGTTTTACTAATAGAAAGTACCTTAGCTTTATCTTCTTGATAAACCACCTCTACAATATCTCCTGGTTTAATCTGTGAAGCTGGAATTACACTACCATACATGTCATTAATTTTAGTACCTTCACTCATCTTTCTACTCACTTCAGTTTTATTCTCTATGTCAAAACCTATGATATCACTTTGTGTAATCTTCTCAACTAGAACTAGTACCGTAGAACTATATTCTACTTTTGTATTGTTTTCTTCTACTTGAGCTTCTACTTGAACACTGTTTCCTTTAGCTTCATCTTTTATATATGTACGAATTACCATAAACATTACAATCATTAATGTAATGAGTCCTACCACTGAAACAATAATCATATTCATAATGAATTTTTTGTTGTTTCTTTTCACTATTTCACCCCTTTGTTGACTTCTCATTTTATTGTACCTCTTT
Organism: Cellulosilyticum lentocellum DSM 5427; assembly: GCF_000178835.2. Taxonomy (GTDB): domain Bacteria; phylum Bacillota; class Clostridia; order Lachnospirales; family Cellulosilyticaceae; genus Cellulosilyticum; species Cellulosilyticum lentocellum. The sequence goes on from NC_015275.1 coordinate 4,563,135, forward strand.
CGCTTAAAAAGTCAATTCAGCAGGATTCACACAAAAAAAGGAATGATAATGTAAAAGATGATCTCGGCTCCCACCTTAATCATCCTCTAATCATTATAATTCCTTATTTCATTATACAAAGAAAATTCTCCCTTGCTTTGATTACCAACCATGAATTTGTTTAGCGACTTCAATTTGATTTTCTTTATAATGGAGCATGTTTTCCCATTTTTGTTCAAACATACTATAATTCCATCTTCTTTTTGAGCCAATATACTTAAAACAAATACTATTAAATTTTTCTGGATAAATCATCATAAATTTAAGCATTTTAAACTCATCTTGAGATAGTGGCCTTTCCTTATTATATTCTTCTATAAGCTCATATAAGATTTGATTATTCCATTCATTCTTTTGCATCATTTTACTTAGAATTTGAGCAAGATCTAGAACTTGAATATCATAATTACATACATCCAATCCACTAATAATATATTTACCGCTCTCAGTCTTATTAACGGTATGATAAGTAAAATCTTTATGCGCTATACTTTTGGTTTGTTTTACTCCTTTGATTAGCCTTTCTACCAGCTGTGAATCAATGCTTTGTAATGCTAGTTCTTCTAGCTCCCTGTATTCTTCACAGCCTTCTAAAAACATAATTTCAAAGTTAGACTTTTGCTTTAAAGCTATCATGTTTTTCTTTAACTTAGTATTTTCTGATCTTCTTCTTAAATAGTACTCATAAATATTCTTAATTTTTATCTCTTCTACACTTCTCATTTTACTATTAATTTCTACTCCTATTTTATGAAAAAGAGCTAAGGACGTGATAATGCCCTTTAGATCTTCATATTCTTTAAAATCAGTCTCTTCACAAGACTCATACGCTTGCATTAAGTAATACTGTTCTCCCAAAAGTGCATATGGTATTTTCTTTTTAGTAGCATATATATTACTAATTCCGTTAAAGTTTCTCTCTTGAAGCTGTGTATCCACCTCGTAGTTAAAAGAAATTTGTTCTTTGGGTATTTCAACCCTACGTAGTACAAATTTACCTTTATTGGTCTCTAGATAATAGTTACTTCTTATATATTGATATTTCTTTATATTTAAATCATATTGAGCAATTAACTCTCTACTTAGTGGTCTCACTTCTTCTCCTCCTATCCTGCGATCTTTCTGTATCCCACCCTTACTCCTCTCGTCTCTTAATTTATATGATACGATAGAATAAAAAATATCTAATTTCCATTTATTTTTTAGCTTATCTTTAAAAATTCACTTTTATATCACACGGGGTGTGATATAATATTCATGTTGCATAAAACTTTTATTTTTTTTAGTAAAAAATGTCTATTATAAAAATACTTTTAAACATAAATTTGATTTAAAATCGGTGAGGTTATTGAAATGAAACGTAAAGGTTGGCTTGTTCCTATTGTTGTTTTTTTAATATCTATTATTTTTCTTTTTTCTTATCAGCAGAAACAAGAGGTTGTATCCTTTGCTGATACCACTAATCTTCCACCTATTATTTGGTCGGAAAAATCAACAGATATTGTTAAAGTTACTTATGAAGCTGCAGGTAAAGTTACTGAAGCTGTACGTGAAGAAGACACCTGGAGTTTATCTACCTCAAACAACCGTAAAGCTGATGCCTTATATATATACAATGTTATAACTCCTTTTTTGGAACCTTTATTTGAACAGGTAGTAGAGGTATCTCCTTCTGATTTAACAAACTATGGCATAGATGATATGGCTTCAAGTATTACCTTATATGATGAAGCAGGTCATGAGTATAAGTTACTTAAAGGTAAGGCTTTTAGTGAAAAAAGTGATTATGTCTATGCACCATTAACAGATACAGTTTATACAATGAGTAATACTGCTTTTGGTAGTATTAGTACCAACTCTAATGATTGGGGAAGCAAGGAACTACTTAACTTTGAATTAACTAATGTGAAAAAAATCAACTTAACTTATAAAGGGCATGCTGCTACCTTAATGCCTACTATTACTGAAAATGGTATTGCTCTAGCTAGTGAGGAGCTAGATAATCGCTTAGCAAATGAGTTTATGAACTTCTTACAGACTGCTAAGATTCAAAGCTTTATTACTGAAGAAGCTAATGAACATGTATTAAGTGTCTATGGTTTTAATGCTCCCTTACTTAAATGTACCATTCATTTAAAAACTGGTGAGACTCTATCTCTTACTATTGGAAATGTTAATGAGGAAGAAAATATTTGTTATACCCAAGTTAATGGGCGCTCAGAAATTGTGGGAATTCCTTATTTTAATCTATCACAATTTAATATTCTTTATAGTGAGCTTCATGATAAAGATTATGATAGGCTTGGTTAGGACTCATACTAACTTTCTTATCTCTTCATGCAAAAAAAGGCGAAGAATGCATTTACATTCTCCGCCTTTTTTATTTTAACTTAAACTTGTTTTCCTTTTACTTTGTAATGCTCCATGCAATACGTTAGTAAAAGAGCCTTTTGATTAAAATTAGGTTCATGAATAACTTTCTGAAGTGCTGCTTCTAATAAATCTCCTATGATTTTGCCTTTTGGAATTCCTATTTCTATCAAATCCGAACCTGTAATAGCCAACATTCCTTTATGATAGGGTTCATGATTTGCTATAATTTCATTTTTATAATTCCTTTGCTTCTCTATAGCATCTAGTTTAGGCTGTAATTTTTCTAGATTTTGTGCCATAGCATCTGCATACTGCACTTTAAGAAGTTCATCAAATAGTTCTTCTCCTATAACCATCATCACCTTCTTTACATAAACCTTTGAAATGTGATGTTCTATATGATAATCATGGTAACGAATTAGCTCGCATACTGCTTTAATGGTATGATTATCCATCCTTAAATCCTTAAGTACCTCTGATGCAATTTGTTCTGAGCGCTTAGGATGGTTGTAAAAATGATCTATGCCATGCTTATCAGTTGTTCTCGTATAAACCTTTCCTATATCATGTAAAAGCATCGTTAATCTTACAATTACTGTAGGCTCTGAATTTTCCATTGCCACTAAGGTATGCTTTGCTACATTATAGGTATGATGCGGATGATTTTGAGGTATTTCATAAGCTTTAATAAAATCTGGGAAAATATATTCTAAAAGTTTTAATTGATATAAAAGATCAATATGTCCTGGCCTCGATGAAACACAAATTTTAAGGAATTCATCTCTAATTCTCTCTTTACTAATATGAGTTAATAACGCTCTGCAAGCTTCTATACCCTTTAGCGTTTCTGTCTCTATCTGAAACCCTAATTGAGCTGAAAATCTAACGGCTCTTAGTATTCTAAGGGCATCTTCTGTAAAACGCTCCTTTGCGCATCTAACAGATCGAATACACTGTCTTTTAATATCCCTTTGTCCTTCATAAGGATCTACGAACCCTCTATCTGGATGATAGGCAATAGCATTCATGGTAAAGTCACGCCTAGATAAATCTAATGTAATATCATCTACAAAACTCACCTTATCCGGTCTTCTAAAATCTTTGTATTCTCCCTCTATTCTATAAGTCGTTACTTCAAAATGCTCTGTATTTAAAATAACCGTTACTGTTCCATGCTCAATACCTGTATCATAAGTACGCTTAAATATTCTTTTAATCTCTTCTGGCTTAGCCGAGGTAGTAATATCCCAGTCATGAGGTTGCCTATTCATTAATAAATCCCTAACGCACCCACCAACAATGTAGGCTTCATAGCCAACAGCTTCTATCATTTGTATAATTTGTATTGCTTCCTTTGGGATTTTATCATTATAATCCTTGTACATCTTCTTCCTCTTTCTATCCTCTTTAGTAGAAGTATTGACATTTATTATGTTCATTATATCATATCCTATTTCCATATAAATAAATAATAATGAAGAATTATTGAGGAGAACGTCTTTTGCTACTCATTTCTTCATTATTATTTTCAATAAATATTGCAACTTCTATTAAATAAAAAGGAGAAGGATAACTGCTTTCCTTCTCACCTTTGCTTTACGCTTCTTTACTATAAATATGTTTTTCTAATACTCGTCCGTCTTCCATAGAAACAATACGGTCTGCTACCATTTTAGCAAATTCCATATCGTGTGTAATAATAAGCATAGACATTCCTTCCGTACTAAGGCTCCTAATAACTTTAGCTACTTCACCTGTTAAAGTAGGGTCTAGTGCAGAGGTTGGTTCGTCAAAACACATCAATTTTGGTTTTAAAGCTAATGCACGACCTATAGCTACCCTTTGTTTTTGCCCTCCTGAGAGTTCAAAAGGATAACTATTCGCCTTATCTGCCAATTCTAAAAAACTTAAAATATCCATAGCTTGCTTTGTAGCTTCTTCTTTACTCTGCCCTAATACACGAGTAGGCGCTTCTATTAAATTATCAAGTACAGATTTATGAGGAAAAAGATTAAAGTTTTGAAATACAAGCCCAATATTTCTTCTAATAGACCTAATTTCTTCTTTAGATGCATAAGCACCATCCTTTAATAGATACTCTCCTGCAATCTCTATACTCCCAGCCGAGCATTTTTCTAGATAGTTAATACTCCTTAATAAAGTAGTCTTTCCTCCTCCAGAGGCCCCTACTACTACTACAATTTCTCCTGATTTCACTTCTAATGAAGCGCCTTTCAAAACCTCTACTTTTCCAAAACTTTTATAGAGCCCAGTTACTTTAAGCATATGATTTGCCTCCTTTATTTATAATAGTCATATTTCTTCTCAACTGCTGCTAATACCTTAGATAGAACTAAGATAAGTAGGAGGTAAATTACTGCTACAAGTACTAGTGGGAGAAGACTTGCATCTCTATTAGTAGCTGTTTTACCTATTTTAAGTAAATCATCAAAACCTACAGCATAAACTAGGGCCGTATCCTTTACTAGTGTGATAACTTCATTTGCAATAGGAGGCAATACCCGTTTGAAAGCTTGTGGCAAAATAATTCTAAAGAAGGTATCCTGCTTAGATAACCCTAACACTTCCGCTCCTTCATACTGTCCTTGATCAATGGAACTAATACCTGCCCTAAAAATCTCAGCAAAATAAGCTGCATAGTTTAAAGAAAATGCCAAAAGTGCCGCCGGCATACGAGGAATGGCAATATTTAATATTGGGAAGCCAAAAAATATAAATATAATTTGTAATAGAAGAGGTGTTCCTCTCATAAGGAGTATGTAAAATTCCATTATCTTGCGTAATACCTTAAAACGAGATAAACGACATACAGCCACCAATATTCCTAAAGGAATTGCAAAAATTAATGTTAAAGCAAATACCTGCAAAGTTACCCCTAAGCCTTCCATCATCTGAGGTAGCATCATCTTTGTATACTCTGCTATATTTACCAATTGGTCTAAAAATCCATCCATTGATTGTCCTCCCATTTCTCTCCTATGAATATTATTGTTAGTCTTATAATATAGTTTCTATATAAAAGCTTATTAACACCTATCTCATTTATAATATATAATTTTAAAACAATAGGCAATTTATTTTATTATAAAACAAATTAAATCATTATTTTTCACTTTTAATAACTTAAGTTGATTTATAATTTATAGCTTACCTATTAAATTACATCTCAATTTAATAGGTAAGCTATCATTAAAATTTTATAAACTATTTCACTAACTACTGTGTAATGTCATCTCCGAACCATGTCTTTGAAATCTCAGCTAGTTTACCTTCTTGTTTAAGTTCTGCATAAGCTTTATTGAAAGCTTCTACTAAAGCTGTATCCTCTTTTCTCATACCTACACCATATTCTTCTTCACCAAAATCTTCATCTAAAATCTTGTATTTCTCTGCACCTTTTTTGCTAATATAATACTTAACAATAATCTCATCAGCCACAACAGCATCTAAACGTCCTGCTTCAAGGTCCATTAAAACATCATTATTTGTTTCATATGTAACAGGTTTACCATCTTTAAAGGTAGCTAATACTTCTGGTTCTGTTTCGATAGCATCTACTGCTGTAGACCCTGTTTGAGCACCAACTACTTTATCTTTTAGATCTGCTTTAGTATTGATTGGTGAATCTGCTAAAGTGATAATGATTTGTCTATTTTTTAAATAAGGTGTACCAAATGCTACTTGCTCTTTTCTTTCATCTGTAATACTATAGCCATTCCAAATAAAATCAATATTGCCTGATTTAAGTTCTGTTTCTTTCATACTCCAATCAATAGGTTGGAATTCTATCTTTTTACCTAACTTTTCTGCAACCGCTTTGGCAAGATCAACGTCAAAGCCAACAATTTCACCTTTTTCATCTTTGAATCCCATAGGTGCAAAAGTATCATCTAATCCAATAATCAATGTATCTTTATCAAGTACGTTACTTGCGGCTTGCTGATTATCTGTACCTTCTGATACCTGATTATCAGTTGTTGCTGCTGTCTCTTTACTTTCTTTAACTGAATTGTCTACACTACAACCCGCTAAACCAAATGCCAATAGACCTACTACTGAAAAAGTAGTTACTTGTTTTAATAAGCTCTTTAACCTCATAATATATCTCTCCCTTGAACATTATTTTTAACTAACTACTTAGATATTTTAGCGTGCTAAAGTGATAAAGTCAACCTCATTTACGTAAATCATATAAATTTTTCTCATAATTCATTAAATCCTATATTAAGATTCTTTCATAGTTTTCTCATGAAATCTTAATCCTCTATTTAATGCACTCTCATCCATGCTTCTTATACTAATATCATAAAGAACGACTTAAGGAGTTATAAAAAATGGCAATTACTTTTAGCAAAGATGAATTAAAAAATGAAAATGAATTAAAAAATGAAAAGGGGAGATCCAATATGTCAATTTCACTAGACCAAATCGATTTAATTATGAAAAGAACTAATGCCACTTATACTGAAGCTAAGGACGCTTTAGAAAGAAGTAATGGTGACATCGTAGAAGCCCTAGCACTTCTTGAAAAGGAAGGTAAAGCAACACGCCGTACAAATATTAATACAACTCAGGAACAAATTAACACTTATGTAGACACACTTAAAACCACTCATTTCGTATTAAGCAAAGATGATCATGATTACATTCACGCACCACTCATAGCTGTATTAGTTGCTACTGTTCTTTGCTTCCACGTTTCAGTTATCGCCCTAGTTATTGCATTAATCTGTGGCTTTAAAATTAAATTAACAGATAAAATCACTCATAACGTTCGCTTTTCTAATGATGATTTTATGAAATCATAATCTAAGACTCATAAAATCTTTAATTCCCTCTTAAAACAAAAAACACCCATGAAAGATACCTATCAACTATCTTTCATGGGTGTTTTTCTTTATACTTATCCTATTTTACCACAGTATATTTATTCTCTAATGCTTCTAATAAATCTATATATTTGTCTTGAGTACCTTGCTTTTTAGCTTCCTCTTCAAAGATTGTGCTTTGCTCATCTACCATTTCAAGCACTTCTTTAGATAATTGGCGTGCACCAAAACTATAAACTACTTCGTCTTCCTTGGCAATATGTCTTTCTAAAAGATGCGTATAACTAATGGCATTAGCTATAACATCTAATTTACTTTCCTCATTACCTGCCTTTACTTTTTCTAATGCTTCAACTAACTTTTTAATATAAAGTCTTCCTAAATCATGTTCAACTAACATACCATTTCGGATCAATTTAGAGCCTAACTCCCCTAAATGATTTATCATTTCTTTAAACAGAAATTTTTCTTCTTTTCCATGATGATGAGCATCTGCATAATTTCTAATAAAATCTATGATTTGGTAAAAATCCTCAAAACAAATGGCCTCACCTTGTAATATGCCTAAACAAGCCTTACGTACTACTTTTAACATACGTGAAATATAACGATGTTCTTCCATCATAAGTTCTATACTATTCATACCTCTCCTCCTTTTCTAACTTATAGGTTACTTCATCTATTTTATTGAGTTTCGCTTTTTGTTCCTCTAATAATCCCTTTATCCAAGCATTTCTAAGGTCATAATAATCGTCGATATTCCCCTCTACTGCTTTCCAGTATGATTCATGTACACAACTATTTCGTCTAAAGGTAATACTTTCTTCACCTTGTTCTATTACTAGATAGGCATGATCACAAGGCATGCCATCTAACCAACTGTCTGTAATGACTTTATAAAGTTCATTTGCCTTTAAACTTGTTTCTATAGCTCTAGCCTTATCCCTACCTTTGCTTTCAAAAATTACTCTTAAAACTTCTAGTGTATTTTTATCATTTTTAATAAGTTTAGTCACACAAAAAGCAAGTTTATATTCAGCATTTGAAACCTGTTCTTGTAACCAACCATGAATATTAGTCCCATCAATTACTTGCTCTAGTGGCCTTCTTTCTGCTTTTCCATAGCATTCATCAGCTTCTTCGGCTAAATTAAATCCCCATTTTTGCTCTGCTAATAGCATTATTTCTTCTACTAAGTCTTGTTGCATTTGTATTTTATTATATAACCAATAATGAATCGGTCCTAAAAAAGCACTCATCATTACCTCCTATTATTCTGTCTTGTATTAAGCTTATTATAACCAAACCAATTTTTATTTTATGTAGCTATGGCTACATTTTTTGTGATATCCTATCTAGAATTCTTTTTTTGAAGAAAGTAATAACGAAAGTAATATATCAATTAAGTTTTAATATCGAATCTAAAGTATATGGCTTTTAAAACGTGAAAACACGTCTTCAAAATGCTTGTTAAAGCCAAATTGAAAACGTGTTTTTTGTTATCTTCCTTCTGCAATTAGTTCATCCATAGCTAGGTTAACCAAGGCATCTACTCTTATATTCCCCTGTACATCTGCATGACCTTTAACCTTAACAAATTCAATAGATGTGCACTCTCTAACTAGCTTGTCCATTTCAATCCAAAGTTCCTTATTCTCCACAGGTTCCTTCTTTGAGTTAATCCAACCTTTTTTCTTCCAGTTATGAATCCATGAAGTAATACCAGTAATACAATAGGCAGAATCACTATGTAACTTGATAGGAATGGTCTTATTTTTAATTGCTTTTAAAGCCTCAATAATAGCAGTCATCTCCATCTGGTTATTAGTTGCGCCATACATTGCGCCTTTATTTTCTTTGTAATGTTCTCCATAACTTAAAGTATATGCCCAAGCTGAAACACAGTCTTCTTTTCCATTACCTCTTGCTCCACCATCTGTATATACCATTATTTCGTTTGCCATTTTACTCTCCTTACTTTCATTACCGTTACTATTTCAAACTAACGCCTATTTACTACTTAGTATAACCATTCATTACTTATTCTAGGCTTCTTTATTTTTTAATAAGTCTCTTGATTTTGTGATAAATCACTGTTCCTCTATCTTGACCTAGTACTTTTACTATCTTACGATGGAGTTCTTGTTTATTTTTTGCTTGCTTAAAGTACTGAACAATTCGTTTTACTTGATCTTCTTGTAATTCCTTATCTATCAATTGTCTAAGTTGCTTCTCAACTTCTATATTGGGCTGATTTCCCTTGACTACCTTCTCATTATAAGAAAATGCGTTTTCTTTAACAACGATAGAATTTTTAGACTCACTTGTTTTTTGAACATTTTGCGCTTCTGAAACTACTGGTTTTTTCCTATTAATATGATATGTACTCTTCATACCATTTCTCTTATTTTGGTTATTAAACTTTTTATTAAATGCTACCTCTGTTTCCTTAGTTTCTCTATTAGTTGGTTCTGGAACAAGTTTACTTTCTTGTGCACTAATAGCTTCTACTATTTTATTTTCCTTTTCTTCCTGCTCCTCGTGGATAGCTTCTATTTTATTAACTGATTTAGCAGCTTTTATAGCACCTATATGTTCAATGCTAATTTGCTGTTTTGTTTCTCCTAAAGTTTGTTTCCAAAAATCACTTAAATATTCATATCCCTTATCTTTGCTTACAATATAATAATTGGTATCTTCCTTTTGTCCGATTAAATAGCCTAAATAAGTAGAAAGCTGATAATCTAAGGCATTCTTTCCTCCCACTAACACTTCTTTATATTCAAAGCTTGCTAAGCTTTTACTCATCTCCACATGTATTGGCATCGAAATTTTATTAGCTTTTGTGCTATAAAAAAGAATGACTTTGTCTTCCTCGCTTAATTTACTTACTCCACTTAACCCTTCTGATGTTACATTCTCGAAATCTACTAAATAAATACTCATGTTTAGTCTCCTTATTTTCTCTTTCCTTTTCTTATTTCTTATTAAAATATAAGCACATCCCTGCGCCTGCTTCGTTATTTGGCCTTACTCGTAATCCACATTTCTCATAAAACTTTTCTTTCCCTTTGGCAGCCATTAAATTTACCATAACCATTAACTCATCCTTGCCTAAATGAGTTTCTATAAAAGTAAGTGCATCTTCTACCAACATTTTGCCTATACCTTGCCCTTGATAATCAGGGTTAACTATAACATCTGCAATGAGGGCAATATAGCCACCATCACTAATAACTCTAGTAAGACCTATAGTCCGTTCATCCTTTATAGCTGCTACTAAGTAGTATGTATTTTCAATCCCTCTTTGTGCTTGTTCATTCTCTAACGTCTCCCAACCTACCCCACTTCTTAGGTCATTATAGTCTTCTACGGATATAGTATGTACTAATTTAATGTTCATATAAACACTCCTTCACAATTAAGACTACTCTACTTTATATCATATCATACTAGTACAAGATTTACATACTATAGCCCCACATTTTATATCATTAAAAGGACATAATAAAAGCTCAATATATCTAGCCATTTTCAGCTAAGTATATTGAGCTTTTAAAGATTCAAATCTTCCCCGTATTAGATTTGATTAAAGGCTTGCTCTAAGTCAGCAATTAAGTCTTCTACATCCTCTATTCCAATAGATAAACGAACTAGATCTCTAGTAGCACCAGCTGCTTTTAATTCTTCATCATTTAATTGACTATGAGTTGTACTTGCAGGGTGAATAACAAGTGATTTAGCATCTGCTACATTAGCTAGTAGTGAAAAGATTTCTAGACTTTCAGTGAACTTTCTAGCTGCATCTTCTCCTGCTTTTACACCAAAGGTAAAGATAGCGCCTGCTCCTTTAGGGAAATATTTTTGTGCTAAATCGTAATACTTATTTCCTTCTAATGAAGGATAGTTAACCCAAGCTACTTTTGGATGGTTAGATAAGTATTCTGCAATCTTCTTAGCATTCTCAACATGTCTTTCCACTCGTAAAGAAAGTGTTTCAAGTCCTTGAATAAATAAGAAGGAGTTAAATGGGCTAAGAGCAGCACCTGTATCACGAAGTAAGTTAACTCTGGCTCTTAGTATGAATGCAAGTTCTCCAAAAGCTTCTGCTGGGACGATGTTGTTGTAGCTAGGATCTGGAGATGTAAAATCTTTAAATCTACCACTTCCTGCCCAGTCAAAGTTACCTGCATCTACGATAACACCACCTATGCTAGTACCGTGTCCACCTATATATTTAGTAGCTGAATGTACAACGATGTCTGCTCCAAACTCAATAGGTCTAAAGAGGTAAGGTGTTCCAAAAGTATTATCTACGATTAGTGGCAACTTATATCGGTGTGCTAGATTAGCTACTGCTTCAACATCAATAATATTAGTTCCTGGGTTACCAATACTTTCAATATAAATAGCTTTTGTATTTTCATTTATTTTTTCTTCAAAAGCTGCAAGACTATCTGGGTCTACAAAATGAGTTTTGATACCATATTTAGTAAGTGTATGAGCAAATAGGTTATGAGTTCCACCATATAAAGTACTAGCTGAAACAATCTCATCACCACTGCCTGCAATATTTAAAATAGCATAAGTAATAGCTGCTGAACCTGATGCCACTGCTAAAGCTGCCTTTCCACCTTCAAGTAGTGCTATGCGCTTTTCAAATACATCTGTTGTTGGATTCATTAATCTTGTATAAATATTTCCTGATTGTCTTAATGCAAACAAGTCTGCACCATGCTCTGCGTTGTCGAATACATAAGAAGTTGTTTGATAAATAGGTACTGCTCTTGATTTTGTTACTGGATCTACTTCTTGACCACCGTGTACTTGTAATGTGTTGAATTTGTAATTTGCCATATGAAAGGCCCCCTTTAATGAATTATTTTAAATCGCCCCAATATTTATTATTTTTCTCGATTTATTGAATTCATTGTAAACATATAAGATTACTAAGTCAATGAATTTGAGTAATGTTATCTATTCGCTTTTTCTATAGCTAGTTATCTACTCCAGTTTTGTACTTCTATAAGATTTCCTTCAGGGTCGCTGATATAAACGGCTGTTAGTACTCCTAGGGTCTCGTATTCCTTGATAATCACCTCTCCATATTGCTTACCACCATGAGCTAAAACCTTCTTAAGTACTTCCTCAACATTATCTACATGAAAAGCTAAATGTCCAAATCCTTGTTTACTGATATGCCTTTCTTGATGTTCACCTTCTGGCTCATAAGAGAAAATCTCCAAGGTTGGTCCTGCTTCATACCCTGGCAAACTCAAATGCATACCCCTCACCTTTACATTTTCAACTCCTGTCATTTGCTCAATCCATGCTCCAGATAAATCTCTTTCAGGGCCATATGGCTTACATTCGAAAACCTCAATATAAAATCTAGCTACAGCTTCCCAATCCCTTGCAATAATGTTGGTATGTACGTATTTAATCCCCATTCTATATCTCCTTTTAGTTTTTAATTTCTAATTTAAGTTGTATCATACTCCTATATACAAATAAGTACAAATATAAATAAATTGATTATCTCCCTTCGTAATACCTTATATAAAAATAACAGACTCAAATTATCTTTGAGCCTGTTATTTTTATTTTACCTTTTATTTAATTTTATAACTGTTAATATTGATAAAATAGGTGCTGCTATCATTCCTAGTATCATACCTATAACCCATGATCCACTATTTATTTTATTACTAAATACCGTGATTAATAGCACTACCAAATTTACACTCATATAATATCCCACGCAAAATAAAACAAACAAAATTAAGTTCTTAATTACATTTATTAACACACCTATTCTTCTGCCCCCACTCATATTTGCTCCCCTTTTTATGAATTTCCATTACGCCAATATAGTTATGCCCTTTAATAGTTTGTTTTTAGTGGGTGATGTGTCATCTTGATGGTAATTTAATGTTTCTTGATAAATACAACCTTTAAATAATCCCCCTCCTTAAACGTTTCTATCGTCTTAAAGTCTTTTGGCAAGGAATACTCTTCTAAAATGGTATATCTATCTCCCATTTGACTAAAGGCACTGTCTATGAAGCTTTTAAAGCGTTGCATATTGAAAGAGCTACAGTTAGTTGAAGCTACAATCACACCCTCTTTTTCAGTAATGGCAATGGCTTCTTTTAATAAATTAGTGTAATCCTTAGAAGCACTAAAGGTGAATTTTTTAGAACGAGCAAAGCTTGGTGGGTCTAGAACAACCATATCAAACTTAAGTTCTTTTTTTACTGCATATTTAAAATACTTAAATACATCTTCTACAATAATGATTTGAGTTTCTGGTTCTATATCATTCACACTAAACTGTTCTCTCGTCTTACTTAAGCTACGATTAGCTAAGTCTACACTTGTGGTCTGACTTGCGCCCCCTGCTGCTGCAAATACAGAGAAACCACCTGTATAAGAAAAGGTATTAAGCACTATTTTACCTTTAGCATAATGATCTCTAATACGTTTTCTAACCTCTCTTTGATCTAAGAAAATACCTACCATAGCCCCATCATCTAAATAAATAGCAAACTGTTGCCCACTCTCCTTAACAATTAAAGGCCAATTCGGTACTTCTCCCATAACATAATCTTGGTCTTCTATATATTTACCATCTGTGTCAAAACGTTTCTTTTGGTAAATACCTTTTACCTGAGTACTTTTTAAAAGAGCACTGATGACTTCTTCCTTGAAACTGTAGATGCCTTCACTATACCAAGTCACTAGATGATATCCAGCAAAGTAGTCAATGGTTAATCCACCTATGCCATCTCCTTCTCCATTAAACATACGAAAAGCATTGGTTTCAGTACTTTCATATAAATCTTTACGGTAAGCAATGGCTGTCTTAAATTTACTTATAAAAAACGCTTCATCTATTGCTTCATCTTCTTTATAGCTTAATACCCAACCATAGCCTTTATTTTGCTTTCCATAATAGCCTTTGGCAATAAACTTATTTTTATCGTCTAGTAAATGAATAATGACATTTTCTTTTTTTAGTACTTCAGGATTTGCTATAGCATCCTTTGCGATAAGGGGATAACCTTGCCTTAAAGCCTTTACAAATGGTGGTTTTATTTTAATTCTGATTTCTTGTCTCATGATTTTATCCTTTGTATGGTCTATTCTTTCATTAAAGTATGTTTGTTCACTGCTACTATTATAGCATATAAATAAGCTGTCACACTTATTCGTATAACAGCTTACTTATATCATTTATAGGTTTTACTGTAATGTAGCCCTACCACCTGTTACAATCACATATTGTCCTTCTTTTACTGTAAAGGTTTGTTCTGGTTCAGCTGTAATCACCTCCTCACGGTCTGCCCCTGGCGTGTTTTCATTATAGATTTCTGCATATGCAGTATCCACATCTGCTTGCAATTTATACGTACCTGCTGGCATATGGAATCCAACCTTATACATGCCATCCTTATAAATGCCATCTGCTGCTTTTAAGTCTTCAGTTAACTCAATTGGATAAATATCTCCACTCGTTGTCTGTATATATTGACCATCCTCAACCTTAAAAACAGCACATTTATTGCTACCCCAAATTCCCAAGTTCGCATCACTATCGTCTGTAAGGTCTGCTTCAATATTTACTATAACACTATTTCCTTTTGCTACATATTCGCCTGCAGGTATCTGCGTCCCTACCTTATAAGTACTTGCTGGATAGGCTCCATCTGCTGTTTTTTCCACTTCTGGCGCTTCATCAATTGGATATAACTTGCATCCTTGATAACTTATGTACTCTCCATCTTGTGTATCAAAGACAACTGAATTTTCTGTACTGCCATTAGTCACTATAATATCTTCACTAGGTCCTATCGTTACGCAATAATAGCTAGAGAAATCACCTTTATCTGAAACAGCTACATATTCCCCTAAAGGATATAATCCTCCTAAACGATAAAATATTTTTCCTTCCGCTTCAATAACATCTTTACCATCTATTTCTACTGGATTCCCTTTTAAATCATACGCTATTAACTTTTCTTCTTCATCAGTTGTAGAGTCTGTTGTTTGAGAAACTTGTGTTTCATTAGTTTCTTCTGGATAAGCTAACTCTCCACTAGCAACTCTCTTATCAATCTCTTTTTGAAGTGCTTCTTCAAAGTTGCCCTTCTTATCACTACTACATCCACCTAATATCACTATCATAGTTCCAAGGATTGCTATCATTATACTCTTTCTAGCAAGACATTTTATCTTCATCTCTTTTTACTCTCACCATTTATATTTTATTGAGCTTTAGCTTCTCCACCCATAATTGACACATATTGCCCATCTTTAACTGTAAAAGTAGTTTCTGGCTCTGCTGTTGCCACTTCATCCCCTCTTCCTATTTGATAACCATCATTAAATATTTCGGCATATGCGCTTTCTGCATCTGCTTTTAGAATATATGTTCCTGCTGGCATATGAAATCCAACCTTATACATACCATCTTTATAAATACCGTCTGTTGGTGTTAAATCGGCAGTCATTTCAAGTGGATAGAATTCTCCCCATGTACATTCCAGATATTCTCCATCTTCTACTTTGATAATGGCTGACCTTATATTTGATGCAAATCCCATACTTGAATCTTCCTCACTAAGTCCAACATACGTAGTAAGCGAAACACTATCTCCTCTTGCTACATATTCTCCAGCTGGTATTTGTACTCCTACTTTATATATCCCTTCAGGATATCCACCACTCTCTGTCTTCTTTACTTCTGGCGCCTCATCTATTGGATAAATCTTTCCATCTATAACTGTAATATATTGCCCATCTAATGTATCAAATACCTCATAGCTTTCATTTCCACCATTCGCTACTATTGTATGTTCTTCATCATCTTTAATAATTGCATAGTATGCAGACTGTCCTTCATCAGCTACTATAACATATTCTCCTGGCTGATACTTAACCCCTATCTTATCATATGTGTAATCATCTACTTGAATTGTATCAGGACCATTGCTTTCTACAAATTCTGGTATAGGTGCTTTTTGTGGTTTTTCTGATTCAGCAACCTCCATAGGCTCTTCTTCAAAAACACTTCCTATATCTGATTCTTCTATAATAGCTGCTGCTTGTTTATCAAACTCTTCCTCTGCCACTACATCGATTAATTCCCCATCTGCAATCATTCTAGCAATCTCTTTATTAATCTCCTCTTCATATGACTCTGGATTTGCTTTTCCACATGCCCCTAAACTTAATGCAATTGCTAGCATCATTGTGATGCTTAAGAAACCCTTCCAAAACCTATTTGTCCTCATTTTTCTATCCCTTTCATAAATCATATTTTTATTTTACTAATATTTCATAATTTTCTTAAAAAGTCAATCCCAAATATTATCATTATAACAATAAGTTTTTCTTGCAATATTATATATTGAATTTTATAATTATTTTATATTTTCAAAAAAGGAGCTCATATGAAGAAAAATACATTTTTTTATCAAAAAAAATTATTAAGATATGTATTCTGCTTATCTTTAGGGATATCATTAATAGGCTGTACTAGTAACACCATTATCCCTTCTACTGGTAAAGAAACAGAAAAAACTACTTCCTCTACTTCTAGTAACACTAAATCCACTACTTCTTCTGATATCAATACCACATCTCTATTAGATTTAGCCAATGGCCTAAAAGAAAAATATGACTTACAAGAACAATATAAGTTTGCTGATGAAATTCATGTTTTAGAAAGAAATGAGGTATTAGAGGTAGACTTAGGTTTTCCTATTACTGACGACCATAATACCTATGATATGTTTCAGTTTTTCTTAGACCCTGAATTAACTATTCCTTTATGGCGACCAGCTCCTAGTAACTATTACAAGGGGCATGATAAAATCAAAATCAAACCTAAAACCTATCCTCTTTTTCGTACAGAATTCGAAGGAGAATCTAAAAGAGAGAATGCTAATTGGGGTAATGCTGGTACCCTTTATCTAGCTAAGTATTATGATAAATCAGGGAATGTTACAGAAGAACCTCAAGAAGTTTCTGTTATAAAAATAAAAACGGAATTACCTCGACCTGAAGTTAACTTAATAGCCGATGAAAATGGCTTTGCAACTCTATCTTGGCAGCCTGTTAAGGGAGCTACCCAATACTCTATTTACAGTATTAGTATAGATAACAATCAAATTTCAGCTGATGAGATTCTCTATTGTGTTGATACTACAAAAGAAACTTCTTTTTCAGGGTTTGATGTTTTTTTACATGATACTTCTTCTATTACGGGGGTAGCTACTAATAGTATTCTTACTATTAATAATAACTTTCTTTATGATGAAGACGGGTATGGCGAAGGCTATGTAGTAATAGCTGAAGGACCTGATGGTCAGTCCGAGATGAGTCGTGTTATAACCCCTAATGATTATGCTGCTAGGCTAATTCATAGTAGAGATTATGATGCTTCTTCAAAGCAAACTACCAGTGATCCAGAACTTAAACTTCCTCTATATCTTTCAATTGAAATGTGTGACGAGTCATCCGTGCTCTATCCTATAGAATATGATGCATCATCTGTACAAAAATATGCCGGTGAACATTCTCCTACTGTTCAAGTAGACGGCAAAGGCTTAGCTCAGCGCATGACTATCATAGGAAGGCCTAAGGGTACTCCTTTTGAAGAAGTCTTTTACTTTTATTATTATCCTGAAGTAGAAAATATTGATCAAACCTTAAATCTCTTCTTAAAAAGACAAGAGCAATTATCTGCCAGTGCTTCTGGTCTCAACAATACTATGACTATGGAAACTGTTTCTACTAATCAAGATGTACCTACTACTGATAGTGATGCTTCTATTTCTATGAATCAAGAAATACCTATAACTGCTACTAATTCACTGAGTGAATATCTAGCTCATAATATGCTAAATGGTATCACCACTATCTCTCTTAAGGATTTTCCAAAAGCTACGGATACTAATTCCTTATCAGATGCTCTACTAGAAGCTACTTACCAAAACCCTCTTATTTTTGGCATAGAATCAGCTAGTTCAAATCCTTATACCAACACTTTATACGTTACTTATACCTTAGATCAATCTACTCAAGAAGAACGTCAAGAACTGGTTTTAAAAGAAGCCCAGAATATCATTGCATCTATTATCACTGCTGATATGACTGACTTACAAAAAGAAGAAGCTATTAATAATTATTTATGTTCCAACCTAGAATATGATTATGCTGCCCTAGAAAGTGCTGAGAAAAATAATTATAAGTATGCAGACCCTGAATTTGATGATTCTTTTACTGTTTATGGCGCACTTATTAATAAGGTCTGTGTTTGTAAAGGTTATGCAGAGGCCTTTAAACTTTTAGCTGATTTAGCTGGTCTTGATTCATTAGTAGTTACAGGACAAATGGACTCCGTTGGGCACGCTTGGAATAAAATTAATATTAATAATGAATGGCTTACCATTGATGTTACCAACAATGATAAAGAGTTTATGGCTAATGCTCTTTATAACCTACCTGATAATACTGCTAGCCTTATGCTTATTGAAAATAAGGATTATGTACTTGATGCCAATTATAAGAATTATGTAGGATCAAGTGCCGATTTTGAATACTATCGTCTCAAAGGAAATTACTATGCAAAGTCTGAAATTTCTCAAGTAATAGCAACAAAACTTACTAGTAATACTTCCGAATTGACTTTACGAACAGATTTTGACCTTACAGATGATGAATTGCATGAACTCTTACAAAATGCTGTAGATACCATTCCTATTCCAGTGTCTTTTAGTTACTATAATTGGCTTGGAATAGTGTATATTAAATGTGATTGAAGCGCCCATCTATCTCAGCTTAATAGTTTTATCAAAATCTAGAATTTAAGCATAAAGTGATTCTCCTCTATAAAATAACTCAATAAAATCAATACTTTTTAGGATAAATAAAAGGTAGTCTTAGCTGTAATAGTCAAATACCCCCAATAAGTTAGACTTAAAATCTAACTTATTGGGGGCCACATCATAGCAGACTACCTTCTATATAGTCACTTGTTAAAAACAGGAATAAACATATCTTATCAAAATAAACTTTGATTATTCTCTAATGCATTCATAACTTTCTCTATACGTCCCCTCACATCCTCTTCCATTCCATCACCTTTAATATAATTAATAATTTCTTCCTTCTCTGAAATAGATAAATTAGCGAACGTGTTCATTGCATTCATATTGGTTCCTAACTGCATCATCAGTCCTAATGGTAAGTCTTCTGGCTCATTATAGTCTCCCATAATATACACTCCTTTAGTTTTTCTTAGTGTTTACCATTTTAGATATTATTATTAAATAAACTTCATTTACTATAAAATCCTTTATATACTCGCCATAACTATAACGCTTTTATCCATGCTCACCTATAGCTATAAAAATAGAGGGCTTCACTTAGCCCTCTATAAAAGTTTCTTCTTTAGTTCTTCCCACTTCACATCTCGTTCTTCTATAATCCTTGCTATGTCCTCTTCATGCAAATGCTTAAATCTACTTTGCTTTTTAAGGTAATCTTCTACACTAGAAAATGCTTTAGGTGATTGATTAAGCTTATACTCACCATTTTCATATTCTGCCAAATACCATAAACCACATTCAATGGCTTCTCTAGCAATAGCTATGGTGTCGCTGCTTTCTATTCCCCATCCTGTAGGACATGGTGCTGCTACATGAATATAAGAAGTTCCTTGTACTTTGCTGGCTTTTTCCACCTTTTTAATATAATCTGGGATGTTACCCATGCTAGCTGTAGCAGCATATTTAATGCGGTGAGCTGCTACAATATCAAACATATCTTTTTTTATATTTTTACTTCCATGAATATGATTTCCTGCTGGTGTAGTTGTGGTTTTAGCCCCATAAGGTGTAAGAGAACTTTGTTGAACCCCTGTATTCATGTACGCTTCATTGTCATAGCAAATATAAATGATTTTATCATCCCTATCTATGGCTCCTGATAGTGCTTGAAGGCCTATATCAGCTGTTCCTCCATCACCTGCAAAGCCTACTACATTGACATCTTTAAGCCCCTTAGCCTTGGCTGCTACTGAAATGCCTGATAACATGGCCGCAGTACTGGCAAAAGGAGAAATGAGGGCATTTACACCAAAGCAAAGCTGTGGATACACAAAGCCTACTGCTGACATACAGCCTGCCGGCAATACTACAAAGGTATTAGCTCCTAGAACTTTAAGAGCTAGTCTTACTGCTAAAGACCCACCACAACCACCGCAGCCTTTATGTCCATAAAAGTATTCTTCTTGGTCTAGTTTAATTGCCATATTATTTCCCCTCCAATCCAACAAAAATCACTTGGTTTTCATCTGAACTTAGCCTCTTCGTCTCGAAATTAGCCAGTCTATCAGCTTCACTATCTTCTACTAGACTCACACTTGCACTACGATAAGTTCCTGTGGTATCTGCATGCTCCGCAATAATCTGAGCTGTTTTTTTATGTTCCAAAAGTTTAGCATAAAGCTGGGCATAAATATCTCTTATTTCAGCTTCTTTAATATCCTTTCCTCCAAGGCCGGCAATATAGTTATAAAGCTTTGCCTTTCTTTCATGCAGCGCTGCTACTACATTAGTAAATACGGTTCCTTGATAGCCAAAGGATATGTCTTTTTCTAATACAGCAATAGCTTTAGCAGAAGCTGTATATTTAACAATTTCTTCTTCTGGGAAAGGCCTCATATATCTTATTTTAAGAACCCCTACCTTCTGTCCTTTTTCACGTAGTTCATCTACCACATCTCTAACAAGCCCTGTCACACTACCTAATGTGATAACAATAACCTCAGCATCTTGGCACTTATAGTCTTCTACTAATCCGCAATAAGACCTTCCTGTGATTTTGCTATACTGATCATCTATATTTTTTATAATGTTTTTTGCCTTCAGCATTGCTTCATGTTGTTGGTATTTGAATGCCATATTATGCGCTGGAGAGGAAGTAAAAAATAGATTTTTAGGTGCCTTTAAGTCCATTTGTCCTTCTAGCTTAAAAACTGGTAAAAATGCCTTAACTTGCTTCTCACTTGGTACTTCTACTTTTTCATAGGTATGGGTAAGGATAAAGCCATCTAAGTTAACCATAACAGGTGTAAGAACCTCTGGATGCTCTGCTAAGGCATAAGCTTGCAGTATCATATCTAGGCTCTCTTGAGCATTTTCCACATAAACTTGAATCCATCCACTATCAAGTAAAGATAAAGAATCTCTTTGATCCCCAAATATACTCCATGGCAAAGCCACGCTTCTATTGGCATTCATCATTACTAAAGGTACTCTTCCACCACTGGCATAATGTAAAACTTCAGCCATATATAATAAGCCTTGAGATGAGGTTGCTGTAAACGTCCTTACACCCATCACACTAGCTCCCATAACAGCAGCAAGGGCAGAGTGTTCAGATTCAACATACATATATTCCGCTTCTAGTTCACCTGTTTCTACCATTTCGGCAAGACGTTCTACTACAATGGTCTGAGGCGTAATGGGATAAGCTGCTATGACATCTGGCTTTGCTAGTTTTACGCCAATAGCCACTGCTTCATCCCCTGATATAAATTGATCTTGTGTTCCTTTTTCTTTTATGTTAGTTTCTATCATCTTCTACTCCCCCTTCCTCCTCCATGATAATGCACTGTTTCTTACATTCTTTTTGGCAGATACCACAGCCTTTGCAAAAACGATAATCGATTTGTATTTTGTTATCATTTTCATAAATAACACCTTCAGGACAAACCATATAACACCAATTACAATGGATGCACTTATCATGTTCAATGACTGGATGCTGACTTCTCCACCCTTCCATAGTCTCAGTGAGTAGCATAGCTGACCCATAAGTACCACAAGGCAAACCTTGTAAGCCTTTTATCTGAAAATCTTTGTTTACTATTGGTCTAGCCATCTATTTCACCTCCTTACAAGTCGTTTCCAAGCTTTTATTTTCTGTAGTTTTGCTTATTTCTTTAATTACTTCAATTAATTTTTTATTTTTTATAGCTAGTTTTGGTGGTAAATCATATTGTATAGCTCTCTCTAAACTCTCCATGCTCACTAGAT
The DNA here is from genome assembly GCF_000178835.2 of Cellulosilyticum lentocellum DSM 5427. Taxonomy (GTDB): domain Bacteria; phylum Bacillota; class Clostridia; order Lachnospirales; family Cellulosilyticaceae; genus Cellulosilyticum; species Cellulosilyticum lentocellum. Next base: position 4,585,507 of record NC_015275.1, read on the forward strand.
TGCTTTGGATAGCTAAAGCCGCTAACATGGCTGTATTCACTATTGGTTTTCCTAGGTACTCGTTTGCTAACCTTGTAGCTTCAAAAGGAATAATACGAGGATCTACATACTTTTCAGGATGGCTGGTATTTAAAATAAGCTTTCCATTTTCTTTTAATCTGCTTAAAAGCCCCTCATTATACAGGCTTTCATTTAATATAACAAAGTAATCACCTTTACTACTTTGGCTTCTATCTCTAATGGGTTCACTACTTATTTTTGTATAAGCAAAAACAGGTGCTCCTCTTCGTTCTGGTCCAAAGCTAGGAAAACTCAAGGCATACTCATTCTCATATAAGCTCGCTGCAATACCTAGTATTCTAGAGGAGGTAAAGGCACCCTCTCCTCCTCTTCCTAAAAAAATAACATCTATCACTGCACTCCCGCTCCTTTATCTCTATTTCATCTTTGATGACTACCTAATCTTTGTTATCTAGATATCTATAGGACCTTATTCTTGACCTTACTTCTTATCATTTTATAGTCCATTATGCTTTTTGTCTTAAATCTTGTAGTCTCTTAGCTTTATGCGTAGCCCTTGGTAAGGTACCCTCCTCTAAGATAATGATTTCTTTAGGCTTTACACCTAATTGCATCTTAATTTCATAAGCTACTTTTTCTTTTAGCTCTTTGGTATCTGTTTCATCATTTAATCGTTTTTCCACCTCTACAGTGAATTTAGTAATATGCTGTTCTTCAATCACATTGACTCTATATTCTCCTGTGAGGCTCTCAAACTTTCTAGTAACATGTTCGATATCGCTAGGGAAAACATTTACTCCCCCTGCAATAAACATATCATCAATTCGTCCTACCATTTTAATACGCTTAAGTGTTCTACCACAGCTGCATTTTTCGTCTGTATAAGTTACAATGTCCCCTGTTCTAAAGCGAATCATTGGGCGTACTTCTTTTCTTAGGGTTGTTAAAAGCATTTCTCCTCTTTCACCCTCTTTAACTGGTAAACCTGTTTTCTCATCTACTACCTCTACTAAAATATGATCCTCTGCCATATGCAAGCCATCATGAGCTTCACATGCTGCTGCACATGCTCCAAATATATCTGAGATACCATAGAAATCAAAGACTTCTGCATCCCAAAGGTCCTCTATGGCTTCTCTTGTAGCTGGTATAGAACCTCCTGGTTCTCCTGCTACAATGATTTTATTAATCGCTAAATCAGTGGCTGGATTTATGCCCTTTTGCTTAGCGGTTTCTCCTAAGTACCATGCATAAGATGGTGTAGTCCAAATCACAGTTGGCTGATACTGCTGAATAATAAATAATAATCGATCAGCTGGGAGTGTTCCCGCCCATATACATAAGGCTCCTAGATTCTGAGCACCAATTACATCAGGGCCTCCTACAAAAAGTGAGAAATTAAGAGCATGAATGTACCTGTCAGTTGGTCTCATACCAGCTTGCCAAAACAATCTACTTTCTACATCTTGAAATTCATCAAAGTCTCTTTTGCTAAAAGGACTAGCTGTAGGTACCCCAGTGGAACCACTAGAAGAAGAAATAAATACCACGGCTTCTTCTCCCTTTACGCATAAATCTCCTATAATAGGTGCCACATCCTGCCTTTCTCTTACATCATGTTTAGTTAAAATAGGAAATTTAATTAAATCCTCTAAGCTTTGAAGGTCTTCCGGCTTTACATTTGCTTTATCAAAGCTCTGTTTATAGTAGGGTGACTTTGTATAGGATTCTGTAAGCTGCTCCTTTAATTGCTTTAGCTGATACACTTCTAATGCTTCCCTTGAAATAGTTTCTATCTCTTCATTCCAATATGCTCTGCTCATAATAAACCCCTCCAATTTTTATAGTTGGTGCTTTCTCTTATCTCTTAATAATCTCAGAACCATTTAACCCTGCTTTTTCAAAAGCCTGTTCTAAATCTCCAATGATGTCTTCTATATCTTCAATACCCACGCTTAGTCTATAGAACCCATTATGAAAAGCTTCTGGATACAAATACTGTCTCTCATCCTCTTCTCCTAGAAATACGATTAAGCTCTCATCATGACCTAATGAAACTGCTGAGGTAATCACCTTTAAATAGCTGGTTACTTTATTGTAAGTATCATGATCTGCTTTAAGTCCAAAGGATAATACGCCTCCAAAGCCATTTATCATTTGCTTCTTAGCAATCTCATGACCCTTGTGACTTTTTAAGCCTGGATAAGCCACAAAACTTACAAAGGGTAGGCTTTCTAAATACCTAGCTACCTTTAATGCATTTTCATTATGTTGTTTCATACGAAGTGGTAAGGTTACTGCCCCTCTCATAATAAGCCATGCATTAAATGGACTAATGGTCCCCCCTAGATTAATCATGGATTGGGCTTTGATTTGCTCTATAAGCTTTGTAGACCCAATTACGGCGCCGCCCATAGCATCGCCATGACCATTAATATACTTCGTTAAACTTTCAATCACTAAGTCTGCTCCTAACTCTATAGGTCTCTGATTGTACGGGGATGCAAAAGTATTATCTACTGATAGGTATGCTCCATGCTCATGTGCAATATTGGCAAGCTCCTTAATATCGCTTACTTTTAGTGTTGGGTTTCCTGGTGTTTCAATATGAATCAATTTTGTATTAGGCTTAATGGCGGCTTTTACTGCTTCTAAATCACTAGTATCTACAAGGGTTGTTTCCACTCCATATTTAGTGTTTAGTAATTCATTTAACAATCTATAAACTGCAATATAGGTCACATCAGCAAAAATCACATGGTCTCCTGAGTTAAGGAGTGCAAAGAAAGTCCCTGATAATGCTGCAACGCCTGAAGCTAACACAACGCAATCTTCTCCACCTTCAAGTACCGCCAACTTCTCTTGTAGGTACTGCTGATTGGCACCTCCATTTCTGGTATAAAGTGCTTTCCCAGCTGAGCTCCAATTAAGGTCAGTTGGATCGTAAGGTAATTCATAGCTATTAGCCATAGTAATAGGTCTTTTAATAGCTCCTGTATCTTGATCTACATCATTTCCCGCATGAACGGCTCTTGTTTGAATTCCAAATTCATTTCCATATTTTCTTTCTGGCATATCTCTTCCCCCTCCTATGTTAAACATTCATAAACGTATTTTATGATTGTTAGTATGCTTTATTAGGATTTAATATTTGATTTACATCAAATGCTTTTTTAAGATTTCTCATTAAGGTGATTTGTACTTCATTAGCATAATCTAAGTAGTACTTTAACTTAGTTAACCCTATGCCATGCTCTCCCGAAGGAAGTCCTCCTAATTCAGCTGCTTTTTGGTACAGGTCCTCAAGCACTAGCTGTAGTTTTTCTTGCCACTCCTCTTCCTTAAGTGTCCCTTTAATAATACATAGATGTACGTTACCGTCTCCTGCATGACCAAAGCTTTGAATAGCTACTTGATGGCGGTTTGAAATTGCTTTTGTATATTTTACAAACTCAGCACTTTTATTAATGGGTACCACGATATCAATGGGCTCTTGTACAGAGACACTTTCTACAGCTTTTACAATGGCACCTCGGATTTGCCAAGTTATCTCAAAACTCTCTTCATCCTCTAATACCAAGAAATCTAGAGCATTATGCTGATAGCATAGCTCTCTTACCTTTTCATAGTTATCCCTTACATGACTTGCAGTATCTCCATCAAAGGTAAAAATCAAATACGCATTGCCTTTATGAGTAGGAAACTCAATCTTTAAATACTGCTCTGATAAACTAATGGCTTCTTTTTGGACAAATTCAATAGCTGCTACATCTACACCTGAAGCTTTGATATCTAGTACTGTATCTATTCCTTCTTCTAAAGTTTGAAAGGGCACAAGTACACTTCTTGCTATTTGTGGTTTAGGAATAAGCCTGAGCTTTGCCTCTGTAATAATACCCAGAGTTCCTTCTGAACCTATAAGTAAATCTTTAAGGTCTAGCCCTGTACTGTCTTTTATATTTTTGCTTCCCAGCTCTACAATGCTACCATTGGCTAAGACAACCTCTATGCTTCTGACATAGTCTCTTGTGACACCATATTTGACAGCTCTCATACCACCTGCGTTGGTGCTGATATTACCACCTATGGTAGAAGCTTTCTCTCCTGGATCTGGTGGATAAAATAATCCATTACTTTCTGCAAAGGCTTGAACCTCTTCAAGTAAGACACCTGCCTGAACTGTTAATGTCATAGTCTCCTTATCTAAATGCTGTATACGATTAAGTTTGGTCAGATCAATGACAATACTGTCCTCTGTGGGAACTGTCCCTCCTGTAAGACCTGTCCCTGCCCCTCTTGGCACTACTGGAATATGATGTAGGTTAGCAAAGTCTAAGACTTTGCTAACCTCATCTGTAGAAGCTACAATGACTACTGCTGCTGGTTTTACTTTAATATGGCCAAGATGGTCTGAATAATATTTTTCATCTATGCCTGCTGTAATGACTCTATTTTCATCTTCAATTAATGCTTTTAGTTGCTCGAACATTTTTATTCACCCCTCGTTTACCATACTTATAAACACTCTAGTTGAAGCTTTGTTGGTTTATTTCCCCCATTTTGTGGTATACCACTCTGGTTTTTGGAAACCACTAAATTGATATTCACTACTTTCGATTACTTTATTAAAGGCTTCAGATTCAACAATCTCTAAAATGTCTTTAGCAAACTTACTATCTACCTCACTTGTTCTTACTGCGATGATGTTCTTCATATCTTCTACTAAAACTTCTTTGTAGATTGCAGTATTTAAATCAATGCCTGCGGATAAAGCATAGTTACCTGGAATAGCCGCTAAGTCTGCGCTATCAAGTGTTCTTGGAAGCTGCGCTGCTTCTACTGGTGTAATCTTTAGGTTAAGTGGATTTTCTAGTACATTTTTTTCACTAAATTGAGCTACTTCTACTGCTTCATCAATCTTTAATAAACCTGCTTTTTGTGCTTCTAATAAAGCACGTCTTAAATTTGTTACATCATTAGGAACTGTAAAGGTATCACCCTCTGCTACTTCACTAACATCTTTATACTTGTTAGAGTAAAATCCAAGCCCTGCTGTTGGAATATTAATGAGCTTTGTAAGCTCTAATTGATGCTCTTTCTTGAAGTTCTCAAAGTACACATTATGTTGAAATACATTAACATCTACTTCACCTTTTCCTAATGCTAAATTAGGCTGTACATAATCACTAAACTCAATAATTTCTACTTTATAGCCCTTCTCTTCAAGTGATGGTTTAATCGCATATTTCACCATGTCTCCATAAGGTCCTGGGCAGGTTCCAAACTTAATAGTTGTTTTTTCTACTTGTGTGCTTTGGCTTGTATCACTACTTGCACCAGCTGTACTTGTAGCTCCTTGTGACCCACTTCCACAGCCTACTAATGTTCCAAGTCCTAAAATGATTGCACCTATTCCATAAACTAATCTTCTTTTCATATATTTCACTCCCCATATTTTTATTTTTAAATTTTTATAGCTTCTTAAACCAACTTACTTTTTAGTTAAATTAACGGCTATCCTTTCTCCCACCATTTGAATAAGCTGTACTACTACCACTAATAAAATAACGGTAATAATGAGTATGTCTGTTTGATAACGTTGATATCCATAGCGAATAGCTAAGTCACCTATTCCGCCACCACCAACAGTTCCTGCCATAGAGGAATAACCGATGATACTAATTAATGTCACAGTAATGGCTCTTACAATGCCAGGTAAGGCTTCTACTAATAGCACGTCAAAAATAATATATTTAACACTAGCTCCCATAGCCAGTGAAGCTTCTATGACACCTTTATCTATTTCAGAAAAAGCACCTTCTACAAGTCTTGCTAAAAAAGCTACTGCTGCTACTGTAAGTGGTACGGTTACTGCCTTTGCTCCTATAGTGGTGTGTAATAAAAAATCTGTAAAAGGATAAAGTAGGACCAGCAAAATAATAAATGGAATGGAACGAATAATATTAATCACAAAACCAGAGATTGCATTAACCACTTTATTTTTGTGTAACAATGGTGAAGCTGTGATATAAAGTAATAAACCAAGAACCGTCCCCAAAATGACTGCAATAATCATAGAGATGCCTACCATGTAAACAGTTTCTGTTGTTGCCTGCCATAGGGCTTCTATTAATTCACCTGTCTTCATGCGATTTCACTCTCCTTTGGAATAATTAATTCTATTTCTTCAATATTTTCTCCTATATACTGAAGTGCCTCATTAATAGCTTTAACTTCTCCCTCTATACTAACTACCAAGACACCCACTGGCTTTTCTTGAATGTAATCAATGTGACCATGTAGAATGTTAAGTACAACATCATATTTCTTGTTAGTATAAGCAATAATAGGCTCTAGGCTCTTGTCACCCCTATAAGTCAACTTGATGATTTCCCCCTTTGCTGCATTAATAATCTCCTCTGGTACCTTTATCTGAGTCTTTACTAATCTTTTTGTTAATGCTGATTGGGGACTAGCAAATAACTCGTAAGCGCTATTGACTTCTACAATTTCACCTTGACTCATTACTGCCACTTTTGAGAACAACCTTTTAGCTACCTCTAGTTGATGCGTGATAAACACAATAGTAATCCCCAACTTAGCATTAATTCCTTTTAAGATATCCACAATTTCCTCAGTTGTTTGCACATCTAATGCTGAAGTTGCTTCATCACAAAGTAAAATTTTAGGATTCGCTGCTAAAGCTCTTGCTATACCTACCCTTTGTTTTTGCCCACCACTTAAACTAGCTGGATAAACATTTTCTTTATCTTCTAGGCCCACTAGCTCAAGTAATTCTTTAGTTCTAGTTTGCCTTTGAGCTTTAGGGTAATCCTGGACTTTAAGAGCAAACTCTATATTCTCCCCTACTGTTTTTCTTGAGATTAAATTAAAGTGTTGAAAAATCATGCCGATTTTCTTTCGTAATCCCCTAATCTCTCTAGAAGAAAGTTTTGTTACATCCTCTCCCTCTACAAAAACACTGCCTGAAGTAGGCTTTTGTAATCCATTAATGGTTCTTACTAAGGTGCTTTTACCTGCGCCACTCCCTCCAACTATTCCAAAGATTTCTCCTGCTTCTATATGAAGTGATACATTACTAACGGCATTAACGATTTGATTTTTTTGTTTAAAGCTTACATTTACTTGTTCAAAACGAATCATTGTAGCACCTCCTAAAAATGTTTTTTAATTTGCGTTAATCTCTCTAAAGCTAGCTCTAGTGTTTCTGGTTTTTTAGCAAAGTGGAAACGTATATATTGATTAACAGGTTCTTTGAAAAAACTAGAACCTGGTACAGCTGCTACGCCTACTTCTTTAATAAGTCTTTTTGCAAATTCGTAGTCTGATGAAACACCAAATTCTTCAATATCAACCATGACATAATACGCACCTTCTGGCTTAAAGTACTTAAGTCCTATGCTATCAAGCCCTGACAAGAACAACTCTCTTTTCTTTCCGTATAACGCTGTAAGTTCTTTATAGTAGTCATCTTCTAATTTAAGTCCTACTGTTGCAGCTTCCTGAAGAGGGGCTGCTGCTCCTACTGTTAAAAAGTCATGTACCTTTTTACATTGATCAATAATAACCTTCGGTGCTATTACATAACCTAATCTCCAACCTGTAATGGAATACGTCTTTGAAAGTGAACTACAAGAAATAGTTCTCTCAAACATGCCAGGTAGCGATGCAAAGTAATGATGTTTATATGGTTCAAAAACGATATGCTCATAAACTTCATCTGTAATGACATAAGCGTCATACGCTTTAACAAGCTGTGCAATGTCTAGTAGCTCTTCTTTAGTAAATACCTTTCCAGTTGGATTAGATGGATTACAGAGAATCAAAGCTTTAGCACCTGCTTTAAAAGCTACTTCAAGTTCCTCTTTATCAAAGTTAAAGGTAGGTGGTTTAAGTGGAATGTAAATAGGCTCAGCTCCACAAAGCACTGTATCTGCTACATAGTTCTCATAAAAAGGTGAGAAGATAGCAACTTTGTCACCGCTATCGCAAATAGCCATCATAGCTGTCATCATGGCCTCTGTACTACCACAAGTGACTACGATATTTTCATCTGGGTTTAATTTAATCCCCATAAAGTGCTCTTGCTTCTTGGCTAAAGCTTCTCTAAAATTTTGTGCACCCCAAGTCACTGCATATTGGTGCGGCCCCTCTATGGCTACCCTTTGTAATTCTTCTATTAATGCCTTAGGTGGATCAAAATCAGGAAAACCTTGTGAAAGGTTAATAGCCCCATGTTGATTTGCAATACGCGTCATCTTTCTAATCACGGATTCTCCAAACCCATCTAATCTATGACTTAACTTACTCATCTTATTTCCTCCCTTTAATTAACCTTGATCTTGTAGTTTCTTTCATTTTTCCGTGTTTTTCTGCCTACTTCCCTTAAAAGTATTATTTTACAAACTATAAAAGCTGCTTTCTTAAGATAAGAAAGCAGCTTTTAAAATTCACTATGCTACATACTCTTATCTTCCAAACCACTTCTGGTTTGCTGGAATTAGCACCTTGAGCATTTAATAACATGTTCAGGTTGCCGGGCGTCACTGGGCCAGTCCCTCTGCCTCTCTGGATAAGAAATTATTCACTTGGTTTTATTTCCTAGTTGTTTTATATGTTTAGTAGTATATTTTTATTTTTTTAAATTGTCAACTATTTTTTAATATATTTTTTATTTTATTTTCTTTTTAATTTCCCTTGAAGTTACTAGGAATTTCTTTTTTTATAGAACCATTAATCGATAAGTTTTATTTATTATTATTTTCTTATTTGCTTTAGTCTTTGACTATCAATAACTTTTTCCTTTTGGACTGTCACACTTTTAATTCCTTTAAAATAAATATATTTACTAGGAATTAAATTTGATGTATACTCTCTTTAATTTAAAAAATTTGATATATTGTAAAATTTATTACCAATTTAAAGGAGGTTATTTTATGAAATTTGAATCAAAGGTTATCCATGGTGGTATCTCTGAAGATGCCTTTACAGGCGCAGTTAATATTCCTATTTATCAAACATCTACTTTTAGACAAGAAGGGATTGGTAAACATAAAGGCTTTGAATATGCACGCACAGGTAATCCTACAAGACAGGCTTTGGAAGAGCTTATTAAAGATCTAGAAGGTGGCATCGCTGGTTTTGCTTTTGCTTCTGGTTTAGCCGCTCTTTCTACAGTCCTTATGCTTTTTAAAACAGGAGACCATATTCTTCTATCTGATAATGTCTACGGTGGTACTTTTCGAGTAGTCGATAAGGTATTCGTTCATCTTGGTATTTCTTATTCTCTAGTAGATACTTCCGACCTTGAAGCTGTTCAAAAAGCTATCACGCCTACTACTAAAGCCATCTTTATTGAAACACCTACTAATCCATTAATGAAAATCACAGACCTATCAGCGATTAGTACACTTGCCAAAAGTCATAACCTCATTTCGGTTGTTGACAACACGTTTTTAACCCCTTATCTTCAACGTCCTATAGAACACGGCATAGACATTGTTGTTCATAGCGGCACCAAATATTTAGGCGGACATAGTGATGTAGTTGCTGGGCTTGTAGTTGTTGCTCATGAAGACCTTAAAGAACGACTTGGCTTTTTACAAAATGCTGTAGGTGGGATACTTGGTCCCCAAGATAGCTTTTTACTTATAAGAGGTATTAAGACACTGGCTATTAGATTAGAAAAGGCTCAAGCTAATGCTAAAGCGATTGTTGATTTCTTACACACTCTACCTCAGGTAAGTAAAATCTATTATCCAGGTTTAGGCGCTATGATTTCTTTTGAACTTAGTGACCCCGAGGTCGCTCTAAAGCTCGTAGAAAATGTTAAACTCATTGCTCTGGCAGAAAGTCTAGGAGGTGTAGAAAGTCTTATTTGCCTTCCAGCAGCTATGACACATGCCTCTATTCCCGTAGAACAAAGAAAGGCCTTAGGTATAACAGATGGTTTACTTCGTCTTTCTGTAGGCATCGAAGATGCTGACGACTTGATAACTGATTTAACCCATGCACTTAATCTTTCTATCTCTGAAGGAGGTACATCTCATGCACTATATTAATGATATTCGTGAACTTATTGGTAATACCCCACTCTTAAAACTCAATCATATTTCTCCTACTCCTGATATTAATATCTTTGGTAAACTAGAATATCTAAACCCAGGGGGAAGTGTTAAAGACCGTATTGGCCTAAAGATCTTAGAAGATGCCGAAAAAAATGGGCTACTTAAACCTGGCTATACCATCATCGAAGCTACTGCTGGTAATACCGGTATAGGCCTTGCCATGGCTGCCTTTGAAAAAGGCTATCAACTTAAAATTGTTATTCCTGCTAAGTTTGCTATTGAAAAACAAATACTAATGCGCGCCTTAGGCGCAGAATTAATTGTTACTCCAACAGAAGAAGGTATTGAAGGTGCTGTTCAAAAAGCAGAAGAATTAGCAAAGCAAATCCCAACTAGCTTTATGGCTAAACAGTTCGATAATCTCTCTAATAGAGAAGCTCATCGTCAAACAGGTAAGGAAATCTATGATGCCCTTGATGGGAAGATAGATATCCTCGTAGCAGGAGCAGGCTCCGGTGGTACTATTATTGGCATTGCCTCCTATTTAAAAGAGAAAAATCCCAACATCAAAATTGTACTCAGCGACCCTAAAGGCTCTATTCTAGGAGGCGGGGAAGAAGGTACCTACCATATTGAAGGTATTGGTAATCATTTCATTCCTTCTTTATTTGATGCTTCCTATGTCGATGAAGTAGAGAAAATTTCCGATGAAGAAGCTTATTACTATGTACAGCTATTAGGCAAAAAAGAAGGTGTATTGGTTGGTTCTTCTTCTGGTGCAGCTATGGCTGGTGCCATTAAGCAAGCTTATAAAGCTAATGGTAAGGTTAATATTGTAGCTATCTTCCCGGACCGAAGTGAGCGCTACTTTAGCCAAAATCTTTATAACTTCGATATGAATCTCTCTGACTATCGCTTTAATGACCTATTTGATAGTTGGGCTACTCATTATGACGAAACTGTTTATACAAAAAAGGGTGAGTATTATGAAGTCTTTAAAAACTACGAGGAAATTTTAAAAGAAACTGTCTCTTTTATTAATTCACCTACTTCTGCTACAGTCTTAGATATTGGTTCTGGTACAGGTAATCTAGGAGCCGTTGCAGCTAATTCAGGTTATAAAGTAACTGCCATTGAGCCAAATGCTAAAATGAGAGAATTAGCGTCAGCTAAATATCCTCATATTCCTGTTCAAAATGGTTCTTTTCTCTCTTTAGATATTCCTGATGCAAGTGTGGATGCTATTATTTCTAGCTACGCTTTCCACCACTTACAGGATGAAGAAAAAGCTAAATCTATAGCCTTTATGGCTTCTAAGCTTCGCCAAGGCGGTCAAATTATTATTGCAGATACTATGTACGAATCTCCCGAGGCTGCTTCAGCTGTATTAAATTGGGCTGAAAACTATGGCTTTACTCATCTTGCTCAGGATTTAAAAACTGAATTCTATACCACTCACGAAATCCTCGCTCATGCATTTGAAACGGCTAATTTCCAGGTAAGCTTTAAGCAAATGAATCAATTCGTATGGATTTTAGTTGCCACTTTGAACGCATAGTTTATCATATTCATACTCCTAAACCGCATAAACTATTACGACACCTTATGATAAAGGAGTGTTACTTATGTTTGATCCAAGAGATACTTGCCTTTTAGATGATGCACTTGCAAGATTTGATGAACTTGTAAACGCTCCTTGTCTACCTGAGCTGACTCATTTCCCAGTATCTCCTTCTGAGACTCCTCCTGCCTGCCTAGGCTTTATTCAAATTGAAGGCTTTCCTGTCACAGATACCTTTAAAGCATTTTCCTTTGTTTTAAATGCTCTAGAAAGCCTTCAAATAACCATTGGCTATGTTATACAAGTGCGCAATGAACAACTTTCTATTTATATTGGTATTAAAGGGGATGAGTTTTTCTGCGTTGCTCTTGAAATTTTAAAAAATGGGCTAATTCAAACCTTTCCTGGTATTCAACTTCATGAATTAACATCTGAGGAAAGTTGTGAACTAATTGATCAGCTCTTTAGTCCTTGTAAACATAACTCACTTGCAACTATTTCTGTTATCCCTAATACAAGTACCACAACACCCATACTCACTTCATTTAATAATTTAATGGGAAGAAATGAGGAGTTTGTTCTTTTTTTATTAGCAACACCGGTGTCTCTTTGTCACATACGATCTATACTCAACGAACTTATTTGTCTATTTAATATCTTGTCTGGCTTCTCTCAAGGTAATCATACTGCTTCCAAAGGCTTAAATAAGAATGGTTCTACTACTGTTACACGTTCTAATACCGAAACCAATGGTAGGAGTTGTACAGACACAAATACTTCTGGCAGTAGTCATAATTCTTCTCAATATAAAAATATAACATCTTCTACTTCTCTTTCTTTAGCAAATAATAAATCTCTGGGAGTTAGCCTGCTTTGTAATGACTCTTGTGGGCACGCAACTAATACTAGCCGTGCTTCTGCTGAGGGTATTACTAATAGTGAAGCTGTTGCTTGTTCTAATAGCCGCCTTACTGCTACTAATCTAACAGAAAACGAAGCCATCGTTTTTAGTATTCAGAATAAGTGCGTCGTAGATGCCTTAGCTACTCTTAATTTACTTATCACCCGCTATACTAACTTATTAACCTTACCTGCATTTGAATTTGGAGCCTATCTTATAGCACCTTGTTTATCAACAACAGTTCGTGGTGCTTATACTTACTTAGGTGTTGCTGATGACCCCTCCTCTACTATAGGTCCTACGGTTGTTAATGTATGGGATCATTGCAATAATAGCTTCTGCACTATCTTGAAGGAGTTACAATGCTTTAATCAACCATTCTTTGAATCCTGTTCTTCGAAAGATTGTCTTTCTAGTACTACTATTATTAGCGGATTAGAATTTATAAGCACTCTATATTTTGTGTAAATATAGAGTGCTTATTCACAATATTTATTCGATATGCTATACTGAGTTCAATAATAGCCTCTATTTATAGGCTTAATAAGGGAGGGTTTGTCTTGTCCGTTGTTTCATACAAATGTCCTAACTGTGGGGGAGATTTAGGATTTGATCCAGAATCTCAAAAACTCAAGTGTGAATACTGCTTTAGTAACTTTAGTGAGCAAGAGTTAGAAGTTTTGACAACAGAGAAAAGTTATAGTGAGCCCGGTGAAGAATTTATAGAAGATGGTAATGATGCTACCGCTGAAAAAGGCCCCACCATGCTCTATACTTGTCCTAGTTGTGGTGCTCAAATCGTTACTGATGAAGTAACCTCTGCTACACTTTGTTGCTATTGTCATAATCCTGTCGTTTTCTCAAAACAACTTTCCGATGAATTTAAACCATCAAAAGTAATTCCCTTTAAAAAAAGTAAAGAACAAGCACTAGAAACATTTCTTGCTTGGCGAAAGAAAAAACATTTTTTACCTGATGATTTCTCATCTCCTAGTCAACTTGAAAAAATCGCTGGGATCTATATTCCCTATTGGCTAGTAGATTGTGATACCTCTGGCTATATGAGAGCAACTGGTAAAAAGATAAAATCTTGGACTAGTGGAAGCTATCGCTACACTCAGACAGATATCTATGCTGTATCTAGGGCTGCTTCTATGTCTTTTGATTACTTGCCTCATGATGCTTCCAAAAAAGCTGATGACCTGGTAATGGAGAGTATCGGTCCTTATAATTATGATGATCTTGAAACCTTTTCTTTTTCTTATCTAACAGGGTTTATTGCTGAAAAATATGATGTAGATAAAGATACCATTTATCCAACTATTAAATCTAGGATAGAGCGTGCTGTTGAAACAGAGCTTCGTAACTCCATTCATGGCTACACCACAACTGCTGTAGGTGGTAAAAATGTTCAAATTCATCGCACCCGTTTTCACTATACTTTGATGCCTGTTTGGATGTTAACCTATATTTATAAGGGTCAGACTTACATGTTTGCTATGAACGGTCAAACTGGTAAGACTTTTGGTAGCTTACCAATATGTAGCAAAAAGCTTAACCTTCTATTCCTTTGGGTATTCCTCATTACTTTTGCTGTTGTCTTTTTTGCATTAGCTTATACAGGAGGTCTTGCCTAATGAAACGTAGAATGAGTTCTTTAATACTTACTTTAATATGTTTTTTTACTTTATGTAGTTCTCTTATGGCTGCTGTGCCTAGAGTTAATGACTTAGCTGATTTACTTAGCCTTGACGAAATTGAAAGTTTAGAGAAAAAGCTTGATATACTTAGTGAGACTTACCAAATGGAAACAGTCATAGTCACCACCAATGATGCTGAAGGAAAAACTGCCACAGCTTATGCTGATGACTTCTATGATACAAACGGTTATGGCTATGGTGACAATTGGGATGGGATTCTCTTTTTGATTGATATGGATAACCGAGAGTTAGCTATCTCTACTAGCGGACTAAGTGCTAAATATGTAGATGATAGGCGCATTAATACCCTAATGGATACTATTGCCCCGTACCTTACTGATGCCAATTATTATCAAGGCTGTATTACATTTATTAATGGTGTAGAGACCTACTTTAAATCTGGCATTCCTTCTGATAGCCATTTGATTTTCGAAGATGGTAAAAAACCATTTACCAATAGCTATGGTACTCCTCTGACTGCAAAAAATTACTTAGTCTATGCAGGTATTGCCTTTCTTGCAGCACTTGTAATGGCTTCTATTGTCAGAGCTATTATCAGTTATCGCTATAAGCACCCACGTCATACCGTTCCTGCTACTTTACCAGATAGATTATCTGTCAACTATACTGAAAAGCAGGATCAATTTATTTCAACGCATACTACAAGAACTAAGATTGAGACCTCAAATTCTGGCAGAGGTGGTGGCGGTGGTGGTTCCTCCATGCATACTTCCAGCAGCGGTAGAAGTCATGGTGGTGGTAGTAGAGGTTTTTAAAAGGTACATTCTAATTAGCTTATTATAATCAACACTATCATTTTTCTAAAATAAAAAACTAGGTTATCCTCCTATTCTGATAACCTAGTTTTTATTTATCATTCATTTCTATCTATTGTATCGTTATCTATTTATTCTCATCCTCATTTAGTGACTATTCTTACCAAGATCCTCCTCCACCTCCCCCAGAGCCACCTCCTGATGAACCTCCTCCTGAATCTCCTGAAGAGCTTGATGGTTCAGAACTCATGGATGCTTCTACTGAGCACATCATTCTATATAAACGATTAATAAATCCATTACTATTAAAGTTTTGTCCCTCATACCAAACAGGGGGATTTTCTATAAGATTACTGAACTTCTCCATAATCTTTTGACTCATGTTTAATGCCATCATATAAGCCAACATATCCTCAAAATAATTAGAATGATCTTGTTTAAGCCTGTTAAGCTCCCTATGGTCTATATTCTCTAGATATTTTTTATATCCTTGGATTTCTAGATACAGTTTTTGACCATAAGGAGTTCTTTTTATCATCTTTTGAATAACTTTGAACATCACTACATAGCAAACTTGATTCATTATAGTAACTGGTATTAATTCTTGGTAATCACTTAAAAGTGGCACAAAAGTTATTCCTCCAAACCCTCCTATCAATATAACCCCCAACGTAATAAGCCCTATACTTAGAGTTATATTCTCTTTGTTTATATTTATCGCTAGTAACATAACACCTGCGGTTGAACCAATAATAGCACAAGTCACCGCATCTAATTGTCCACTATAACCACCATAGGCAAAACTGATATAAGTAACACTAACATGGGATAGAATAGCTAAAATAATGGCTAGTACTTTGGCCCTATCTGCACCTTTTTTAAATAAATGAGCTCGTTTATCCTTTTCATTCACTAGCTTTTTTACTTTATTAACTGTTTTATAAAAAGTATCTCTCAATTTCTCTTCATCAACTCTATCTCTACGATTAAATAATCCTTTAAAGAAAACCGCTTCTACTTTATCCCCTCCATCATAGGCTTTTAACTTTTCAATTTCAAAAGAATTAGATGCTTTATATCTACTATCTTTATCACTCTTATCTATAATTTTTAGATAACCTTTTTGAGCTAAACTAAATAGTAAAGATATAGCATCTTTATTGCTTGCTTTGCCTTTATAGATCATCCCAACTTCTGCACTATTAAGCCCCTCTGGTAGATACGTACATTCTTCTATCTTCTCCCTTGGATTTCTAGCAAATATTAGCCAAAGTAATAGAACTACTATCAGTATTACTATGGGAAATATCATTAAAATATTTAAATTAATGCTCCAACTTACATTATCCCTAGTAGCTGTAAAATACCCTTCTGGTAGCTCTATACGAATCGTCAAGGCTTCACCTGACTGAAGTGAACCTTCATAATAGCCTATAATACGGTTTCCTTCTACCTCATAGTAAACACCTTTATGACTTGTATTCCCTTTAGCCCCTACTGAAAAGTCTATTTGATTAGCCTCAAATGCTTTTGGCATTTCTATTTCAAAACTCACATTACTTATACTAGCATCCCACTCATTCCCTATGATATTAAAGTAAAATTCATCATAGCCTTTCCCTACATCTTTTCCTAAATCATAGGTGTAAGTTAATGCATAGTACTGCTTCTCTGTCACAGTTACCTGGGGATCACCTATTTTAATAACCTTATCATTTCCTTCCGTATGGTAAGTACTCACTGTGTTAGATTTCATATCTGATACCTTTGCAATAACCTGTGAAACTGTCCCATCTATGCGTGTGACTCTATTTTTTATAGGTATCTTTCGGTAAATCCCATGCCTCTGGGCAATAAAATTGACGTCTATATCTTCTCTGATATTAAATATATTTTCTTCGCTTACTTCAATCTTCACCTTGTAAGCTTCAATACTATATCCTCCATCATCTGCATAAAGTGGTATAACCAATAAAATAAGACTTACTAAAAAGAACAATAAACGTTTCACACCTCTCACCTCTTGTATCCTTAAATACTTTCACCTCCTTTATTATATATTATTTTGATTTTTTAAACAATTTTTGCATCTAATCTTGATTTTGGGGTAAATAATAAATTTTAAGCTGGTTATCTTCATATTTAGCTGTGCTTATTTCGTGATTTCTAAGTTTTTGAGGTAATGTAAAGCACCTCTTCTCATTCTTAATGGTTAAAGTTAGTTCATCCCCTTGCTGAGAAAGCTTCAACTCCTTTTTATCTACAAAAGGAATATGAATGTTTAAACTATACCCTTCTTGTAATTTCTGTACTTCAAATATTTTATCTTGAAATAAAATATCCTCTGGCAAATGCTCTTTATAAATTTGACTACCTACTTGTTCTAGCATTGAGTAGCATCTAAGTTCTTTATCCATGAGTTCTACTTTAAAGACAGGTAGACCTTTAAAGCTTTCCTTTATATCTTTAAGACTTTGCTCCTGCAGTTTTGTCCATGCATTAAAATATCCCTCCATAGAATCCTTTGGGAAAATCTTATTAATAATAATGGCATCCACATTATAGTCATATAAATGGAGATAGGAGAAACTTCTCTTGGCTTCTTTTATAACTATTTTTTCAGGTGTTGTTACAATTCTAATGCTTACCACCTTTTTATCCATCATAAGCTCATGAAGTTCATCAATTTTAGCATAAAGCTTCTCCATCTCTGCAAACACTTCATCTTTAGGCATAGGAATTTTCGTAGTGCTTTCTACTATGGGGCCTGCAAGTTTAGCCGCTTTTCTTTTTATAGGAAATAATTTCTCCATCCACCCTCTAAATACATCTGGAAATTTAAGAAGAGACATGGTCTCTCCTGTGGGTGCACAGTCTACAATTAGTACATCATATAGACCTTCATCATATATTTCTTTAATCTTAATAAGAGACAATAATTCTCCCACCCCTGGAAATACTAATAACTCTTCTGTTTCTATCCCATCTTTAGCTTTTAAAGTTAATAACTGTTTAAAATAAGCCTTGATATTTCCCCAAGCCATTTCATTTTCTATAACCGTATCAATCTCCATTCCATAGAGATTTTCTGCTATTTCTTTAGGCGAGTTACCTAATTTTATATCAAAGGAATCACTTAAACTATGGGCTTCATCTGTACTCACAATTAATACACTTTTTCCCCTTGCTGCTATGTGAGCTGCTGTGCATGCAGCAATACTAGTCTTACCAACTCCACCTTTTCCTGTATATAATATGACTCTCATTTAAATCACCCCTCACTAAAATCAATTTTGATTTTTTTAGACCTACCATTAGCTCTTGTACTTTGTTTAATATCTTTATTATTTATATCTTGATTTTCCTTTTCTGAATTATAACTTTGATTATTCGCCTTACTTCTAACTCCCTCTGCATCTGCAGACTCTCTAGAATCATCCTTCCAAAACATTGTCCAAGCAACCTCTTTTATAAAGCTTAATGCTTCCTCTTCTGCTAACTCTACATGTGCTCTCATTGCTTCTAGCATTATTTCTTTAATTGCTTCATATTCAAGCTGTTTAGCTTGTAATAATTTTTTTAACGCTAGTTTATTCATATGAACACCTCTTTCTATTCGAAATAAATATTTAGTGCTCCATCTTCCCATTTAGCTGAAGAAATGCTGTATTTCTTCAGCACATTTGGTAGTGGAATATTCCTTTTGAAATTACCAATCTTAATAATGACATCTGTCCCTGATTCAAATAAATCAAAATCTGCTTTAGTAGAAAATGGTACTAGGACTTGAAGCTTGTAGCCTTTATCTGTTTTTTCAAAGGTTTCATTTTGAGTACATTTCAGTACCTTGAAAATTTCTTTATCTTGAAGTGAGTCTCTTGTAATACGCGTAAGTGCTTCAACACCATTCAAATCTACTTCATACCATTTCATACGATAGATAGGCATATGTGAGAATGCTAATTGAATTTCTTCTAAATACTTTTCTTGAAGGGCCTGCCACTGTTTAAAAAATGGGTTATCTATATCCTTTGGTATCATTCGATTAATGTATATGGCATCTACATTAAAGTTATATAAATTTAAGTACATATAACTACGCTTAGTTTCTTCTACCACCATCTTTTCTGGAATGGTTACAATTCTAATGCTACAAATCTCTCTATTCTTTAGAAGTGCTTGTAATTCACTTAATGTCATATATAATCTCTCTATATCATTCATAGCCGTTTGATCTGGTAAGTCTACTTTAAAAGCCACCTTAGAAATAGGCCTTAATACCTTAAGGGCCACCTTTTCTATTGGAAACAGTTTCTCCATATACCAAGCAAAAAGCTCTGGAAATTTTAAAAGTGATAAGGTCTCTCCCGTTGGCGCACAATCTACAATAATAAGCTCATATTCTCCTGCTGTATAAAGCTCTTGTATTTTAATGAGTGAAAACAATTCCTCAATACCTGGGAATACTATAATATCCTCTAACGCTTCACTGGCTTCCTTGTTCTCTCCTACCTTCATTAAATTTCTAAGTGCTTTAGAAATGGTACCGTAGTGTTTCTCCATCTCATAATTATGATCTATCTCTAAAGCATATAAATTCTCTATTACTTCGGTTGGCTCTTCTTTTATAGGTTTTTCAAACAAATCACTGAGATTATGTGCAGCATCTGTACTTACAATTAAGGTTTTAATGCCTTCTCTAGCTGCTTTAACCCCATGAGCGGCTGCAGTGCTTGTTTTACCTACACCGCCTTTTCCTGTAAAAATAATAATTCTTCCCATAATAACACTCTCCTTAATTCGATTTGCGATTAGTTCTTCTCTCGAAGTATTTATTTAAAAAAATAACTTAGCTTACTAAGTTATTCTATCGTTATTCGTTTTACCGGCTTAGATTTAGTGACCTCTTCTGTCTCTTGCTTTCCCTTTTTTAAGATGTTTATTGCTTTATTTAAAATACTATATATTACACGCTTTTCTTCTTCATCTAATTCTGCATTTAGGGCTTTAAAATAATAGGTCAATTCTTCTATTTCCTTTTTTACAAAAGCTTCTCCCATTGCCGTAAGGCTAATAAATACTACTCGCTTATCTTCTACATCCCTTTGGCGCTGAGCTATTTGTTTCTTTTCTAGTCTCGTAATAACACCAGTTGCTGTGTTGAGTGGTGCATGAATATAATCTGCTACCTCTGTCATATTGACTTGCTTCTTCCTATATAAAAGTAGCAAGGCTAGTATTTCATTCTTGGAATAATCCAAAAAAGCACTGTTCCATTCTTCTGGGAAGAATAGAAACTTAAATTCATCTATATATGCATAGATTAGTTCTTCAATATTAAATCCATCTTTTGCCATAATTATACCTCATCATTTACTTCGTGCCTCGAAGTATATTTTTATATTATGCTTATATTTCTAAATTGTCAATGTTTTTATTTTTAATTTGGGCTCTGATAGATAAATTTGTTGGTATTTAAATATAACACAGCGGACTTACTCCCAAAGATCCTTTACTCAATAAAAACCTGCAGAAAACACTTTCCAAAATGGACAAGGTGCATAAGGAAGCAACTATTGAATCACTAACAATAATAAGATAGACAATCAACAGCTGTGTCATGTATAAAACTTTATAGCTTGGAATTTGGCCTCCAATGACAATAGGAAAAAAGTATGGTAAAATGCTACATATAATTCGTCATATATTATAAATGAGGAAAGATGATGATAGTGAGACCAAGTGAATATTTGGAAAAAAGATTACAAGTAACGTTAAACCAACACGTGAAGAAAATGATTGACCAAGATACAAAAGTTGTATTATTTCCTGCTGGACACACGGTGCTCTGGGAGGGTGATACGTCATCATATCTATATTATATCATTCAGGGTGTTGTAAGAGGATATTACATTGATAGTAAGGGCAATGACATAACAAAATGTTTTTGTGCCGAAGACGATTTCTTTTCAACAGAGGGCTTTAGAATATCTTCCCCTGCGACGTTCACTATTGAATGTTTGGAAGACTGCAAATGCTTTCAATTCCCATATGCATTACTCAAAAGCATTGTGAATACTAATAAAGGCATTGGTGATTTGGTAAGCCATTTATTTCAAGTGGAAGTAAGCAAACAAGAAGATCGAATCAAAAAGCTTATGTTGCTAAATGCAGAAGAGCGTTACCTCACCTTTTGCAATGATTATCCACACTTACACAACAGAATTGCTCTGAAATATATAGCTTCCTACATTGGTGTGCGTGCGGCTTCACTAAGCCGTATAAGGAAACAGCAAAAATCATACGAAAATTAACATAGGTGAATTACAAGATCACTTCTTCCAGTCATACTTGACTATATCGGAAGGAGTGATTTTTTATGGAGAATGTTCTCATTACGGGTGGAACCAGCGGAATTGGTTACGCACTTGCAAGAATATTTGCTGCAAATAAATATAACCTTATACTTGTTTCTTCAAATTATGAAAACTTGAAGATAGCATCACAAAAACTTCAATCAGAATTTCCTGTAACAATAAATATTTTTGAACAGGATTTATCTGAGCTAAAGGCTGCTGAAAACCTTTATACCCGTATACAAGCTGAAAACATTAATGTGGACATATTAGTTAATAATGCTGGATATGGATTGGTCGGAGCAACAGAGCAAATTAACTTCCAGGATGATGAAAAAATGATGATTTTGAATATGTTAAGTCCCGTAGCGTTATGCAAATTATTTTTGCCTCATATGTACGAGAAACAACACGGTAGTATCCTGAATATTTCTTCAACCGGAGCATTTCAACCAGGGCCGTTTACATCTACCTACTTTGCAAGCAAGGCATTTGTTTTAAGTTATAGTAAAGCAGTACGTTTTGAAGCTAAAAAATATGGTGTACGAGTTTGTACGCTATGTCCGGGTGCAACGCGAACTAATTTTTTTACTCGCGAAGGAACTGACTTGCCTAAAACTTCAATGTCTGCTAACGAAGTTGCTGAATATGCCTATTGGCAATTAATGAAAAACAAGTCAGTATTTATCCCTGGATTTATAAATCGGATAATGCAAGCATTTCCAACAAACATAAAAATGTTGGCAGTTGCAAAAATGAAAAAAGAAAAATTTTAAACGTTATCAACATTAAAATCTAACAGCTCCCTCATTTTAAATAGACAAAAATTATTCACTTATATTTATTTCTGCTTTTTTACTTCTATAAATTTCACTTATATAGGTACTTCCTAAAATTAATATTCCTCCTACTATTTGTAGTGAGGTCATTTCTTCTCTTAATAAGAGGCTAGATAAAATAATGGCTGAAATAGGATCTATATAACTAAAAGCTGCTATCGTTTGTCCACTTAGCTTTTGAAAAGCTCCAAAATAAATTAAGTAACCAATACCTGTATGTACAACGCCTACAACAATCAGTAAAGTAATAGACCTGCTATCCAGTTGACTTATATTAAATCCACCATTAAACAATACATAAGGTAAAATAGCTAGCGCTGCAAAACCAAGCTGCGGAACTGTGCTTTCTAGGCTAGTCACATCTTTAAGGAATTTATTCATAATCATTATACTGGCATATAAGACCGCAGCACCTATGCCATAAGCTATCCCAAGAAAATGATTTTGTCCTACTCCACTTTCTCCTGTACTAGTAATACATATCATCCCCAACATAGCCGCTAGAATACACACTATCTTAATACCTGATAAGCGTTCTTTTAAAATCAAAGGTGATAAAAACATGGCTATAACCGGAGCAAAATAATAACAAATCGTTGCTGTTGCAATAGTTGTATACTTATATGCCTCAAACAAGAATATCCAATTGAGTCCTATGGCTATGCCTGAAGCAACTAAAATCCCTAAATTAGGCTTTATACGCTTCCAAGATAGTGGTTGTTTAAGGATAAAACTAGCTAAAATCAAGCATACACTTCCTATTACGCCTCTAGCTAAAGCAATCTGACTAGAAGAACAATTAATTGCTCTTACAAATAACCCAATACTACCAAATAATATCATAACTAAAATCAAACTTATTTTGGTTCTTTTCACTTAGCTTCTCTCCCTTAATTTTTCTTTTGTTATGTAATAAGTCTATTATCTTGAGCTATAGCTCCTTTATGACTACTACATAAAAGCATCTTTACGTTACTCTCGCACTAAAAATCTAAAACGTGATAAATATTTCTTATTATACTTTATTATTTATAATTTTCAAATTCTAATTCATAGGATTTGTATTTGATCCATTATCTAGGTTGTTCTTTGTTTTGTACAAAAAAGAGAGACTGCTAAGCAACCTCTCTTATCCTTTAATAACGCCTATGGTTTTCAATTTTTTAATCGGTGTAATTAGATCTAACTGATTTTCAATCACTTCATCAATATTCTTATATGCAAAACGGCACTCTTCTGCTACATCCTTCTTATTATTCTTACCTAATATAACTGCTTGCTCTTTTAAGTCACACATAACCTTCTCTACTGAATAAAGCTCTTTTGCTTTTGTTCTAGAATATACCCTTCCAGCGCCATGAGAGCAGGACTCAAAACTTTCTGCATTGCCTTTTCCTTCTACAATGTAACTATAAGACCCCATGGAACCAGGGATAATCCCTCTTTCTCCTGCTCCTGCCCTAATAGCTCCTTTGCGATGAACCCAAACGTTTCTACCATAATGAATTTCCATGGCTGCATAATTATGGTGAACGTTAATCTTATTGGCATAAGTTACATCTAAATCACATTGCTTTTTAAGTAAAGTGGTAACCTCCTTCATCACTGCCTCAAGTATTTTTTCTCTATTTTCTTCTGCAAAATCTAAAGCCAAGTTCATATACTCTAGATATAAACGTCCTTCATCACTTTTTGCAGGTAAAAAGGCTAAATTATAGCTTTCTGGTACAGAGCTATACCATTTCTCATTAAGCTCCTTGGCAATCTGATTGAAGTAATCCCCTATTTCTTTTCCAAGGTGACGACTACCTGTATGGATCATAATTCCCACTTTACCTTCTTCATCTTCTTGAAACTCGATAAAATGATTGCCTCCTCCTAGCGTTCCTATTTGATAGTAAGCATCTTCAATCTGAGGTACTAAAGTTGGTGCTTTCATATACTTTTCTATATTTTTCATTGCTTCATTAATCACCTTGGAAGACTGCATTTTATTATGATGTGCTCTTCCAACTGGTACTGAGCGCTGTATACTGCCAATAATAGCTTGCATTAAAATGCCATTACCTGTTTCTACTGTTCTTAAAAGCTCTGCATCTATATTGGTTTCAACAAAAATCATACCACATCCAATGTCACTACCTACTGCATGGGGAATAATTACATCCTTTGCTGCAATAACACCACCTATAGGCATCCCCATACCTGTGTGTGTATCTGGCATTAAAGCTACCCACTTATGAATAAAAGGCAAGTTAGAAAGATTATATGCTTGTTCTAAGCAGCTTTCCTCTACACTTTCTCTATCTTTCACCCATATCTTTATTGGTTTTGCAGTTTTTTCTTCTTCACAAATAACAAACATCCTCTTTCCTCTTTTCTTGTTTCATATTTAAAGGCTTAACCTTGATGCTTTAATGCTAACACTTTACCATTCTATAATCATGAAAAAAACTTTACGATTTAATTTTAACTATGTTTAATTTTATATTATGATATATATAATCACTGCTTCATAGAGTTATAATAGGATTCATTCAATAATGAAAGCAGTTTATTACTTAAAGGAGAGAAACCTATGGCTACCTTTAATGAACTTATTAAAAACTTTGATAAGATTAGAGAGTATATGCGCACTTTTGCCATCTACGGCTATAAAACAAGAGAAGATTTCACCCATAAGAGTGCACGTACCTATGACAACGAACGAAGACGCATCCAGAGCTACCTTGGACATTATATAGATGAACAAACCTCAGCTCAAGGTAAAAAATTATCTATTCACTTTGATAGTATGCTCCTAGCTTCTAATCCTCTTTTCGAAGGCTTTAAAACCAAAAGTTTTACCAAAAATGATATTATGCTTCACTTTATATTACTTGATTTGCTTCAAATTCATCCTAGACTCACCTTATCTGAACTATATGAAAAACTTCTCACTGACTATCTAGATCGTTTCCAGCTTGAAAAAATCATTGATAACCGCACCTTAAGGCTTAAACTTGCTGAGTATGTTTCACTGGGATTGCTTAGAGAAGAAAAAGAAGGAAAAGTCATTTACTACTCCTTCATATCCTCCCCTCTTACTACCTTATCCGAGCATACCATTACTGCACTTAATCATGCTCTTACCTTTTATCAAAATATAGCACCCTTAGGTATTTTAGGACACTTGATCTTAGAACAAAGCCCTAACTTTAAGTCTTACTTTACCTTTAGAGATATTCACTTTAGTCATACTTTAGATGACCTCATTTTATATGAACTCTTACTGGCAATGGCTCATCATAAACATGTAGAAATAACTCATGCAGGCTCTAAGGTAAGTACTGTACTACCCCTTAAAATAGTGGATAATGTGGACCAAGGTAGACGCTATGTGATGGCTTATTCCTATAAATCTAGGGAATATAAGTTCTTTAGGCTAGATCGTATTGTAGCTGCTTCTACCTTACATACTGTAGATGATCATTTTAATCAGAAGCTTTCTATTATAAATATTCTACTTAATAGCAGCTGGGGTGTTTCCTTTAAGACCATTGATGCCCCAATAGCTTTAGATACTTGGGAGCTTTCTTTATCTATTGATGAAGATTTCGAAAAACCTCTCATTCACAAAATAGAAAACTTCCATAAAGAGGGACGCTTGCAACGTGTTAGCAAAAACACCTTTTCTTATACTGTTAGTGTTTTAGAAGCCAATGAAATGGTTCCTTGGCTTAGACAGTTTATAGGACGTATAATCTGGATTAACTGTACCAATAAAGAAGTGCTACAACGTTTCAAGAGAGATATTGATTTGATGTATGCTTATTATGAGGAGGATAAGGATGTCGTTATTTAATGAACTACATAGTAAATATTATACCTTAGTTAATCATATTCTTACTTCCATTCCGGAGGAAGGCATTAGCCTAGGAACGCTTAGAAAAGTTGTGACTGAGAAAGGTTTTTTAGAAACACCTACCTGCCTCATCCCTTTACTTACTGATCAAGATGATGAGGGCTATCACTTATTATATGAAAAGGAAAATACCTATTATAGTGTACTCAAAAATAAACCGATGACTTTTTTAACTCAAACTCAAAAAGCCTGGCTTAAAACCCTTACACTAGATTCTAAAATTCAATTATTTCTAGATGAAGATGAACTTTATGAGCTTAAAAAGTCTTTAAGAGATATAGAGCCCCTCTTTTTACCTGAAACTATCCATCATGTTCATCAATCCTCTTTAAATACCGATTTCTTTGATAAAACTTATGTCACTCTTTTTAGAATCATTTCAAATAGCTTGCATCACAATCAATATATGAAAATAACCTATTTGGATGAAAATGATACACTTATTACAGTAGATATTGCTGGCTATAAACTGGAATATCGTATCACTCAAGATTCTTTTCATCTTATTGGTCTTATTGATGCGCCTACGCAAACGCCTCATATCTTACGCATTAACCTTAGCTCAATTCAAGAAATAATCGTTCTTAAAACGTATTTTAATCCAAAGGAGATTGAAACTTCTGTTCAAGCTTATAAATGTGAGGAACCTCTCTACTTTGAACTGAGTAATGCTAGAAAAGGCTTTGACCGTGTGTTTATGCATCTTTCAAATTATGAAAGAATAACAGAGTTTAATGATGAAACACATACCTGTTTTGTTCAGCTCTTTTATTATCCTTTTGATGAAGAGGAACTCATTAATATCCTTATCTCCTTTGGTCCTATTATCAAAGTTATTAGTCCTACAAGTATTCGAAATAAGTTTATAGAACGTATTAAGACTCAGCGTTTACTTTTTAAGCAAGGTTAAATGAATTTTTAAATAGTTGTTTTATATATAAAAGTAATATCTTCTCCCTAAATCTTAACCTTCGCAACTATTTTTTCATGATATTTTTAATGTTACTGAATATACTATACATATAAGGTTGCTTACAGCCAAACATGCACTCACCTTTTAAGTGAAACCGCAAAGGCAACCTGTTATTTAAAGGCACATGCAGCTACTCATTAGGATCTTGCGATCATATGATCTTGCTGGTTCGAGTCCAGCCTAATACTTATGGTATTAGTGGCGGAATTTGGTAAACGCACAAGTTTAAAAGCGTGCCTTGTGAACATATTTAAAGGTACTTACAGCCACATAAAATTTTCTAGGGTGGAAACAACAATGTACCTTGAAAAATAGTAGAAAGACATGAACAGCCATGTTCTTATTTAGGAGTTTAGAGGTTGTGAGTTGAAATCTCACCTGTAATAGCTCTTTTCTAGAAGGACCACTATTATGGTAGCTCAAAAGATTAGGAGTACTGGCTATAAATAATAATGTCTTGTTTACT
Source organism: Cellulosilyticum lentocellum DSM 5427 (assembly GCF_000178835.2). Lineage (GTDB taxonomy): Bacteria > Bacillota > Clostridia > Lachnospirales > Cellulosilyticaceae > Cellulosilyticum > Cellulosilyticum lentocellum. The sequence goes on from NC_015275.1 coordinate 4,613,092, forward strand.
ACTATAATAAAATAGCTGAAAGACACTAACAGCCAACAAAAGATTGGTTAAGCTCACTTCTCCTCTTGGGGATTTGAGGGGTTCGATTCCCTTTACTTTAAAAGTGCCTTGAAGGCTATTTTTTTATTTTCTTGTAAATAAATATTCCCATTCCTACTACAAGTATCAATCCACAAACTGTTATGGCTACTGCCTCTAAAGACACTGAGCTACTTACAAATATAGCTGTAGGGCCATCAGCCCCTCCAATAATGGCAATAGATGCTGACTCCTTGCCATTCTCATTTAGTATAAATACCATACTTATGATGCTTATTACTACTAAACCTATTATGGTAAGAACGATTCCTTTTTTATTAGTCCATTTATTATCTCTCATTGGTCCATCTCCTTATATCTCTCAACGATTCTAAAACCTTCCTTTAATATCTCCGCTTTAGTAATGTGCTTGTCCAAATGCATACAATATACCTTATTTCTATATGGTTCCTCTATCATCTCTTTTAGCTTCTTCAATGACATATGACTATTCTTTTCATAATCTAGCCCACAAGTATCATGATAAATAACATCTATCTGTCCATTTTTCAGTCCTTGTATGACCTCAGTAGATAATTGATTAGCATCTCCGCTATAATAGAGTGTTTTCCCTTGTATCTTCAATATGAATCCATAAGCCTCTATAGTGTCTACATGCGTCACTGGTATATGCCTAATACCTATTTTACCTAAATACTGATCCTGTATATAGATTTCCTGATTCTCATCATTGATAGCTAAGAGCTCATACATTTCCCCACTCACACCTACTGACTCTAAAAACTTCGCTATATGTTCTTTATGAGGATATATAATAGTAGCTTTTTTACCTAGCAAATAATAAAAATAAAAAATAACCTCGCCTACGCTTCCTACATGATCTGGATGTGTATGTGTGATAATCATGTAGATCTGATTAACACCTTCCAATAATTTCTGCTTTTGAAGTTCATGAAACACTGTACCGCCACAATCTATCAAAAGCATTCTATCCTCTTTCTTAATATAAGCACTGGTATTCCCTAGGTCTGTGTTAAATGCACTACCGATTCCAATAAATTTTAACATTTCACACCTCGCAAACTTTTTTTCATGAATTTTCTATTAATTAGCTTTATTATAAGCCTACAAGGTTACTTACAGCAACTTTCTCACCTGTTAAGTGAAAAAACAGTAACCTGTTCTATAAAGGCACATGCAGCCATATATTAAGTTGTCACTAGTTCGATTCTAGTCTAATAAGGAAATATCTTTATTAGTAGCTCAGTTGGTAGAGCACTGCAAACTAGTGCCTTGTATCTAAAGACGCCTTATCAGTAACCAACCTTATTGCTCCAAACTTTAAGTCCACGTCAGGAGTATTCCTTAGAGAATATTAAGGGTTCGAATCCCGATGCAATTGTGGAGGGCGTCTTGAATTTATTTTTTAATCAAGGAGATGATTTTTATGAAAAACAAGTTTTTATCATTCTTACAAAAGGAAACGAATATTACATATACAGAAAATGGAGCAACTGCTCTTAAAACAACTAATAGCAACCTTCTTGACCTCTTTGGTACTATCGGTAGTCTTAGAGCACGTGACGAAAGTGAAATTGAACGACTCTTTAGCACTGCCTTAGCAGAAGATACTTTACTTGCTACTAAAATGGCCTTTTATGCACGTAATATCCGTGGTGGACTCGGTGAACGTCGTACCTTTAGGGTTATTCTTAAATATTTAGCTACATTAGCACCTGAAATAGTGATTAAGAATTTTGATGCTATTGCTTTATTAGGCCGTTATGATGACTTCTATACCTTAGTAGATACACCAGTTGAAGAAGCTATGTGGACTTATCTCAAGGAACAATTCACTCTAGATCTAGGGAACTACCATGCCAACGAGCCTATTAGCTTATTAGCTAAGTGGTTAAAGTCTGTCAATGCTAGCTCTGATGATACAGCACGCCTTGGTAAGTTAACTGCCAAAAGACTTGGTCTTTCTGAAAAAGCTTATAGGCAAACACTCTCTAAACTTCGTAAGTATATTGATGTAACAGAAGTAAAAATGTCTGGTCAAAACTGGAGCGAGATTGCTTATGAGCATGTACCTTCAAGGGCCATGTTTATCTATCACAAGGCCTTTAAAGCTCATGATGAAGAAGGCTTCACGAATTACTTAAACGCTGTTATTAAAGGTGAGGCTAAAGTTAATGCAAGCACCTTATATCCCTATGATATCTTAGAGCAGCTTGGACTATCTGAACGTAATTCAAACTTCTCTTTTCATCACTATGATGCTTTGTTAGAGGAGCAATGGAAGAGCCTTCCTAACTATGTGACAGGTGAGCAGAATGTACTAGTTATGGCTGATACTTCTGGCTCTATGAGAGGGCGTCCTATCCACTCCTCTATTGGTCTAGCACTTTACTTTGCTGAACGTAACAAGGGTGCTTTTAAAGATACTTTTATGACGTTCTCAAGTAGGCCTTCTTTAATTAAAGTAAAGGGCAATACCCTCTATGATAAAATTAAATGCATACCTGCTATTGTGGAGAATACAGACCTAGAAGCTGCTTTTAATCTTATTTTAACTGTTGCTGTAAAAAATAAGCTTAGTGCCGATGAACTTCCAGCTTCTTTGGTTATTATTACTGATATGGAATTTGACTTTGCAACAACTGCTAGAGGCAACTGGACCTTCTACAATAGCATGGTGAAAAACTATGCAGCTCATGGCTATGCTATGCCTAATGTTATCTTCTGGAATGTCAACTCTAGAAATGATGTGTTTCAGGTTACTTCAAACTATAAAGGCGTCCAAATGGCTAGTGGTCAGTCTCCATCCGTCTTCAAGTCAATCTTAGCCAACATTGGTAAGACCCCTTATGATGCAATGCTATCTGTGTTAAATGATCCTATGTATGACTTAATTACTGTCTAAATTACCTTTCTAAGGCATTACACTAGTAATATAAAAAGGCGATACTAGCATTAATTTGTTAGTATCGCCCTTTATGTATTTTTATGATAAATCTATCTCAATAGCTTTCTTTCATTTCATACACTATTAGTTTTTAAATTCTTGCTAGTTGTTTGATAGAGGTGAATGGTCCCTTTAGATTAGCCATTTGTACAACCTTTGCTAATTGAGTAGCTGGTATATCTTTTTTATTTTCTATCCAATATCTTATCAATCCTAGTTGTGCACTTGCAATGTATTCCAGCAAATATCTTTGTTCTATAGATAACTGATTTTCCTCTATTCCTAACTTATCTAATGCTACTCGTTTACCACATTCTTTAATTTTCCTTTGTAATGTAACATCTGGCTTTTTTGCAATAAATAGTGTCATCATCTCCTCATGATTTTCAAACAATTGATTCATTATTATACATATTTCTTCTAAGTTTCCATTCATAAAACCTTCTATCATCCTTGATATAATGCCTATTACTTCTTCAAAAATCTGTTCTTGTACTTTGGCTAATAGGTCATAAATATCTTGATAATAGTAATAAAAGGTCCCTCTATAGATTTTAGCTTCCCTTGTAATTTCACCTATTGTAATTTTTTCTATCCCTTTTTTTTCCATAAAGCTTTAAAAATGCGTTTAATATTTTTATTCTTGTAATCTGTGTATCCTTTACCATCTTAGATTACCTACCTATCCAACATTTTCTTAACAATTGTCTATTTTGTTTTTATTCTATCTTATTTATTATAACCATATACCAACTCCAGATTGGAATCAACATTAATTGTAAAGAAGGCGATCTAATGTCTATGTTAACCACCCCTACTATATGCCTAGAGCATATTAATAAGTCCTTTGGCAAAAATCAAATCCTATTTGATATTTCTCTAACTATTCCTGAAGGTTGTATATATGGCCTTTTAGGCCCCTCTGGTTGTGGGAAAAGTACTTCTGTTAAAATCATGGCTGGTATTTCTAAACAAGACTCCGGAAAAGTCTATATATTAGGCCAGGAAATGCCGAATCTAATGCTCATGTCCCAAATAGGATATATGTCTCAGTCTAGCGCCCTTTATCCTACACTTTCTGGCTATGAAAATCTAAAGTTCTTCGGAAGCTTATATGGTTTTAATAAACAGCTCCTTCAAGAAAGATTTGAATATGTATCCACCCTTGTTAACTTAACCGACTATCTACCTAAATATGTTTCCACCTATTCTGGTGGCATGAAGCAAAGACTAGCTTTAGCTATTTCACTCTTAGCTAATCCTAAAGTTCTCATTCTTGATGAGCCCACGGTAGGAATAGACCCTCTTCTTAGATATAGTATTTGGGAGGAATTATATAAGCTTGCTGAGCAAAAGATAACTATTCTTATTACAACTCATGTTATGGATGAAGCTGCTAAATGTCATGAGCTAGCTATGATGTATAATGGCACGATCCTTGCTGCGGGTACTCCTGAACAAATTCTAGAAAAAGCTCAAGTTACTAATATAGAAGATGCCTTTATCTATTTTGGCAAATCTCATATTTCTTCAAAGGAGGTCCTTTCCTATGAGAATTAAAGCTTTAACTACAAGAATTCTAACTCAAGTCACCCATGATAAGAGAACCATTGCTCTTATTCTTATTGCTCCCCTTGTTATCTTAAGCCTTGTTTATTTCATCCTTAATTCTGAAAGTAGCAGTTATAACCTTGGTATTGTTACAGCTCCTGGTGCTTATATTGAAGAACTTACTCATAATGATGATTTGGATATCAAGCTTACCTATCTTAAAAGTGAAGATATCCCAAATGCTATAAAAAATAAAGAAATCCTCGCAGCCATTGATATGAATCCAAGTATGACTGAGGCCAAAATTTACTTAGACGGTACAAACAGTTTAGATGCTGAAAAAGTCCAAGCATTAGTAAAAAGTTCCGCTCTAAAAGTACTTCAAAATAATATGAAACAAAATGCTGAAGATACTAAAGAAAAGCTTAGCACTCTCTTAGATAGCCTCACTCAATTAAAGACTAAAATGCCTCAAGTGAAATTACAGGTACCAGAAATAGATCTATCTGAGCTTAATATGACTGAGCCAAACTTTACTACTGACTATATTTATGGTGAAGAGGATACCTCTTTCTTTGATAACTTCGGAGCTGGGCTTATTGGGATTATTATCTTCTTCGTTGTCTTTCTAATTGCTGGCATTAATTTTCTTACTGAAAGAACTTCAGGCACTTTGGAAAAGCTCCTCTCTACACCTATCAAAAGGAGTGAAATAATCATCGGCTATGTATTTGGCTTTAGTTTATTAGCCTTGCTTCAAACGCTCCTGATTACTTTCTTTGTTATTTATGTTCTCGGTCTAAAAGTAGTCGGTAGTATATGGTACGTACTTCTTATTAACCTTTTAACCGCTATTACTGCCCTAACACTTGGTATTTTACTCTCTAGTTTAGCTAATAATGAATTTCAAATGGTTCAATTCATCCCTATTGTGATTCTCCCTCAAGTCTTTTTATGTGGCTTATTTAATTTATCAAATGGTTGGGAGATTGTCGGACTCTTGATGCCTCTTCACTATACAACTAATGCTTTAACAGAAGTCATGCTTAAAGGTAGTGGTTTTGAAAGGATTTGGCTAGACTGTCTCATCCTCTTAGGTTGTTCTTTAATATTCATGTTCTTAAATATACAGCTACTTAAGCGACAAAGAAGCTTGTAAAAGATTTTTGATTTTTTACTAGGGACTTCTCAAGTACGAGACATATATAGAAGTGTAAAAACAAATTAAATAACTTCCCACGGCATAATCACCGCAGCATCAACCTGAGGAACTGACCGGGTCAGCCAAGTCTCAATCTATTGTTATAGGTACCTCTGGACTTAAGGAAAATGTTCACTTGTGCGCTGACAGGGAGGCGCCACTTATAAGTTATGAAGTGTGTTTTTACATCTATTGCAGTACCAAAAATAAAGTTTCAACCAGAGTCCTAATGCCTTAGCTTCCTAATCATAAAGGGTGCACCGGCTAAGACTTTAAGGAGCTCCTCACTCATTGGTTTAGCTTTCACAACTGTCCTTAGTAGGCACCATGCTTGTCATAGTAGTGCTGAGGAGCCATTCTATGCCTTGTATAAGGTCTATTTAGGCAGTCATGAAAGTTTTCATCAAGGGTCTGGAGCAAAAAAGCAAGAGCACATACACCGTTATGCTGTATGTGCTCTTGCTTTTTTGTATGTCTAAAAACCGCCTTTAAACTCACTATAAATCTCCGTATATGATTATAAGGATTATCCTCCCTATTTCACTATTACTTTAGGAGCAATTAATGTAGGTACTGAGTCTAACTTCATCCTATTTTCATTGACTCTTCACTTCCTCAACACGTTTTAAAGCTATACTACATTCATAACGGTATAATAAATTCCCTAGTTTAATAATAAAGACCTAGAACGCCACTCTCCCCTTTACTCAATGTTCTAGGTCCTTATTTATGCTATTGTAAAGGAATCTCCACTCCTTCAATCACTATACTTTGTACTTCTTCTATATTGATAAAATCATATACCAGCAAATCGCTGGCACTATCTATAGTCGGTGTTTTAATCCCTTCTGTTAATCCTTCTACTTTACTTAAATTATGTCCCTCTTTATTTTCTCCACTTCTCACTACATTATAATACATATTAAATTTTATATTGCGTGTATTCATCCCCGTATTATTTAAATCAATTTTTGTACCGTCTTTCATTTTCAAATAAACTTCTTGTAAAGCTTCTATCTTTTTAGAACCTTTATAGCCTTCTAGAGTAGCGCCTAATGCTGATACTTCTACTTTTGTAATAGTTAACTTTTGTTTTTCGTTTTTAATGGTTTGACTCATATGTCTTGTTTTAGTCTGACTATTTTTATCCAGTTGAAACTCTACTTGCCACTTACCATCTAGGACATTTTCAAAATAATTATTCCCTACTTTAAATTTAAGATAAGGTAAGTCTTCTTTTTTAAACTGATTAAATACGTAGTAGTCTTTATTTAATGCTTCTTTCTCACTCCAATAGTGCTCACTCTGAGAAGGTTCATAGCTTTGGCCGGTTCTTTCATCTATCATTTCTATATACGTACTTTGATTTTCTATATTCACTTGATCATAATAACTTGTAATCAGTTCTATTCCTGTATCGCTAACATAAAAAGCATCTAGTTTTATTTCCTTAAAATCCTCGACTAGAATTTGATTAAGTCCTAAAGCACTTGTATAGCTTTTCCAAGGCTGTTTTATTTCTATTGGTGTTAGCTCCTCTAGTTTTATATCAGATACTTTGGACAAATTTCTCCATACTCTTATGCCACTTGCTTCTAGTGTTAGCTTTTGACCATATAACTGCTGGTTAGATGATAAATCTATGATACAATTCAGCTGCTTTTTATCTTCAGATAAACTGCTTTGTACTCCCCAGCCCATACTACCTGGTCTTTCTGTTTGTACTTGCATTTGTTTTACTTCACTACCCTCTTCGAAGGTACCTCCATCATCTTTAGTAAAGCTTGCTATAAACAATCCGGATTTTTTATCAATTAAAGCTCCTTCAGCAGTAAAAGTTAAGCCTTCAGCACTCATACTTTTTTCAATAGGTTGTACTTGATCTTTAAACGGAAAAAACTCACCAAATATATCTTTTAAAGTAGGATTATAATTAACTGCTGCTACAGTTCCTACAACTAAAGCTGCTGCTACTAACGGAATCAGTATTCTCTTTGTAAGCTGTCCTCTACCTCCTTTTCGCTTAGCCCCATTACTTCTCTCATTTGTTTCTAAATGTATACTGTTGTTCTCTTTATATGTTTCATCAGGTACGCGCTTATCCTCTGACATTTTCCCTATATTCCTAGTTGCTAAAGCTTTTATGCGATCTATTGAAACCTGTGGTACTTCCCTTATTTCTGCCTCATCCATAACCTCTTCCATTAAATCCTCTTGTATATCTTCCATAAGCTCAGTTAACTTCTTATTCATATGCCACACCCCTTTCTTTCAGTGCACGTTCTAGCTTCTTCTTTCCCCTAAACAGCTTAGTTCCTACTGTCTGTACGTTTAAATGAAGGATTTCTGCTATGTCGATTATTTTTTCCATATAGAAATATCTTCTTATAAAAATTTCTCTATCCGGCTCTGGCAATGTATTAAGTGCTGCCAACACTAGCTTATTGTCCTCTTCCTGCACTAAGCTATCTTCTGGGGTTTCATAATCTATACTGTCTTCTTCTAATGGGATGAACTCCCTTCTTCCTTTACTTCTCATGAGATTAATAGTATGGTTTCTAGCCATCGCACCTAGATAAGCTTTAAGCTTTCCTGTTTCTATCTCTAATGTTCTTTGCTTCTGCCAAACTTTAATAAATACGTCTGCACAGAGTTCTTCTATCTCTGTTGTTTGTAACATACCTGATGAAACTTTCATAATAACCCGTACTAAATAAGCCCCATACTCATCTATTAACTGCTCATAGCAAATCATATCGCCACTTTGTATGCCTTTTATGATTTCTTCTTCCTTCATGTTGTCCTCCTCTAATTTTCTCTTATACTTATATAGACAACTACGATAGTTACTTCATTCCCTATTTATAAAAAAATAATACGATTAATTCAAGCATATTTTACCATATATTCCTGTACTGCAATTTTAAAGCTTATCGCTTATTTTTTGTGCTAAAAAAGGCATCCTTTTCTTAGGATGCCTTGCTATAATCTCTATATTAGATATTATTTGTTCTACAAATCTTCCACTTCACTTACTGCTCTCTCTTTCTGATTACTATGCTCATTCCTGAAGGCATTTCACTATTCTCATTTTGCTCTGCCTCCTCTAGTGCCTTAAGCAATTGACCATTTACTATATCCTCAGGAGTTACATTATCAATCATAACCAACATTTCTTTGGTTTCAGAAAATAATCCATAGCTTTTAAACTCATAACCTTCTTCCTTTAAGATAACATAAGACTCTTTTAATATTCCTTCCAGATTTTTAGCCGATGTATCAGTTAGTTCTGTTCTAATAGAAATAAACATATTAGAAGTTAACTCCTTATTAAAGGACATATCTAATACAATACTTTTCTCTAATGATTCTCTCTCACTCTTCTCCAATCTCTCAGGATCTACAAAGTCTACCATAGCAGTATTGTCCTCTAACTGAGGTATTCTCGATAAAAGTGAAATGACTTCTTTTGCACAGGTTTCTCCTAGTCTATCTCTTGTATTAAACTTGCCTTGTACATAACTCTCATACCCATCATACTGTATTGTCCCTTTTCTATACTCTATTGTGAAATGAGTATCTATGCTAGTTTTCGAACTCACATTGACCATATAGTTATTAAATTTGAAATTATAACGAGCCTTTCCGACTTCCAAATCTAACTTTGGGTATTTCTCAGCTACATACGCTTCAACCTTATGAGTGGCAAAAGCTGCTGAGATAGGATTACCAAGTAAATCATTAGCACCCCATAGAACTATTCCCATAAGAGAAATCCCTAATACTCCTGCAATAAATCTTTTTATCCATGGCATCGTCTGCTTAGACTCCTTTCCAAAAACATATCCAAATAAAGCACCAATAGCCGTACCTATTCCCACTAAAATCGTATAAATAATACTTAGAAACAGAGGCATGATAAATAATTCTGGCATACGGCCTAACCATTCTATGTCCTCTAAAAGGCTTTGAATGATAATACCTAGATAAGATAATGTAAAGATTCCTACTGGTACCCAATAGTATTTCTTTCTTAGTAAGACACATCCTGCTATCCCTATACATGGCATAATAAGTACGTTATAAAACATACCTTGAGAGTTAGATAAGTAAATGCCTAATAACCCACCTATAATTAATATAATAAGCCCTATGGAAATGATCTTACTTTTTATATTACTAATAACCTTTCGGTCATCTACTTTATACTCCCTATCTATCTCTTCACTACTAAATAATGCTTTGCAGCTTTCACAGTTTTCTATATGCTTAGCAACTAACATCTCACTATCATCACTGGCTACTTTGTCTTTTACTAGGGGCATCAAATCTAAGCAAACATTGCAATTAATCTCTACGTCTTCTATTTTTTTCATCCAAATCCCTCCTCTAATAACTTCTCCTTTAGCCATCGTTTAGTTCTAAATTCTATTACCCTAGCTGAGTTTTCCGATATACCTAACTTTTTACCTATTTCAGCGAATGCATAGCCTTCTGCCCTCATATAAATAATTTGCTTTGTTCGCTCATCCTTTTCCCCTAAAAGTTCATTAATCCTTTTTATAATTTCCTTATCTATAAAAGCTTGCTCTATTCCATCTGTTACATAAATTTCAAACAATGCACTACTATCTATATCTTTATTTTGCCTTCGTAGCTGCTGTAACCATACATTCCTCGCGATTCCAAATAGCCATGTCTTTATAGAGGCATCACCTCTATATGTTCCTATCCTTCTAATGGCAATCACGAATATCTCTGAAAGTAAATCCTCCGAAAGGGCTGGATTATGTGTTAAACTTACTAAATATCTAAAGACATCTTCCTTATACATTTGATACAGCTGTTCTATCTCTAACACTTAACCCCTCCTCTCTCTTTATAAGTCACACTTTTAAAGACTTTGTTACAACAAAAATAAAAAATAAGTAACTTGTTTCCAAGCTCTTATTTTTTATAGAACTACTTATTTAAAATAGTTAAGTTCTTATCCATATCTGGATAGAAGTAACTTCTACCTTCCTGGCTATTGGCTTCTCCAGCTATGGTGTAAAATTGTATGTTCTTTGTATCTATGCCCATTACTAGCTTTATGTAATAAGTTATATCGTCTACATTGATATTAGTCTTTACACCCTTTATGATTTCTAGCGCGCTAGCCGTAATAGTACTTATATCTCCATCGTTTAATATCTTGCTTAAGAAGGTACTCATGACGTATTGTTGCATTTGAATACGTCCAACATCACCGTTTATATAACCTTTTCTATATCTTAAAACCCCTAATACATCGCTTCCATTCAATTGTTGAAGCCCTGCTTTAATATTAATGTTAAGTCCCTGAGCACTATCCCTATAATACATATCTTGTGGTATATCTAATTCTAATCCGCCTATACTATCAATTGTTTTTTCCACAGCTGTAAAGTCTATAATAACATAGCTTGCAATCTGAATATTTAACATTTCTTCTATTTCTTTTACAGCTAATTGTTCTATGTATTGTCCCTGGCTATAGGCATACATCTCTCCTATTTTACTTACAAAAACAGATTCTGGCTTTAGTAAATTACTTTGTTCTTCATCCCACTCAATCTTTGTATCTCTAGGAATAGAAACAATTCTTACTTCATCTTGATTATCATTAAAATTCACTACAAAAATAGTATCTGTTCGTGTACCATCCGCATCAAGACCAAACACTGCTATATTGTTTGCTCCCGGTAACTTAGTAGTTTCGTTAGTATCCTTATTACTTTGCTGAGCACTAGGTATGACTCCTCCATCTTTCTTTGGTATAGCATTAGTTAAACAAACTAAAATAACCCCCACCAAAAGAAGCCCTCCTATAATAGAAACTCCTAACTTATGCTTTTTAAACATTGTAATTTTTATAATTCTCTCTTTAATGTGATTAGGATTTTCTCCCATTCCCTGTACTAGATATTGCTGGTTTTTAGGTGTGAAAACTATATTTAATAATGTATTAGCATACTGCTTTCTGTTAACTCCTAAAGCCATTACTCTTTCATCACAAGCTATTTCCATATCTTCTTTCATTAATTTCATAGCCAGCCATGCTAGAGGATTAAACCAATGAAATGCTACTGCTAAAATTTGAAGATAAGTTACCTTGTTATCTCTATACTTCAAGTGAATTAATTCATGATATAACATCATTTCTACTTCTTCTATACTAAACCCTTCAGGTATACAAATGATTGGCCTTAAAAAGCCAAAGATCATTGGGTACTTCCCTTTAACCATACTAATATCAGCATGAATATGTACCTTTTCTTTGATCTGCTGTGCACGTATAAGAATTTTTTCATCTGTTACCTTTTCTGCACCTTTTAATTCTTTCTTTAATTTACAATATCCGTATCCAAAATAACCAATTACCACTATACTCCCTAACAGCCATATAAGTAGCAGTATTAAGCTTACTGTCTCGCTAAGTAAGCTGTTCCTTAGTGGGCTATTATTATTGAACATATCCGCTTCTGCCTTCATAGCTTGTCCAGACTCTTCATTAGCTGTTGTAATTATAATATCTTTTTCAGGACTAAATTCAGCCTCTAATAACACCTTTTCCTGTAAACTGGAAGCATTTGATGTATTCAGCCTAGCACTTGATATTCCTGTATCAAATAAGTTAAAAATGCTTATTTTGCTACTCGGTAATACTGGTATAATTAGCCTAATTAAAACTACAATCCACAAACCGTATATTAAGCTTCTTTGTATTTTCCCTTTAAGTAACACTCTTAATAGCAGTATAATTCCAATAATGCCGCTAGCCATTAAACTCCAACTTAAAATCTCCCCTATGACATTCATACTATTCCTCCTCTATTTTATCAATGAGCTTACGTAATTCTTCCTGCTCTTTTTCTGTTAACTTTCCCCTTTTAGCAAAAGCAGTAACTAACATCCCCATAGACCCTTCAAATACTGTATTAATTAAATTCTTAGCTTCTTTTATTTGACACTCTTCTTTCTGAACTAAGGGATAATACTTAAAAGTACTAGTTGTTTTATCTGCATCAATAAAGCCTTTCTCCATTAATCTCACAATAAGTGTGCGTACTGTGGTATTAGACCAAGCTTTTTCTTTTTTTAACTCCTCTATAATTTCTTTTAAACTCAATGGGGACAGCTCCCATAATACATGCATGATTTTCCATTCTGCTTCTGTAATATTCTTTTCCATACTAACCTCCATTACCTTTCTTCCTCTAGATGTTCAAGCTAATCCTACTGTAATAATTCTTATCATTACAACTAAACTCATTAGCATAGTCTTTAGAAATAATCTCTTTAATTTTTTAGACTATATCTTATTCTCCTTCTATCACTCTTTATCTAATAGATACCAACACCAACTACAGTTGTAGTTGTTTATAGACTACAACTGTAGTTCATTATTGTCAATACTATTCTATCATTTATGTATAATTACCTATAATATATTTTAAGAGCGATAAATAAAAAAGCACTTCATAATGAAGTGCTGTAAGTTAATAAACCCGCTATTTGTTTAGTTGATATTTCTCCTCAGCCTCTATTCTTTCGGAATAATGACTTCTGTTTCTGTCACCACCGTCGTGGTTTTGATATTTTGAAAACTATTAAATGATACTATGCCTACTATAACCAATATTATATTTATGACTACAATGGTAGTAATAACAATTATAATACTTTTCCAAATAAGATGAGCACGACGATTTTTTATAGCAAGCTGCTCATTTATCCTAGATAATTGCTCTGCTACAATATTAATATCTTTTTCATCCTCTAACTTAGAACCCAGTAGCTCACTTACTGATACGTCAAAGAGTGCCGCAATTTTGATTAATATATCTGCATCAGGTATAGAAAGTCCTTTTTCCCACTTTGAAATCGTCTGACGAACTACATTTAATCTAATAGCAATTTCTTCTTGTGTAAATCCTTTTGTTTTCCTTAATGCTTTTAGGTTTTCACTAAACACAAGTGATCCCTCCTTTGCTATTTTTAATAGTAATCTATACTTAACTGTTGCTACAAGCAACGCATATTAACATTACAAAAAATAGGCACATCCTTCATTATATGCTCTAAAATTATTAACTCTTTAGCTTTCCATTGCCTATAGTCCTAAAAAATACCTTGTACTAATATCATATAAAGAACCGTCCCTCCACCAATGCTCAGGAGAGTATTCCTTTTCCATAGGTGTAGTAAAGCAGTGCCGGCAACCCCTATTAATTCGGGTAATCCAAATGGCATTGTAGTAAATGAAATACCCTTTAAACAATAGATTACTAATAATCCAATAACTGCATAAGGAAGTACTTTCCCCAAATAAGCAATATACTCAGGAACTTCTTTATAGTCTGGAAACAAAATAAAGGGCAAGAATCTAGTGGTCATAGTTCCTAGAGCCACACAGCCAATAATAATTAACGTTTGTACGGGTGTTAAATACATATCTGCTCATCCCCCTCTACCTTCGGATCTAATTTTCTTCTAAGTAAAGTTAAGCTAGCTAAAATAAGAATCATAGCTGGAATAATAAAATCACTTGGTCCAAATATAACTAAGCTTATACTAGCAGCGCCTACCCCTAATAAAGCAGGAACCCGGTTTTTCCTTTCCTTCCATTGGTCCAAAAAAATAACTACAAATAATGCTGTTAATGAAAAATCTAATCCTTCTGTATTAAACGTAATAAAGTTCCCCAATAATCCGCCTAATACTGACCCTAATGCCCAATAGCTATAGTTTAGAAATGAAATAAAAAAATAGAACCATCCCTTATCTACACCTTCTGGGACTTGAGCACTATAATTGACTGAAAAGGTTTCATCGCACATCATGAAAATAAGAAAAGGCTTTAATCTTCCTACTCCTCTATATTTCTTAAGCATTGATATGCCATAAAACAAATGTCTTGCATTAACTAATAAAGTTAAAATAAGCGTTTGTACTGGAGCAAACGTGCTTGTTAGTAATGTAATTGCCACAAACTGCATGCTTCCGCAAAAAGCTATGGTACTCATTAAAAATGACCATAAAGCACCATACCCTTTACTTGCCATTAGTACGCCATAAGCTATACCTAAAAATATAAATCCTGCCAAAACCGGAATAGTATGTGGAATAGCCGCTTTTAGAGCCTTTTTCTTTGTATTCATTTTTCTCCCCCTTAATTTCTTTACATATCCATCTATCTATGTTCCATTACTAGCTTTTTATCATGTGACTAAGTTTTATCATAGTACTTATTATAAAAAATTGCAAAAATAGTAGCCAGTCTTATCAACTATAGGCTACTATTTTAACTATCCCGCTATATCTTTAAAAAATGACTCACTTCTCCTGTATGACATAATGCTAAACGGTGAAGTGCCCTAGTACAAGCAATATAAAGAAGTTGTTTATCCTCCGGCTCATCATAATTCACTTCATTCACTTCATAGACAATAACTGCATCATATTCTAATCCTTTTGCCATATAAACTGGCATAATGTGAATACCTTTTTGATAACCTTCTTCTTCTGGATTTAATTGGTGAATATCTAGCTTTCTAGAAAGCTTACTATACACATGATTCACTTGTTTTTGAGATTTACAGATGATTGCTATGGTTTCATAGCCTTCTTTTTGATAAGTCTTAACTCGATCTTCTATCCACTCCAGTTCTTGAGCTTCATTTTCATGCTCAGCAATAACAGGGACTTCTTCATGTCTTTCAAAAGCAATAGCACCTACCTCTCCATCTCTCAACTTAGAGGTAAATAAGCTAATTTCATAAGATGAACGATAACTTTTAGTAAGACTTAGCTTTAATGCGTTTTTAGGCTCTAAACATCTAATAACCTCATCATATAAATCTTCTGTTTCTGATTTTTCAATGGTTTGACCGATATCACCTAGGATAGTATATTGTGTACCTTTAAAGATTTCTCCTAAGACTTTATATTGTAATGGATAATAATCTTGAGCTTCATCTATAAGTACTTGTTTAATCTGAGGATAAAGTCTTTCACCTTCTAACTTTAACTTCAAGTAAAGTAGAGCCATTCCATCTTCATAAGTTACTAGGTCCGCTCTTAAACTCTTTGCTGTAAAAGTGCGAATCGAATCACTAGACTTAGGCAAATTTAACCCTGATGCGGCGCGATTAAATAAGCTTTCATCCTTAAATAATTTCTCATATAATCTAAAACAATTAACCTTAGTAAAACTTCTTATTGTGCCTAACGTTTGATCTCTATAGCTATTTAACTTTTCATTAACCTTTTCGTCTACATCATAGCCGCCTTCACCTTTAAGCATTTTAAAAAGTTCTTTTCGTTTTGCTTTTTCTAACTCTCGTAGCTTTTTCTCTAGCCTATTTTGAATTCGATCTAAACGTCTACCAACAGCCATATTAATAGGATTATCTAGGAAGTTCTTTTTGAGGCTTTTTGCATCTGCAATCAATTCTTCTGCATAATAAACGTCTTTAAACTGAATAAGCTCTTTTTCATAAATATCAATTAAACGGTCTAACATGTGTACAAATTGGCTAGACCCTTTAAAGCGAATGGTATTTCTAATAGCCTTTCTATTTTTATTCGTAATCATGTATTCTAATTGACTACTTCTAGAACGCATGCGAATACTCTGTTTAAAATAAGTTTCAAAGAAATCTTCCATAGTACTATATTTTACATTCTCTTCCCCTAGCTCTGGTAAAACAGTACTTACATATTCTCCAAATAAGTGGTTGGGAGAGATAATCATAATGTTATCGCTAGTAAGTCCCTCTGCCATACGTTCATATAATAAAAAGGCAATTCGATGCATCGCAATAGACGTTTTTCCACTTCCTGCTACCCCTTGAACAATAAGTACATCATTTCCTTTATTTCTAATAATCATATCTTGCTCTTTTTGAATGGTCTCAACGATGTTTTTCATATAGGTCGAAGCATTGTTGCCTAAAGCTTCTTTTAGCATGTCGTCTGTAATAGTTAAGGAGCAATCAAAGAAATAATCTAGCTTTCCCTTTTCAATTTCGTATTGTCTCTTTAAACTCACTTCCCCGCGAATCTCTCCACAAGGGGCCTCATAGCTAGCAGGTCCTAATTCATTACGATAAAACATACTTGCAATAGGTGCTCTCCAGTCATAAACCATTACCTCATAGGTATCATCGTTCATAACATTTTGATAACCAATGTAAACAGCTTCTGTACTTTCTCCTTCTTCTGTAAAATCAAAACGTCCAAAGTATGGTTTATCTAACACACGTTTATATTTTTCTAACTTCCCTAGTTTATGTTCATATTGAGAGGTTTCTATTCTCTCCATAGTATGATATTGAGTAAGTTCAATATTTCTATCGTAATCATCAACAGCTGGTACTCCCCCTGCCCACATCTCTCTTCTGAGAGCTATAAGGTTTCTCTTTTGTTCATCAACCGCATCTCCCCCTAATGAAATCTGTTCATTAAGAAATTCTGTTACTTTATCTAAGTAAACTTGTTCTGCTTTTAATACTACTTCATAATCACTCACTACTCTTCCTCCACTTCTATCTGTTTATGATAGCATTTATGAAGCTTACTGACTAGCTGTATAATTTAGCAAGTAACGATAAATATATTCTGAATTTTTATTTACTTTGTCGGATAATAAATTATAATAAAATTATCAAATATTTATATCATTCATAACTGGAGGTTATATCTTGATTAGTGAACTTCATTTATATCATGTTTTTTATACAGTGGCTCAGTATCAAAGCTTTTCTCAAGCAGCCAAAGCCCTTTATATTTCTCAACCAGCAGTTAGTAAATCTATTAAAGCCTTAGAATCTTCTCTAGGAACCTCCCTTTTTTCTAGGCGTTCTAAAGGCATTTCTCTTACACCAGAAGGCGAGCTTTTTTATAAACATGTTCAAACGGCCTTAGAAGCCTTAGAAGAAGGCGAAAAACTTCTCCTTAAGCTTCATTCCTTAAATGCAGGGCAAATTAATCTAGGAGTTAGTTCTACTTTAGGAACACATTTTCTCATGCCTCTGCTAAAAAGCTTTATGGAACGTTACCCTCATATTAAATTACAAATTATTAATGATTCTACAACAAAGACATTAGACTTAGCAAAAAAAGGGGTACTTGATATTGTTATTGTAAGTTCATCTAACTATTATGATGGTCTTAGTTTCATCCCTTTAAAGAAAATTGAGGATATCTTCGTTTGTAGTCCTAGTTACTATGAATCCATTTCTTCTCTAACCTTACCAGAGCTTTGCGAACAGGCTTCTTTTATGTTTTTATCTAAAGATAGTGTCACTAGACTTTACTTGGAAACAGTCCTTGCTAATCAGGGAATTTCCATTGTTCCTGATATTGTTGCTGGAGATATGAATTTCCTTATTGCTTGTGCAAAACTCGGACTTGGTATTACTTCTGTTATTAAAGACTTTGTATCAGAAGAGTTGGCAACTGGATCCTTGGTAGAAATTCCTTTTACTCTCTCTCCAAGTAAACGTTCTATTGATATTGCTTATGCTACTGACACTACTTTTTCTAAAGCAACTTCTTGTTTTATTGACTTTTTAAATCAAGAGCTATTATAAATAATAAGCCTGTTAAGCAGTGGCACATCTGTGCCCTGTCTAACAGGCTCATTTCTATTCTGGCTTAAAAGCTTCCTTAAATTCAAGTACATGCCTTTTTAGTTTCTGTTTAACTTCCTCATCAAACTCATCATATTGATTTAGCATCAAGAAGATCGGCGAATAAAACGCTATTGCTATATACTCCGGATCAACGCTTCTGAACTCTCCTTTTGAAATAAGATATTTAAATATGCTGGACTGGAAATGAATTACATCCTCCATATAAAGCTTTCTATAAAGTTCTTGAATCTTTTTATTATTAAATTGCTCAATAATAAGCATCCTTCTAAACTTAACTGCATATTCATCACAAAAATAGTACTCGAATATTTTAAATGTAATCTGCATAAGCAGTTCATTCGAAATCCCTTGATACATATCTACCTTACTATCTCCTATCGTATAAGGGATTTGCATCGCTTCATAAAAAGTAGTAGCTTTTTCATAACAAACTTCAACTACTCCATCAAAAATATCTTGCTTGTTCTTAAAATGATTGTATAAAGAACTTTCCTTAATCCCTACTGCCCGTGAAATATCCCTTACCGAAACAGCATTGTATCCTTGCATTGAAAACAAGGTTAACGCTTCATAAACTATCTTCTCTTTTGTCTTCATACCTTCTCCCAAAACTTATAGCTTAAATACATTCATACCTTGATCTAAACTATTAGCAATCTCTTTTAATTGAATAGCATTCTCCGAAACATTAACCATAATACTACTTACTTCTGTAGCAGAAGCTGATGTTTCCTGTGTACTAGCCGCATTTTCATCTGCTATAGCTGATAAACTATGTACAATATCCACTACCTTTACTCTTGCTTCGTCCATCTTCTTAGTTCGTTCTAGAATGGCTTGAACTCCCTCAATAGAATTATCTATTCCTTTCTTTACTTCAACAAAGATGGTATTCGTTTTTTCTACATTTTCATTTTGCTTTTCTATTATTTCTTTAACTTCTTTCATAGTTCCAACAGCAGTTGTAGAATCTTTAATGAGAGAAGAAATGATTTCCTCTATCTTTCTAGCTGAATCATTAGATTGTTCTGCTAGTTTCTGAATTTGAGTTGCTACTACTGCAAAGCCTCTTCCTTGTTCCCCTGCTCTTGCTGCTTCAATAGATGCATTGAGGGATAAAAGATTGGTTTCATCTGCAATAGAGGTGATTAGTGCTATTGCTTCTTTAATTTTTAAAGCTGATTCATTAGTTGTATTCGTTTGTTTATAAATGACATCGATAGAATCACTTGCTTTTTTATTTATATTATCTAATTCTTTTAAAGTCTCCGTTGCTGCTTCACTAGATATCTTTATCTGCTTAGCATGATCATTAAGTGTTGCTACAGCTTTATTAGTCTCTTCTATCATGTCACCTATAACAATGACGTGGTCTGTTGCTTTTTGTGTTTCCTCTGCTTGACTAGTTGCCCCTGCTGCCATATCATGAACAGCATTTTCTACTTGTTCTATAGTTATAGCTGTCTCTGAGGCATTGGTGCTAAGAAGTTCTGACGCAGAAAATAAGTTATTTCCTTGCTCTTTAATATGAGTAACAACCTTTAATAAACTTTCTCTTAACGTTGTAATGGCTCTACTCATTTCTCCTGTTTCATCTTTACGCTTATTAAGTTTATTCTGCTCTTCATCCTCAACAAAATCTAATTCTGCAATTCTTGTTACCAATGTTGTAGCTTTTTTAATAGGACGTACTAAATAGCCTGTAATAACATATCCCATAATTAAAGCTACAACAAGAGCAAATCCCCCTCCTGATATGCTTCTCCTAATAATTCTCTCTATTGGTTTTAGAATATCTGCTTCATCAGCTGTAATCACTAATATGTCATTAGTATTTTTTGTTATATAATAAGCAGCATATTTTTTAAGCCCCTTAAAGTCATAACCAACAACAGTTGGTTCTGATACGTTTCCTTCATTAAGTTGTTTTACCACCTCTGTTACTACTTTATTCTCTACTGGTTTACCTATTTTGTCAGTCGTAGGATGATATAGCATAGTTCCATCTTTTTTCACTATATAAGCATAACTTGAATCAATCCCCTTTATTCCTATACCTGCTACCAGTTCTTTTAGTGCTTCTACATACTCTCCATTACTTTCGGATAGAATCTTGTCAACTTCATCCCCATACGCTACAACTAAGTCATATAAGTAATTTTGATTTACATTTGATAGGCTATCACTTGCCAGAGGAATAGCGGTCCATATATTTATGCCTGTAGTTATTATGATAACAATTAGTAGTAAAAAAACCATTTTTGTCTTTAGAGAATAAATATTTATTTCCCTCTTTTTAGTCCCTTCTTTTTGCTCTTTCATATATATCACCCCATTTACAGTATCTTAATATAAAATATAAACCCTGTTCCCCCTCTTTTCAACATATTCAATACATTTTAGGCATATCGTTCTACAAATAAAGCTTATTTTTTTAAACTTTTATGACTATTGTTTAATATACTCGTCTTTAAGAATGGCATATTCATAGGTATCACTCCAAATGGGATTTCCTTTTTCATCTTTTTTGAAATAGATGTTTTGTTTTAAATGACCTTCTCTTCTCATTCCTAAACGCTCCAACAATCTCCAAGATGCTGTATTAAGCGGATTACACATGGCAACAATTCTTCTTGCTCCCCTAGTATTAAAACCATAAGCTATAACAGCATTTGCTGCTTCTGTAGCATACCCTCTCCCTTGATAAGACCGATTAAACACATAACCTATTTCCCATGTTTTAAACTCTTGTTTTGCAAAGTAAATATTGCCAATGAGCTTATTATTTTCTTTTAGACAAACCGCTAAAAACGCTGGACTTTCTGCCCTACTTTTAGCTTCATTTTGACTTGCTTCTATAGAAAAAGCTTGATAAGGCTCATAACGCACTACTTCCTCATCAGAAAGATACTCATATAAATCTTTCCAGTCCTCTTCTTTAAAGCGTCTTATTACTAATCGTTCTGTCTCTAATTGTTGCATATTAAAAATCCCCCTTATTATACTGATCCTTATTTCTGGCTTGTTTCTTTTGTTTAATAAACTTGGCATTGCTTTTAGCCTTTTCTTTTACTCTTTGAAAATATAATGCCTTATTAGCACTATAGGCTGCTTCCTTCTGCAATTTTAAATAGCTTTGCCATCTTGTAGGTAATAAATCGCCATTTAT
Source organism: Cellulosilyticum lentocellum DSM 5427 (assembly GCF_000178835.2). Classification (GTDB taxonomy): domain Bacteria; phylum Bacillota; class Clostridia; order Lachnospirales; family Cellulosilyticaceae; genus Cellulosilyticum; species Cellulosilyticum lentocellum. The sequence continues at coordinate 4,634,700 of NC_015275.1, forward strand.
CAGTGCTTCATTAATAGCACAACCTGGTTCATTATGATGTGTGCAATCAGAAAATTTACATTGCTGTATTAGACCTTCTATATCTACAAAGGTCTCTCCTAGGCCTGTAGTAATATCCCACATACCTAATTCTCTCATTCCAGGTGTATCAATCAGCATAGCCCCATTTTCTAGAAATAATAATTGCCTATGAGTAGTCGTATGATGCCCTTTAGAATCTTCTTCCCTTATGCCACTAGTCTTCATACAATCTGCTCCTAAGAGAGCATTTACTAAACTTGATTTTCCTACACCTGATGAACCTAAACATACTATGGTTTTACCAGGTTGTATAAATTTGTTTAGGTTTTCTAAACCAAATCCTGTCTTAGAACTAATGACAATTACCTCTACCCCTATTGCTGTATCAGCTACCTGCTTTACTAAGTCCTCATAGTTAGGGGTTAAATCTGCTTTTGTTAATACGACTACAGGAATGCCCCCACTTTGCCAACTTGCTGCTAGGTAACGTTCTAAACGTTTTAAATTAAAATCATGGTTTAAAGACATCAGTATAAACACATAATCAAAGTTAGCAGCTACTACTTGCTCTCCTCTGCCTACATCTGGATCCTTTCTAGAAAAGTAAGACTTGCGCTCTAAAGTCTTTACGATACGGCTACTGCCACTTGCATTATAATCAATAAGTACAAAGTCTCCTACCGTCGGAAATATCTCTCCTGTTTCTCCATGATGATAAATACTCGCCTTTAATACGGCATCTCTTTCTCCACTATTACATATCACCTTATAAAGTTCTCTATGAACTGCAACAATACGTCCTAATAGGTAATCTCCTTCAATATCAACTACTTGCTCAATATATCCTAATCTTCTTAAATCTATCATGATTGCCTCCACTATTTTATGTTTTAGTTAGCTTGCTCGCTTTTACTAAAATCAATAGTGTCAAATACTTTTATACCGTTTGTCTTTCAAAAATGCATGCAAAAAAGACACACCTATGTGATGTGTCTTTACTGGCCACAGTATTCACGAAAGGTTTCACAAAACGGCATCACAAATAAAGGGCTAGAGTCACCTTTAGCATTTGCTTTGCCACTATTTGATTTTAGTTGTTTACCACCATTAATTTATTATTAGTCATCATACAACACTCCTTTCGCTTCTACATTAAAGCATTTAATTCTTAACATAGAAAGTTGTTTTACTTTTCAAACTCTAACATATTTAATACCTTTTTTCAAGCCTGTTAATCAAAATCCATTTCTTTTTTTTATTAATTCTTGGTATTTATTATCTAGCTCCTCATACATTGGTGTTCCTTGCTTTTCTCTACTTAACTGTCCTATGATGTATGCTATTTCATTTTCTAATAACATCTTATCTTCTTTATTGCTCTTCATTTCTTTTCTATGAGTTTCATCTTGTGCTACTTGTTTTTGTTCTTTTCTTTCTAAGTACTCTCTAATGCCATATTCATAACGTCTAATGATCTGGTTTTCAAAAACTAATAATTTATCACACAGCTGCTCTAACATATACCTGTCATGTGTTACCAAAATCAGGGTTCCATTGTAATCTTTAAGTGTCTCTTCTAGCTGCTCTCTAACATGAAGATCTATATGATTAGTAGGCTCATCTAGAATAAGTACTTCACATCCTTGACGAATAAGAAGCAATAATTTGAGCTTCATACGCTCTCCTAAACTAAGAACCTCGGCTTTATCATACAAGCGATCATTGGAAAAACCCATTTGTACAAGTGCCATACGTATTTGACGCTCTTCTTCTTTATTGGTGGTTTCAAATACCTGCAAGATACTTTTCTCCTCCTTTATATCTAAAACATCCTGGCTGATATAGCCAATCTTCCTTTCTTCACTAATTCTTATTTCTCCTTCAAGTGGTACTTGTTTTAATATTGCTTTAACTAAGGTTGATTTGCCACAACCATTAACACCATATACCCCTATCTTCTCTCCTCTTTTGACGTAAAAGGAACTTTGGTTAAAAATCAACTTATTCCCATAGAATTTACGAATATCTTTTGCTTGTAAGATAGTATCTCCAACTTTTTTAGTGGCTTCTAGCTGAAATAATACTTTTATTTCTTCTTCTGGTTTTATTAAGCCACCTACTTCTATTTTTTCTAATCTTTTAATTCTAGACTTAACTGCCTTATCCATTTTTTTAGCTTTTACCCTATTGTACTCTTTTCCCCCGAACTTATTTCCTGTAGCAATTGCCTTTTTACGAGACTCTCTATGAGCTTTTTCAGACCATCCCTTTAGTTCTTCTATTTGTCCTCTAATTTGTGATTTAAGTTTCTCTTGTTCCATAAATAAATGGAGCTGACTCTCATATCGTCTCCTTTTCTCTTCTCTGTAAAAGGAATAATTTCCGTTATAATTAACGATCTTCCCTTGATCAATTTCCATAATACTATCAATACATTGGTCTAGAAAAAAGCGGTCATGTGATATGATAACAACTGCCCCTTTAAAAGCTTTTATTTGTTTAATAAGCCACTTTACCCCTTCATAATCCAGGTGATTAGTTGGCTCATCTAGCACTAGAAAATCTTTCTTACTATAAAGAAGTTGTGTTAAAAGTTTCTTTGTCCTCTCTCCTCCGCTCAATGTTTGTTCTAAATCTAAATACTCTGTAGCTTGCTTCATATATCCTATATCCATACCACTATATTGACAAAGGAGCTGACCACTTGTAGGCTTAACTGTATTGGTAATTATATCAGCTAACGTTGTTTTACCTGCCCCATTACTTCCTACTATTCCTATCTTTTTTCCTGATTCAATCTCAAAATTAATATCATTTAATATTACTTTGTCACCAAACTCTTTACTAATATGCTTTCCTTGTAAAATAGCTGTCATCATTTCACCTCATATTTTACGAAAGCACACCTCTTTTGTTATGCATCTCCATCTCTTTATTTCTCATCTTCTTGTCTATTAGTTTAGATTTTAAAAAGACTGCAAATGAACTCATGCTCATTTACAGTCTTTTAATAATCCTTATTTACTTCTATAGACCTGTAGCCCTAAAATACGCTTTTCTAAAGGCTACACAATTAATCTATATATAAATCTTGGACAATGACTTATGAGTATGATTAGCTTCATAGATTTTTGCACAACAAGAAAGAGTATGCTCTCTCTTTAATTGTAAAAATAATCTGTTCATTAAGCTAAAATCATTCTCATTTCATTCTCCTTTTCTTCATTTCATATTTACCTTCATACTACAACTTTAACTGCCATATTTCAAGCCCTTTTTCGTACTATACTTAATGTAGCTCCTATTTATGCTTTATTGGCTACACAATTTTTGGCCTGTTGTATCAACTTATGATACACCACTAATATTTCTGGTTCATTGCAATACTTTTCAAGTTCTTCTATCGGAATCCACATGACACCACTATTTTCTTCTCTATTTATTTCTACAGCTTCCTTTTCATCTGCAATAAGTATATAGGCAACTGATAGATGCATATGTGTCGGTACATAACATCCTCTTTTAATATGCCCCCATACAGGTAGAATATCTAATGAAGCTATGGTATTCATGAGTGGTTTAATATGCTTTACCCCTGTTTCTTCTGTTGCTTCTTTAAGTGCTACATGTAATAAATCTTCATCCCCATCAGCATGTCCTCCAGTCCATGCCCATGTCTTATAAATATTATGATGGACCATAAGTACCTTATCTAGCATCTCATTCATAATAAAGCCTGAACTTGTAAGATGAGCAAATTCATTTTCTCTCAATAATATAGTATCAGGGAATCTTTCAATATATTCTAGTATCACTTTCTTCTCGCTCATTTCCTGAGCATTTACAGGTGAATAAGCTAATATTTCTTGCTTATAATTCATGAGGTCCTCCACTATACTTAGCTAATATCTTAAGTCGTATACTGCTATCTATTTTTAGTTACCCCTTTATAATAGCATAAGTTAATACATGGTAAACCAGGGCTCCTTATACTACCTTAAAGTTTTTCTTTAATTCTTCTAATAAGTTCTTCATATTCTGCTTCACTTAAAAGTACTTTAGGCTCTGGCATCATTTCAAAAGTTCCTCCAAAACCTGGTCCCCCTTCATATTTAGGAACAATATGATAGTGTAAATGAGTCATCTTATCTGCATAAGCACCATAGTTAATCTTATAAGCACCAAAAGCTTCACTCATTGCCTTAGCTACTCTAGCCACATCCTTCATAAAAGCGTTTCTTTCATCATCACTTAAATCAAATAACTCGCTTTTATGTTCTTTATACGCAACTAAGCATCTTCCTCTATAAGTTTGCTCCTTAAATAAATACAGAGTACTTGCCTCTAGATCACAGATTTTAATCATAATATCTGTTAAACGATGGTCTTTCACACAATAAAAACAGTCATTATCAAAATTCATATTCTTTCTCCTTTAGTTTTAATTTTTACAACTGATTTTATTATATATAATTTAAAACAAATTACCTTTTCATATTTTGTCTTCATTGACTTAAATCTTACAATTATAGCTTATTTTTATACCTATCATCACTTCGATAAATCAGTATTATCTTACAGCCTATTCCCATACTATATTAAAACAGACTTAACTGCTCTACTTCATGATTTTTCCTACTGGCTTTAATAATATCTGGCATCTTATATAGCAAACCATACTTTTCACACTCTCTGACAAATAGCTTTCTAAGCTTAGCAAAATCAACACTCCTACACTCATATTGATTACCATAATGCTGAATATACTCCTCTTTAATTCCCGGGAAATATTGATCTAATTTTTCAAAATACCATTCTCGTTGATTCTCTCTTAAGGTCATTCCAATAGCAGGATAGATAAATCTAGCACCTGAAGCTGCCGCCTTAACTACAATTGATTTAATATTTTCTTCATTATCTGCTATAAATGGAAGTACTGGCATCATCAATACTCCAGTAAAAATACCTGCCTCAGCTAAAGCCTTAATTGCTTTGAATCTTTCAGATGAGGGGGCTACTCTCGGCTCTATGATTTTACACAAATCATCTTTATAAGCAGTTATAGTTATTTTTGCAATAACTGGTGAATGATTATTGATTGCTTTTAAAATATCTATATCTCTAGTAATTAACGGACTTTTGGTAGCAATTGCTACTCCAAAACCATATTGATTAATAAGTTCCAATGCACCTCTTGTTAGCCCATATTGTTTTTCAAATGGATTATAAGGATCTGACATAGCTCCTGTACCTATAATGCCTGTTTTTACCTTACGCCTCAGTTCATTATGCAGTATTAAAAGCGCATCTTTCTTTGCTTTAACCTCATCAAAGCTTTCTATGCCATAACAGCTACTACGACTATCACAATAAATACATCCATGGCAGCAGCCTTTATAAATATTCATATTATAGTCTATTCCAAACCAATGTTCTCCTTTAGCATAGGATAACATGGTCTTTGCTGGTATAAATTCCATTTTTATTCTCCTTAGTCCTACTTTTAATACTTATAATATAAGGCATTAAATATGACAGATGTACGTCACATTTAATGCCTCTATTGTACCATATTTAGTTTAATGAAATGGAGGACTTATTTATTTCGCATTTCCTCAATAGCTTCAGATATAAATGTCTCCTCTAGAGCAATAGAATAGTTCCCATCATCATATTGCTTAATCTTACCTATTCCTTCTTGAAAAACAAAACGTATTTTCCCTTTTCTTACCTTTTTATCTGTATATAATTTACTTACTAGTTCCTGAGTTGTAATATGTGCTGGAATATGAGTACTAAGTCCTGTTTTTTCATAAAGTGCAATAACCCTATCAGCTTCTTTCTCACTTATATATCCTAGTTTTTGTCCTATTCTAACTTGGCTAGCCATTCCAATAGCAACAGCCTCACCATGTAAAAGCGTATAGTCACTTAAGGTTTCTATAGCACGACCTACGGTATGACCTAGATTTAAAATCTGCCTTAAATTTGCTTCCCTTTCATCTAGCTTAACTACCTCATACTTAATCTTACAATTCATTTCAGCAATATGGATACATATTTCTTTTTGCCTCTCTGTAACACCCTCATTGGTTAAAAGCTGGGCTATATATTCTTCTAAGAATTCAAAAAACTCTATATCTGCCATACAAGCATGTTTAATAGTCTCTGCTAATCCATTACTTACTTGTTGAATAGGCAAAGTGCCCCAAGTTGCTAAATCAATGTATACTTTTTTAGGTTGATAAATAAGACCTATTAAATTGGTAGCAAGCTCTGTATCTACAGCTGTCTTTCCTCCTACTGAAGCATCTGCTGCGCCTAAAATAGTAGTTGAATAATTAATAAAAGGAATCCCCCTGCCAAAAGTCCCTGCAACGAATCCAGCCAGGTCTGTTACTACGCCTCCACCTAATGCAATAATGCAGCTATCTCTTTTATGCCCTTTTTCTAACATAGTATCTTCTAGTATTTCCTTAGTACGTCTCACTTTAGAAGTTTCTCCAGCTGGGAAGCTTAATAAATCTACATTAAACCCTTCCTTAAGCATTAGTTCATACAGCTTATCACCATATAATTCTTTTACGACTGAGTCTGTTATGATAGCATATCTGCTAATGCCTTGTCCTAAATTTCCTTTTAACTCTCTAATAAGTGTATTAAAAAGGTTATGCCCTATTTCAATATCATAAGAATCATCTACCACTCTTTTTAGTTCTACGTAGAATTTACTCATAATCAGCCTCCTTTTATGTATTATAATATACCTTATTCTAACACATGTTTCTAAATTTTTAATACAAATTATAAATATCTGAGAACTCCATTTTGGTTTGTTCTATTCTAGGTTCAAACTCTAAAGGTTCAACCTCGCTATCCTCAAGCACTCTAATAGGGAATTTTATGACAATCTCAGTTCCCTTACCCAATTCACTTTTCGCATCAATTGTTCCTTCATGCATTTTCACAAGTGACTTAACCAATGCTAGTCCAATTCCACTCCCTTCACACTTTCTGGTTAAAAGAGAGTCAACTTGAATAAATGGATTAAATATAGTAGTAAGCTTTTCTTTTGGAATACCTACCCCGGTATCCTTTACTACTACTATAAGACCTTCATCTTGCAATGAGAGATTAACTGATATTATTCCTCCTCTATATGTATACTTAACAGAGTTAGATAAGATATTTAATATGATGCGTTCTAGCTTCTCCGCATCACATGCTGTAATAACTTCTTCTACATCTGTATCAAACAGTAAAGTAATCCCTCTACTCTCAATGTAATCTGCTACAGATAAAGTTGTTTCTTCTATGACATTAACAATATTTAAATTTTCTAGCTTCATCTTGTAATGTCCAGTATCAATACTTGTTAGTTCCATAATGTTGTTAGATAATCTTAATATTCTATAAGTATTCTGCTTAACCGTGCTTAAGTATTTCACCAAATCAAAATTAGGCTGCACATTGATATGACCTTGTTTTATCCCCTTTTCTAATAATTGTACTGTTGCTAGAATAATATTAAGTGGTGTTCTGAATTCATGCGACATATTAGCAAAAAATTCACTTTTTATTTTTTCTATTTGCAGTGCCTCTTCATAGACTTTTCTTGCCTCTTCCTGTTCTTTTTGCTTTGAGATATCTCTACCTGTGCAGACATAATACTGCTTATTACTAGTATATTTTATACTCCACTCAATCCATTTATAACTTTTATTTTTACAATAACCTCTACATATAATTCCTCTTACAGCGCGCTCATTGTTTATACAAAATTTTTTTTCAAAAAAGCGTTGCTGATCTTCTCTATAAACAAAATCACTAGAAGAACGTCCTATCAGTTCACTAGGTTTCCAACCTAATACAGACTCCCATGCTCCATTTACTTTCTCAACACGTCCATCCATTGCTATTATGGCCATAAGGTCACTTGCAGTTTCTGCAAAGTTTTGTAATTCTTCTTCTAATTCTTCTCGCTTCTCTAGTTCTCTCTTGACAACTTTTGTTAATACCTCATTCTGTATAATTAATGCCAGTTGTCTTGAAAGCTTGAAAATTTGTGTTTCCCTACTTGGATTAGCATTAGCTAAGTTACTATAGCTACAGATAAGGATTCCTAAAAGCTCATCTTCTAGCACTATAGGATAACATCCTAGATAGCTTAAATCTTTTACTTTGAATGCCTCTCTCTGTTCAATGTCTATGTACTTATAATAGTCATGTGCTAATTTTATGCCCCATAAGTTACCTCCACTTATCATTTCATCTCTAAAACTATTAGTTAATTTAATTTCATCCATTAAATCTAACTCACAAGATTCCATTCCTTCTTTGTATGTACAGTATAAACTATTTTTAGCTTTATTATAAATACCTATAATGATGCCATCTGCCTCAATTTCTTCTAATACTTCTTGAATACTTCCATTAATCCCCTTCATTTGATATAAGTATTTAATGTGTTCACTTCCAAGCTCTATATCTTGGGTATACAATTTATTTCTCATATATTCTTTATAATAATTTTTATCTAGCTGACGCTCCATTTTTTTATATAGTGTTATCTCTTCTCTCATACCCAAAATGTACTGGACCTGGCCTGAACTACTTGTAATAGGAATAAAATTAAATTGATACCATCTCTGTTTATTGTCTATTTCTATAACTTTCTCATAACAAATTGCCTCTTTTTTTATTAGAAGTTCATCTTCTCCCTCTTGAATAATACGAGTAAATTCTTGGTTCCAGATGTCTTCATCATTCTTTCCTAGTATACTGCTTCGTTCTAAGTGCTGTGTTAGTGCTGATGCTTTATTAATAAAGCATTCATTTACAAACCTATACTTTTTTTCTTGATCTTTAAGCCACACTACAAAAGGTAATTTATCTAATAATCTTTCTAGCTCTTTTACATTATATATGGGTTCATTTTCTCTCAAAATAATATAATATATTTGCTCTTCGTTCCATTTCCCTATATTTAATATACCTTCATAACTTATTTCCTCATCATTTATATTCCTCAAACTTACTAAAAATTTAGTATGCCCAAGTCTTAATAACTCTTCCCAACTTATAAATTTTACTTCTCCTGGAATCAGGAATTTATCTAGTTTCTTCTCTTGATAAGCAGATAATGTGTATTGTAAGTCTTCTAGTAAGCATTTGTTACAAAATTCTATTTTACCCTCAGCATTAACAATTAAAATTCTATCTCTTATTTTATCTAGAAACTCTTTCATTTTTTCATTCTCCCATAACCTACTATAATATTACACAATCTTACATTTTTACTTTTTTTTTAATTATTTATTATTTTAATACAAAAGCTACACATTTAATAGTAATTTTTGTAATTTTTTAAAAAATACAGGTGTTAAATACACCTCATAGTTATTATTATTTATTAAACCTATTTTAAAATAGATTTATAAATGTAACTTATTTCTCTACAACAAAAAAATCGATAGACACCACCTCCATGGCAGTCTATCGATTTCCTTATCTTAATTAACTTTTATTTTAAACTCTTCTTCTACTAAACTGATTTTACAACTTCCACCTTCATTTAAACTTCCAAATAAAATTTCTTGTGCCAAAAGAGGCTTTATTTTACTTTCTATTAAACGTGAAATTTCTCGTGCTCCATACTCCGCAGAAACTCCCTTTGTGACTATATATTCTATACATTTTTGATTAAAGCTTAGTTTAATTCCTTTTTCTTTTGCCACTTTTTTAAGCTTACTAAGCTCTTTTCGTACAATTAATAATGCCATATCTTCTGTAATATGATTAAATGCAATAATACTTGATAAACGATTTCTAAATTCAGGAGAAAATACTTTCTTAACTTCATCATTAATTGCTTCTCCTTGAATCTTTCTTTCACCAAATCCCACAAGGTTTTTACCTATTCTTGAAGCACCTGCATTAGATGTCATAATTAAAATAACATTTCTAAAGTCAGCCTTGCGTCCCTTATTGTCTGTAAGCGTTGCATAGTCCATGACTTGAAGTAAGATATTATAGATATCTTGATGTGCTTTTTCTATTTCATCCAGTAAAAGTACACAGTAGGGAGACTTTCTAATTGCATCTGTTAATAAACCGCCTTCTTCATACCCTATATATCCCGGTGGTGAACCTATTAGCTTTGAGGCAGTATGCTTTTCTGTATATTCACTCATATCAAAACGTATCAGCTTGATACCTAACTCATTAGCTAAACATTTTGCAATTTCAGTTTTACCTACTCCTGTTGGTCCTACAAAAAGTAAGCTAGCTATAGGCTTATTCATTTCACTTAGCCCTGCTCTAGATAATTTAATACTCATCACTACTTGTTCGATTGCTTTATCCTGTCCAAATACTTGTTTTTTTAGGTTCTGTTCTAATTGTCCTAATACCTGTACTTCATTTTTTTCTATCTTTTGCTGCGGTATATGACATATCTTAGATAATGTCTGCTCTATAATAGATAAATCTATAATAGGTTTCTTTTTACGATTTTTAGAACCACTATCATATACTGTATAATAGGCTCCTGCCTCATCAAGTAAATCTATAGCCTTATCTGGTAGAAATCGATCATTCATATATTGCTGACTTAATTGTACAGCACCTCTAATGGCTTCATCTGTATAGGTTACCCCATGATAAGCTTCATAACTAGACTTTAATCCTCTTAAAATAGTAATAGCCTCTTCTATACTAGGTTCTAATACTTCAATAGCTTGAAATCTTCTAACAAGCCCTTTATCTTTTTCAACATACTTTTTATATTCTTCAAAAGTAGTCGCACCAATAAACTTTATACTTCCTTCTGTTAAGTATGGTTTTAATAAATTAGATGCATCTAAAGAACCTGCTCCTAAAGAACCTGCTCCCACGATATTATGAATCTCATCTATATAAACAATAGGTTTATATTGCTTCTTTAAAATATCCAAAATCTTTTTTAAACGCTTTTCAAAATCTCCTCTATATTGTGTACCTGCTAAAGTGGCTCCTAAATCCAAGCTGAAAATTTGAGCCCCTTCTAATACTTTAGGAACCTTTCCCTCATTTAATAATTGTGCAATTCCCATTGTAATAGCTGTTTTTCCCACTCCAGGTTCACCTATATGAATAGGATTATTCTTGTTTTTTCTACAAAGTACTTGTATTGTACGTTTCAAGATTTCTTCTCGTCCTATAAGTGGCTCATTACTTGCTGCTACAACTTTATTTAGATTGGTTACATACTTGGCTATACTCTCTATATCCTTTTCTTCTGAAGTAGTTTGTTCCTCTTCCTCTTCATCAGAAGGCTTCTCTAGTTGTGTGCTATCATCATCTTGTGCATGACAAAGCTCGAATAATAAATCCCTTAAAGTAACGCCCTGCTCTAAAATATAATAAACACCATAACTTTCTGGCAAACCCATAATCCCTGATAGCAAGTGATCTAATTCAATCTGTTCTTTCCCACTATTAATTACCTGTTCACTTGATCGTATATATACTTGCTGTAAGCTAAAACTTTCTATTGGTTCTATATCTTCTTTCTTTTCTAGGTTTTCTTCCAGATATCCCTCTAAATTAGTTTTGAGCACTTGAATATCTCCATTACAAGCTTCAAATGCTTCACAAAATACAGATACATCACACATAACTAGCAATATGTGCTCAGGTGTAATGTATTCATGTTTATAATTACAAGCCAGTTCTTTAGCTTTCATAATAAGCCTACTGACAACCTTTGAAATATACACCTTCTACACCTCTTCTACACTTAGTTTAAATGGAAATCCTTCTTCTTTTGCCCAAGACATAGCTGTTCCAGCTTTAGTCATTGCAATATCATATGAGTAAATACCAGCCACACCATGCCCTGCTTTATGAACATCCATCATAATCTTTTCTGCCTCTGCTGCACTCTTATTAAATATCTGTGTTAATACCTCAACAACAAATTCCATTGTTGTGTAATCATCGTTAAACATAATAACCTGATATTGCTTAGGCAATTTTACCTTAGCTTTTATTTTTTGGTTTAAATCATGATTTGGTTTCATAAATTTCCTCTCCAATAGCTTATTGATACTATTATATCACATCAAAATAAAAGATAGCTTATTTCCTCCCTTACTTCTTGGAACAAGCTATCTTTTTATTATACCATTATTTTATTTTATGCCCCCTTTACCCAGTAGATACCACCTTTTTCTGTACGGCTTAAAAAGCCATACTCTAATAGTTCTCTTTTCAAAAGTGAATAATCAATATAAATATTCATTAATAGACGGTTAACTTCTACATCCTCGTATTTCTCTCCTTTTGAAAAATGCTCTGTAATATATTCTAATATAACTTTCCTTGCCTTTTCTGTATTAGGATAACTTCTTAATCTACCTGAAGGTGTTATATGATTCTCAAGTATCTTCCTCTTATCTCGATCAGGCATGCCTAGATTCTGATTAATGGTATAAATGTATCCTTCTTGATTTGAACACACATCCCATGAGCTATGCCCCGTATTTTGCTTTTCCCCCAGTAAAGTCATTACTGTCAAAAATACTTTTGCTTGTTTTTCCTTTTCTCTCAATTTATAACGATGATTACGAATAGTCGATCCTGCCACCCCTAAATAATTAGCTATCTCCTTATCTGATAAACCACTTGCAAATAGATTGATTAACTCTAGCTGTAATTCTGATAAACCCATAGTATTTGGAGACATTTTTAATAGATATGCTAATACTGAATGATGTACCTCTTGAATATGTAACAGAACTGCTTTCTGAGCATCAAATAATTTACCGTGTATAGAATAAATTTCTCCCTTAGAAAAATACTGTCCACATAAAAGACATGTATACCCTTGATCCCCTTCCTTATATCCCCTTAATAATTCTTCATTTGAGGCATTTTCAAATAATGCTATCTCTAATTGCATGACTCTCCTCCTCTTTTGTAATCATATTCTATTATTGTAATTTTTTTACATTTTTATTATAATAACTCTTTTTTGATAAATTGTCTATAATTTCAAGAACATTTTATCCATTCGTTGATATGAACTTATCTCCGGCTCTACATTAGGTTGAAATAGGTTTTTCCTTGAAACTATTGTGAAGCATATAATTATCCTATAAAAATAATTAAAACTTTTTCAAACAAAAAAGCACCATATAACTAGTATACATTTCTAGCTATATAGAGCTTTTTTCATCTGCATTAACAAGTATTAACTTCTAGGCACACCTATTTTATGTCCGTTCCTTATATTGCTCTAAGTATTCTATCAAGCGCGGCCTATCCTCTTTATTGATCTGATATTTTAAAATATTGATAGCTCCATATTGTCCCTTAAAAATAATAATACTATTTCTTTTAAGGGCAACATCTGAGATATTATATGTATATATTTTAATACTTCTTCCTAATCTTTTTATTTCTATCTCATTATCTCTAATTTCAATTTCTTTTATCCATATGACTGTTACATAGTAGATAAACCATCCTGCACATAGGGCTATCGTCCATATTCCTACTTGACTCACAAAACATAATATTAACATTATGATTATAATTCCACCAATAAACCACTCATTTTTGCTTCCCTTAATGCGCACTCGATCACCTCATTTATTGTTGTTATTCAACTCTATAAATAATTATATACCAATGTAAATATTTTGTATATTTCTATTAATCAAGTACAGCATAATAGGACTATCCTATGATAGTCCTATTATGCTAAACCCTATGCTAATGAATTATATTCCTCTATAAAACCTTCTCCTAATACCTCTCTTACATCTGCTATCGTCACAAATGCTGCTTTATCAATCTCTCTTACTAACTCTCTAAGCTTGGTGATCTCTTTTTGTGACACAACAACAAATAACATTTCCTTATCTTGCTTTGTATACATTCCCTTTGCCTTAATCCCCGTTACACCTCGAGGTATTTTTTGCATAATTGCCTCTGAAATTTCTGCATTTTTGTCTGACATAATAAATGCCGCCTTAGCATAATTCATTCCTTCAAGTACATTGGTAATAACCTTAGAAGTAATAAAAACTGCAATAATAGCATACATTGCTTTTGTTGAACCAAAAACCATCATTCCGGCTAAAATAATAATTGCATCAATAGCTAACATTAATTTTGCAATAGGAAATCTGGTATGCTTAAATTTAATAATAGTTGCTAACATATCCGTGCCACCTGTGGTAGCCCCTGCTTTTAACACAACACCTATACCTAACCCTAGAATAGCACCACCGAATACTCCTCCTAATAAAAGATCATTATTAACCTTCAATATATTAGGAATAAATTCTGTATACCAAAGTGCTGCAGTTAATAAACCTACTGCCCATAGTGATTTTTTTGCAAATTCGAATCCTCTTTGCTTAATACTAATAATAAAAAGTGGAATATTTAAAACTAAATTGGTAACCCATAATGGAATTTCAAACCCTAAGGTCTCTACAGATACTTCTTTAACTATAATCGTTACACCCGATAAGCCACCTGTAACAAGTCCTAATGGTGATGTAAACCAGTTAATGCCTAATGCTAGTATAGTAGTTCCTAGCAAAATCATTAGAAATTCTTTTTTTGTAATTAATAACTTCTTCATGTTGTCTCCTTCCTCTGCTGTGCTTAGTAAGTTCATTAATTAGCTCTATACACACAAAAAGAAAAGCCGTTATTAGTAACAGCTTTTCCCTTTTTTACTTATTATAACCTATTAAACATATTTTGTATAATCCTATTATCCAAATAATTTCATACCTCTATCTACTTTGAGATTCGATCTGCATTGTAATGTACCCTTCTTCTTTTTGAATGCTTAACTTCTTTGCCTCTAAATGGAGCTCAAAATTGGCAAAGCTTGAAAACAAATCAACATCTCTTAAAACATGAACAGTCACCCATTTAGAAAGAGGTGTTGTACGAACCAATATTGCTCTAGACATAGGAAACTGTATACGAGACATTCTTGCTACTTCTAAATTTAGATTAAGAGGATAGGAATATGTTTCAATAAAAAAATCCTGATCTCCTTCCCTCTCAATAACTCTTGCCTCTAAGTTAGTTCTGAATAATTCATGTTCCATGGACTACCCTTTCTAATAATCAATCTTTTTTTATACTTACCTTATCCTCTTATTATTTTAGTGTCAACACCTCATTATTAATGACGATACATATTGTTAAATTCTAAATGCATAAATTTGCTTTTTTTAGAGATGATTTGAGTATAGGGCCCACGACAGTGGCTATTATAATTTTAATGCCATCACCTACTAAAAATGGAAGCACACAACTGCTTAATGCCCCTACTAAACTTACTTTCATTTGATACATAAACCAAATAGTTCCTAATGCATAGGCTATAGCCGTTCCTAAAATCATTCCTGCAACATACATATATACTTTTCCTTCAAATCGCTCTATGCAATAACCACTAATAATAGCTAAGAAAATAAAGCCTATTAAATAGCCTCCTGTAGGACCTACTAGTTTTCCTACTCCTCCGGTAAATCCTGAGAATACAGGAAGACCGATAAGACCAATTAATAAGTAGATACAATAACTTATTGTCCCCTTTTTGGAACCCAATATAAACACTGTTATGTAGATTACTAAATTTGTTAATGAAATAGGTACTCCACCTGGTAATTGAATAGATAATGGCGCTAGAATACATGTAATTGCTGCCATTAAAGCTATAAGTACCATTTGATAAGTTTGAGATTTTTTGTTATCTAACTTTTGCATATTTTTATTCCTCCTTATATAATAAACTTCCCCTTTTATTATAGGAGCCTTACCGCCAATTTGTCAACACATTTAATTTTACAGGTTTACAATTAGCATTAGAAAAAAGGACATTGGAAATGTCCTTTTTCTATATCTTACTTTTCAGTTTCAATTTCTTTAATTACTTTTGCCGGATTACCACCTATTAACACATTATCTGGCACATCTGCTAATACTACTGAACCAGGTACGACAACCACATTATCCCCTATAGTAACACCTGGGTTAATGATTGAGCCTCCACCAATCCACACATTATTTCCTATGGTAATAGGTTTAGCATATTCATAGCCTATACTTCTCTTCTCAGGATTTAAAGGGTACGCGGAGGTATAAATTCCTACTTGAGGAGATAAAATACAATTATCGCCTATTTTGACCTGGCAACTATCTAAAATAACACATTCATAACCAGCATAAAAATTATCTCCAATATGAATATTATAGCCATAATCACATCTAAAATTAGGTTCAATGTGTATATATTCTCCTGTAGAACCAAAAAGCTCTTTTAATATTTTTATAGTAGCCTTTTTATCTTCTACATCAGTATTGTTAAACTCTCTTAATAACCTTCTTGCACGTCGTTTATCATTAGCGAACTCATCTCCCCATGCAATATAAAGTTCACCTGCTAGCATCTTTTCTTTTTCAGTCTTAATATGTACTTCTATCTCTGTCGATGCTGTACGTATATTCTCAAGGATCTTTTCTTCTTCACTAGCATCATCTTTAACAGGCCTAATAAGCGCCGCTATTTCTGCTTCATCTAGCTGTAGTTTAGGTATTTGTATCTCCCTATCATCCTCTATCAATTCATCTTCTGCATATTCTTCATCATCTTCGTAGTCACTATAGTCCTCGTCATCTTCATCATCACTATAGTCCTCATCATCTTCATTATCGCTGTATTCTTCATGATCTTCATCATATTCTTCACTTTCATCGATTTCATATAAAGTAGCTTCTTCTGCTACTTCTTCTATATCTTCAAAATCATCTTCAAATTCTTGATCTAATTCAGAAATTTTTTGTTCTAAACTTTCATGCTCTAACTTAATTGGACGATGTTTTATCTTCTCTATTGGTATACCAAAAATAGACTTTCTTTTTTGCTTTGCATCCTCTTCTTGTAATATCTCTCTAGCTTTCTCAGCTTCTTGTATTAGCCTTTCTGTCTCCTCGGCTTCTTGTCTTAATCTTTCTGCTTCCTCTGCTTCTTGCCTTAATCTTTCTGCTTCTTCTGCTTCTTGCCTTAACCTCTCTGCTTCTTGCCTTAACCTTTCCGCTTCCTCGGCTTCTTGTCTTAATCTTTCTGCTTCCTCTGCTTCTTGCCTCAATCTTTCTGCTTCTTCTGCTTCTTGCCTTAACCTTTCCGCTTCCTCGGCTTCTTGTCTTAATCTTTCTGCTTCCTCTGCTTCTTGCCTCAATCTTTCTGCTTCTTCTGCTTCTTGCCTTAACCTTTCCGCTTCCTCGGCTTCTTGTCTTAATCTTTCTGCTTCCTCTGCTTCTTGCCTCAATCTTTCTGCTTCTTCTGCTTCTTGCCTTAACCTCTCTGCTTCTTCTGCTTCTTGCCTTAACCTCTCTGCTTCTTCTGCTTCTTGCCTTAACCTTTCCGCTTCCTCGGCTTCTTGTCTTAACCTTTCTGCTTCTTCTGCTTCTTGCCTTAACCTTTCTGCTTCTTCTGCTTCTTCTGCTTCTTGCCTTAACCTTTCCGCTTCTTCCTGTATTTTCTGTAATAATTCCTCTTCTTCTATTTGTTCCTTACTTTTCTCTGGTATACGATATTCATATAATGATACTGTTCTATTTTCTATAGAAGATGGTGATTCCTTAATATAAGTTGCCCCTAATTTTTCATAGAATCCATTAGCAAACGGGTCACTAAAGATGTATAGTTTCTCTATACCATTTTCTCTACAATACTCCTGGGCGTATTCCATTAATTCTGTTCCAATGCCACTTCTTATATAAGCTGGGCGAATATAAATATGGTCTAACCAATAGCCCCGGCTAATAAATACTTCACCATTCCAATGTTCTTGATTTACCTCAACAATAGAAAAATATCCGATAATGGTATCTTTCTTCTGCGCTACATACACAATATTCTGCTCAATGTAATCCTCCGTTATAGTAAGTTCATCATGCCATACTTCAAAATATTCTTCTGGATAATTCCAATAACGCTTTGCTCCAAATGATATACTCGTTAAGAATAATGCGTCTGTTGCTAATGCTCTTCTTATAGTAAGCTCCATGCTATATATCCCCCTTTAAATAGGTGCTTCTGACTTCCCTCTTATAAGTTTTTCCTATTGTACTTTAGTAAAATATCCTATATAAAAAATATACTGTAATTATCTTGTATCATCAATAGATTTTTGAATATATTCTTAATATTTTAAATTAAATTTTGAACAAAAAAAGTCATCGTATATGTAGATTTTATACGATGACCTTTTTTATTACTTTTTAAGAATATCCCCTACACCTTGAGTCCCAGAGCTTACAGTGTGTTTATACCCACTAGTAGAATTTTTCGCTTCTTTTGTATTATCTATTCTGCTTTGCATTTCGCTTGTTAAGTCTCTATTCTTCGACATGGTTTCTCCTATACTAGTTAGTCACTAACTCATTAATTTTGTATTATCTTGACTCTCTATAAGAGTTTGCCCCGTGTATTTTAAACTATTCATTATATACCATACTTATTAATTTCATTATATTCATAGTCATAAGTTGCTATTGTAGTATTATTATTAGAATCATATACTATGCCTTGTATATCATAATCTGTTTCACTTTCTATATTTCTAGCAATATCTCTTAAAGATGTTCTAAGAGTAGTATCTGTATCTAATCCTTTATTCATATTCCATGCATCTTTAATAGATGATGTCACATCAATGTAGATTTTAAAAGTAACTATCTCTCTACTATCACTTATAGATGCCTCAACCTTATTGATACTAATACTTTGACTATAATCTTTAATATTAATGCTACTTGTCTTTTTAACAGCATTAATAACATCAGTCTCATCAAAATCATAGTTGCTTCCATAAGTTAAAGTATCTTTTTTAGAATATGAGAATTCGTATTTATTATTATTACTTCCTGTATAAATAATAGTTCCATCAATAATAATATCATCATGTCTGTCTCGTACAGTATCACATACATCCTCTACAAAATTCTTGATTTCCCTAGTTGATAGCTTATTGAAAGCCTTATTCTCAGCAGATGTATCATAAGAAATCTTAACACTTAGTCTACTTCCAGAGACTCTTACTCTAAAGTCTAGTTCTATATCATCAAAGTAATCTTCGTACAGCCTCTCTAGTTCATTTTCAGTCGCAGTAAGCTCTGTTCCTAAAATATCTGTTCCTGAGGTTTGGTCATACCCACTGCTACTAGAGGTAGAAGTAACTCCACTTGATTTTAATTTTGCTAATTCTTGTTTAAGGGAGGTAATTTCATAGTCTTTAGCTCTTAATTCTGTTTGTAAACTTAAAACCGAAGAATAATTAGAACCACTTGTAACATATAAATTACCATTTGATTGATCCCAATTAATTTCTAAGCCTACTGCATCACAAAATGTTCTTGCTGGTAAATAGGTGGTTCCATCAATTGAAATAGGAACAGTAGATAAATATTTTTGCCCTCCATTGTAATAAAAGTTAACCGGATGATAATTAACCGATTTATTCTTTTTATATCCTGCTGCTTGCATAGGAATACAGGCAAGTAATGCTCCTACTGTAATTGCTATCAAACACTTTTTCTTATTTATTAATTGCATAACAATTCTCCCCCTGTATAAAATTTAAAGCTATACCATTTTTATCGTCTTAATCTAGATAAAACTTAAATTTCGTAACTTAACTTCATAAATTCATTGATATCTTCTTCAATAATAGCTAATGAATTCTTCCAAAATGCTGCATCAGTTACATCTATATTAATTGTTCTTGTAACATCTTCTATCTTTAATTTACCTGTTACAGCTAATAGCTTTTTATAATCCTCCACAAAGCTAGTTCCTCTTTTAAGATACTCCGCATATAGACCTTTAGCAAAAAGAAGACCAAATGCATAAGGGAAGTTATAGAAATTAGCATCTGCATAATAATAATGACTCTTCCACGTCCACATATATGGATGTAAGTACTCTTGATCTAGTCCATCTCCGTAAGCCTCTTTTTGTGCCTCTACCATTAATTCTTTAATGCGTTTTACTGTTAAAGGACTATCTTCTCTTTCTTTAAATACATTAGTTTCAAACAAATACCTAGAATAAATATCTACAATAACCTGAGTACTATCGCTAATTTCTGTTTCTAAAATAGCAAACGCTTCTTCTTTTGATCCCTCTTTAATAGCAGCTTTTTTGACGATTGTCTCACAGAAAGTAGATGCTGTCTCAGCTAAAGGCATAGGATAGTTAGTATTTAAAATACTTTCCTCCTTAAGGCATTCTCCGTGAAAACCATGTCCTAGTTCATGTGCCATGGTAATAGTATCGCCTAGATTATCCCCATAGTTAAGGAGAATTCTACTTTCACCAATGCTATGAACAGCACAGCAAAAAGCTCCGCCTACCTTACCTTCTTTAGGTAGTACATCTATCCATTTATGCTCCATCGCCTTTTTAGCATAATCCCCTAAACTATTATCAAAACTTCTAAATTGTTTTTCAACAAAAGCTTTTCCTTGTTCATAAGAATACTTCATTTCTTTTTCAATAACAGGTGCATATAACTCATAAAATGGTAAACCATTATTATATCCTAGCATCTCCGCTTTTCTTCTAAGATATTTTCTAAAGGTAGGTAAGCTTTCTTTCATAGCACTAAGCATAGCATCTAAGGTCGCCTTACTCATTCTTGAGTCTTCTAATGTCATAGCAAGTGGTGACTCATAACCTCTCATTTTAGAAACAGTAATAACCTCTCCTTTAATGCCGTTTAATGCTGCTGCTATTCCATCTTCTATCTTTTTATAAGAATCAATTTCTGCTAAATAAGCCTTTTTTCTTAGGTCTGCATTTTTTTCATATGCCATATTAAGTACTACCGTTAATGGTAATTCTTCCTTTTTACCTTCAACCTCAATTTCTACTTTATGATTAGAAATAAGTAAGTTCTTGTAATTTACCCAAGCTGTTGAACCTGTATTTTTCATTTTAGCTAACAGTACTTCTTCTTTCTCACGCAAGAGATGTTTACTATGTTCTACTATTTCTTGAAGGAAAAATCTAAAAGATTGTAAAAAGGTAGAGTGATCAATAATGGCATTAATATCTTTGATTTCACTAATCCATTTGCTAATTTTAGTTTCTGCTTCTGCCAAATCACTTTGTTTTTGGTCAATAATATCAGCGTATTTATTACCTTCCTCATCTTTAGAATTAACACTTACAGTAAGTTCTGAGAATACACCCAACTTTTCAAAGGTTAAGCTTATCTTCTCAGCTAATGCTATGTAAGCTTCTAGTTTTTTCTGCTCGTCTTCATGATTTTCAGTCATTTCTGTTGCTAACTTGTTCATTTCTTTAATATACGTATCTAACTTTGTTAAATCTCCTTGAAAAGCTTCTCCTGAAAAAGACTCATATAATTCCTTTAAACTCCAATTCAAATCCATTTGTTTTCTCCCTTTCTGCTTATATATTTCTAAAAAACCATTAATAAACATATTCAGCTATCAAAACTCATATGTTTATCAATGGTGTATACTTACTATTTTACATTTTTAAGTGCTAGAAAAAGATAGCTTTCATCAGCTACAATGCGATAGATGCCTTGTGCTTTAAGCTTATAGACGCTCACAAAAGCTAAATCCTTCGCTACTATTTCCTCACATTCAAAACTACCCTGTTCAAATACATTATATCCTGTTTCCTGAGCTAAATCTTTTAGGGTATTAGCTTCTTCTCTAATACTCTCTGATAGATTTTCATTATTCCAAGCCCATACCCAACTATGATCTTCATATCCCCATGAACCAATGCAAGCTACTTCAAAGCGCAATACTTCTCCATTATCCTTTTTTAATTCAAGACTTTTGTTAGCTTGACTAAAGCTATAGGTTTGATACGTATTCAGAGCATACTTCTGTGTTAAGTTACTTTGTTTTATTTTAACTTCCTGCTGACACTTCATTAAAAATGCTTCAAAATCCTTATCCGTCATTACTTTCTCCTTTAAACAACTTCTTTTACTTCCTACTCTTAACTTAACACTTTTTCCTTCTTTTGTGAACACTACTAACCCTATTCTATGCTAAATTAGATTAGGATGTATTTTATTTTTACCTTCCTTATATCCATTTAATTTATGAGTGCTTGGTCCTTCTAGAACCTCCCCATCTATATTAAATCTTGAACCATGGAATGGACAATCCCAACTCTTTTCAGCACTATTCCATCTTAATCTAGCACCTACATGAGGACAAATAATATCCACAATATGATAATGTTCTTCTTCGTCTTGATAAATACCATATACATTCCCGTCTTCTAGCTCTGCTACTATAGCTTCCCCCTTATCTGGCAGTGTATCTTTGGGGACGGTTCTTAATTTCCCTTGCATATAGTTTTTAATTCCCTCTATATTATGATTAATAAAAGTTTTTCCTTTGTAAGCTGATACCCTTTGTGGATTAAATAAGTCTTCAAAAGGACTCGTACCCATTAATAATAAATCTTTTAGAACGAGTGCTGCATTGGTGGCGTTACTCATTCCCCATTTATTAAATCCTGTAGCTACATATATATTATGATATTTGCTACTATTTAAGTATCCAATATAAGGAACGCTATCGGGTGTAACATAGTCTTGCAAAGACCACTGACTATATACCTCATCGCTATTAAATACTTCTTTTCCAAACTGCTTTAATTCTTCAAAATGAGTAGCTTCATATTGATCATCTCCTACTCTATGATGTCCTCCACCTATAAGGACTATATCCTGCTCGTAAATAGGCCTAATAGATCTAATAGGACTATCTACTGAAATAAAACTGCCCTTAGGTAATTTTTCTTTGTCTACCTTTAAACCTAGTACATATATTCTTTGCATATTAAGCCTTGTAAAATATAAGCCCAGACCATCATACATAGGATAATGAGAAGCTATAACTATTCTCCTAGCAGATACTTTACAGCCTTTATCTGTTTCTAACACACTTACTTCTCCTGGCACCAATCTAGTAATTGGTGTTTCTTCAAATATACATCCCCCATCTGCTGTAAATTTTTCTGCCAAGCTGGATATATACTTCTTAGGGTTAAATAATGCAGCGCCCTCCCATTCTAATGCAGCCTTTACTTTTATAGGAAGTGGAATCTGGTCCTTATAATTGACCTCAATTCCCAACCTTTTGCATGCTTCTGCTTCATCTTGAATAGCCTTGATGTACTTTTCATCCGCCGTATAAATATACGATGGCATATTCATAAAATCACACTCAATTTGTTCTTTAGAAATAGTTTCTTTAACAAATTCTATAGCTTTCCTATTAGCATCTGCATACTGTTTTGCTTTTCCTGGACTTTTAGTATGCATTAATTTATCATAAATAAGCCCATGTTGTATCGTTAGCTTAGCTGTTGTACGTAAGGAAGTACCCATCCCAATCTGATTCGCTTCAAAAACAGCCACTCTTTTCCCCATATGCTTTAATAAATATGCTAGTGTTATACCACCTAGACCTCCTCCAATTATTGCAAACTCTACTTCCATATCTTCTTTTAAACAAGGATATAATTTGCTTTCTGTATTATTTAAAAAAATAGGGGCATGTTTCTCCAACTTACTCATCACTATTCCTTTCCTCTACAAGACTCATCTGTAGTGTTTTATTTAATAACTATTATGAATGCTTTTCTAATTTATTATCCTTGTTTTTCTTATAGGATTATTTCATTAGAGAAACTCTTTTTATCCTTATATTTCATATTCTAATAAGTAATATTGTATGTTACCCTTAGTGTAAATTCTATTTTAGAGTTGTCTTAATAATCCACTGTGAAATATGAATAAAAATACTACACATTTTATAGATATTCATAATAATTTGTCAATTTTATCAAAAAATTATATAATATATTGTCATTTAGTTATTTACTTAGTAAAATAGAGTAATTAGTAAGATATTAAAAAGGTAAAGGTGATTAATGATGGAGAAAAAATTAAAAGTAGGTATCGTTGGTGGTACTGGTATGGTAGGTCAACGCTTTTTAGCTTTACTTGAAAACCACCCTTATTTTGATGTAAAAGTAATCGCTGCAAGCAGTCGTTCTGCTGGTCAAACTTATGAAAAAGCTGTTGAAGGCAGATGGAAAATGAGTACATCTATTCCTGAGACTGTAAAAAATCTAATTGTATTAGATGCTGCTAAGGTTGAGGAAGTTGCTTCTCAAGTTGACTTCATCTTCTGTGCTGTTGATATGAAAAAAGATGAAATCAAAGCTTTAGAAGAAGCATATGCTAAAACTGAAACACCTGTTGTTTCAAACAACTCTGCTCACAGATGGACACCAGATGTACCAATGGTTATTCCTGAAATTAATGATGAGCACTTAAAAGTTATTGAGGCTCAAAGAAAACGTCTTGGTACAACAAAAGGTTTCATCGCAGTTAAACCAAACTGCTCTATTCAAAGTTATGTACCTATGCTTTCTGCTTTACTTGATTATGAGCCAACTACTGTAGTAGCTTCTACTTACCAAGCTATTTCTGGCGCTGGTAAGACCTTCAAAGAATGGCCAGAAATGATTGATAATGTTATTCCATACATTGGTGGAGAAGAAGAAAAAAGTGAACAAGAACCTCTTAGAATTTGGGGTAAAGTAGAAAATGATGCAATTGTTAAAGCTACTAGCCCTGTTATTACAACACAATGTATTCGTGTACCTGTCTTAGATGGACATCTTGCAACTGTGTTTGTTTCATTCAAGAAAAAACCAACTAAAGAACAAATCCTTGAAGCTTGGAAAAATTATAAAGGTAAACCTCAAGAGCTTAATCTTCCAAGTGCACCAAAACAATTCATTACTTATTTCGAAGAAGATAACAGACCTCAAACAGGTTTGGATCGTAATACTGAAAAAGGTATGGGTGTATGTGTGGGTCGTTTAAGAGAAGATACTGTTTATGATTACAAATTTGTAGGTCTTTCTCATAATACTGTAAGAGGTGCTGCTGGCGGTGCTGTTCTTATCGCTGAACTTCTTGCAGCTGAAGGCTATATTACAAGTAAAGAAGCTTAGATTACAAAATGGTGCTGTTGCATAATTAATATTTATAAGTGTTTAAGAATAAAAGGTCGATGAAACTAGAATATTTAAACTAGTTTCATCGACCTTTTATTCTTATTACCCAACCTAACCATAGATTGTGCCATTTATCATTACAATAAACTGATTCAATATAATCATTATTTAATTTTATCTTTATTATTATAAAATACACAATTCTAAATAAATATTTGTGTTTATATATTTTCATTAAGGTACTATGTGTTTGATTTGCAGAATAAATATATGTCAATTATCAAAATATTGTAATTGGTTATTTATAGAATTCTAATATTTAATTATTCTAAATATAATATTATTAGAGTTATAAATATTAGGTGATTTTCTTGAGCCTTCCTTATAAAAATCTTGTTTTCTCTGGTGGCGGCGTATTAGGCATTGCTTACCTAGGTGTGTTAGACTACTTATACAAAATCAATCTTCCCCCACAAATATTGCGTGTGGCTGGTACTTCTGCAGGAGCCATAACTGCTTGTCTCACTTCTTTTAATCTTTCCTTTGATGATCTAAAAGAAATAGCTGATTCACTAGATTATAATAAGGTCCCCGGTAAAGATGATGTTAGTGTTGATTCAAAGTCACCCCCTAGATATTTTACACAATCAATCAAATCACATCTGGATAATATTTTTGGTAATGCTGAGTGTGTTTATAGACTCATTACACAGTTTGGTTGGTATTCTTCTAGTTATCTTTATGAATGGATAAAGGAACAGATTGCTAGTCAATTTAACTCTGATTTAAAATCACCACCATATACTTTTTCTGATTTTAAAAATACTGCTATTCACAAAAACGAGATTCCATTTAAAGATTTGTATATAGTAGGGACTGACTCTTCCAAAAGTACTTCCATCATCTTTTCTTACGAGTTTACTCCGAATATGGAAGTAGCAGAAGCCGTACGCATTTCTATGTCTGTTCCCCTTTTATTTGAAGCCATTAAATCCTCACCATTTTCTTCTTCTTCAAAAGATTCACCTCAAGTTTATGTAGATGGCGGCCTCCTTTATAACTATCCCATTAATATTTTTGATAGCCTTTCACCACAAAAAGAAACTCTAGGAACTTATTTCAAAAATGCGCTGCCTCCTGCTTCTATCAATAATCTAGTAGATTTTATTTCTAGTACCATCTCATGCACAACAAGACTTCAAGCACTACTATTCCAGGAAAACAAATCTAACCTTGCTCGTAGTATACCGATTTTTACTAGCGATATTCAACCTATGAATTTTAACATTACTGTAGGAGACCCAACTTATCTCTTCCTATACGAGCAAGGCTATCTCGGAACAGAGGTATTCTTTTCTCTTTTATCCTAAGTGCTTAATTTAAAATATGAATCAAATAAAATATAATAATTCATATTTCTTTAAAACTTAATATTTTTAATATTATTGTTTATGTGTTTTTTATTTGTTAAATATGCTTATTGGGGCTTTTTAAGGTCATAAAATAAGTGACAAAGAAAGTTAAGTAGCGCATAAAGCCATAAGCTTTAAATAAAAAAGAGGCAATGAGTATTAATACCATTGCCTCCATTTTTAATTATTATCGTAGGCTATTTCTTAACTTATCAAATAAACTATCTTCAAATATAAAGTCAATTAATGCCCATATAGTTCCTAATAAAAATCCTTGTGGAATCTCACCAGTTCCTACCAATACTGTTATAAATAAGGCCATAATTGCTAATACCCCAAATATAGTATATTGATATACTTTTTTCTTTTTTAATAATGCTCTCGTTTTCTTTTGTAAAGATTCAAATACTTTTATCTCCATTTTATTAAAACCTTCACAAAGGAAACTAAATGAAATAAATCCAAGTAATATACCTAAAAAAATCATGCCTGTTCCTCCCTAGTTATCTTATGTTAAATACCTTTATTGATTTTTAAGCCTCATTTCTTTAAATAAAAAGTCGCTTGCATAATCCTATGCAAGCGACTCATGTGCTACTTCTATTATCAATTACTCTTATGAATTTCTTATGATAATTCTGCAATAAGAGCAGCTACTTCTTTTTCTACATCTCCAAGATCTACAAGCTTTTTAACGCTCTTATCTCTAGTCATAAGCTCTACTTTACCTTCTTTTAGATTCTTTTCACCTACAACGACCCTTACTGGAATACCAAGTAAGTCTGCATCAGCAAATTGTACACCTGCACCTACATTTCTATCATCCATGATTACTTCATATTTACTGCTAAGTTTGTTATATATTTCATTTCCGATAGCATCCATATCTGTTTTCTTACTCTTAAGTACACAGATATGCACTTGCCATGGTGCTACTGACATTGGCCAAATTGGTCCCCATTCATCATGACGCGCTTCGATAATACAAGCAAGCAATCTACCTACGCCAATTCCATAGCAACCCATAATAGGTGTTTTAGCTTTACCATCTGAATCAATATAGGTCATTCCCATACTTTCAGAATATCTTGTTCCAAGCTGGAATATATTTCCCACTTCTACACCACGTTTAAATTGTAATTTACCATGGCAACATGGACATTCTTGACCTTCTAATACTTCTGCCACATCATGGAAGTCAGCATCTTTAATGTCTCTTGAAATACTAATACCTTTAATATGATAGTCTTTTTTATTGCCACCTACTACAAGGTTTTTCTCATTTCTAAGTGACTCATCAAAGATAATCTTTGCATCTCTTGCATCTAGATTGTATGGTCCCATAAATCCAAAACAAAGATTTGGAGTATCTTCGTATTTCTCAAATGGTGTAATAGTAGCTTTAACTACCTTTTGTAATTTAGCTTCATTAACTTGAAGATCTCCTCTAATAAATACAATAAGAGGTTCTTTATGTCCTTCCATCTCAAATACACAAGCTTTTAAAGTTTTGTCAGCTGTTACGCCTAACATATTTGCTACTTCTTCAATGGTATGTGCATTTGGTGTGTGTACTTCTTCAATAGTACCTTCCTCTGTAGTTGCTACTGGTAATTTACCTGTTGCAACTTCCATATTAGATTGGTAGTCACAGCTATCACAAATAATGATTGTATCTTCTCCGATATCTGTAAGAAGCATGAACTCATGTGCTACTTTCCCCCCCATCATACCTGTATCTGATTGTACACATACTGTTTCTGGCACACCTGCTCTAGCAAATATTCTATGATATGCTTGTAAGCATTGTTCATAGTAGGCTTCTAAGTCTTCTTGTGAAGTGTGGAAAGAGTAAGCATCTTTCATTGTGAACTCACGCACACGGATAAGACCACCTCTTGCTCTTGGTTCATCTCTAAATTTAGTTTGGATTTGATAAATCATAAATGGATAGTTGTTGTAAGATTTAGCTTCTGTTCTAGCTAGATGAACTGCTGCCTCTTCATGTGTCATACCTAATACCATGTCTTTGCCGCCTCTATCTTTGAAACGAACAAGTTCACTTCCTACTGCATCAAAACGTCCTGACTCTCTCCAAAGATCTCCTGGTAAAGCCACTGGAAAGAGAACTTCTTGACCATCAATAGCATCCATTTCTTGACGAATGATATTTTCAATCTTAGATACGACTCTTTTTGCTGGTGGTAATAGAGAATAAATACCATTTGTTACTTGTCTTACATAACCACCTCTTAATAAATAAATATGACTAATACTAGTTGCTTCGCCTGGTTTTTCTTTGAATCTTTCTCCTAGGAGCTTACTCATTAACATAGCACTTCATCCTTTTCTTTTATTATTTTATTCATGATCACTTCATCAATTGTCTATTCCAAGCAGATACTTCATCAAAAAAGGCCCCATGCATCAAATATGCATAGGGGCCTTTATCTATCCGGCGGTACCACCCTAATTAATCACAACATGTCTATCAATTATTAGTTTAATAGAAGTTATGAATATCTCAAGTTTCTCTATAACGGGAGTTCCCGCTGCACTTATGATTTCATGCAGAGCTTAGAGCTTGGACAATATGTGCTTGCTTTAGAAGCCTTTCACCCGGTGGGCTTCCTCTCTTTATAATTACTTGAAAGCAAATCTCACTTATTGATTTCTCGTCATCACTAGTTTATCAGTATTAATTATCTATTATAAGAATAAACATCCCTCATAGCCTTGTCAAGTACCTACCATAAATTGCGCTTTCCGAACTCATTCCATTAATTCACTAGGTTTAACTCACTCGCATTTAAAAGGATAATTTAAGTTAATCATAATTATTTGACTATTTATCCCTATGGTGCTATAATTTGCTCAATAATAAATATGATGCTAGGGGAGCTTTCGAGCTGAGAGTGCATATGGTGCAGACCCTTTAACTTGTCCACGGATAATGCCGCAGCAAGGAAGCGAATGTGCGATACGATTAGTTTTGCCACACATTCGTGTGGTTATTTTTATGCCACTTTGTACCCCCTAGCAAATTAAATATATTTGAAGGGGGTTTTATTATGCCTAATATTTTTGCTAAATTAAGCGAAGTTAGTTTAGTATCATGGAGTATTATTTTTGTTATTGCTATTTTATCTATTGGTGGATTATTAATTATTTCAAAGAAGGATAAGTATGCCAGCTCTACCATCACCACTAAAACGATTGTTTATGGTGGTATGTGTGTTGCCCTTTCCTTTATTCTGTCCTACATCAGACTTTATAAAATGCCTCAAGGTGGTTCTATTACTTTAGCTAGCATGTTTCCTATTATTTTATATTCTCTCGTTTTCGGGCCTGTTCCTGGTATTATTGCTGGTGTTGCATATGGATTTATGCAGTTTATTCAAGATCCTAGTATGGTTCACTGGGCACAATTATTTCTAGACTATCCTTTAGCATTCGCTTGCCTTGGTCTTGCTGGATT
Organism: Cellulosilyticum lentocellum DSM 5427; assembly: GCF_000178835.2. Lineage (GTDB taxonomy): Bacteria > Bacillota > Clostridia > Lachnospirales > Cellulosilyticaceae > Cellulosilyticum > Cellulosilyticum lentocellum. Next base: position 4,664,722 of record NC_015275.1, read on the forward strand.
TGCACCAAAACTTTCTAAAAATATCCAGGTAGGAACTACTATTGGTATCATCATCTCAGTACTTAGCCGTGCTATCATGCATATTATTTCTGGTGTGGTTTTCTTTGCTGAGTATGCAGGAGAACAGTCACCTTTGATTTACTCCATCATTTATAATGCTTCTTACCTAGTTCCTGAATTAATTATTACTTTAGTACTTGCCCTAATTATTGTCTCCACCCCTGTCTATTCACAATTAAAGCGTTCAACATTTATATAATAACTCTTTTTATAAATTAACTTTAAAAAGGTACGCCTGCCAAGAAATTTTTCTTCACAGACTTACCTTTTTTTATACTATAATCTCATTATTTACTCGTTTGTTACCTTGCAAACCTTCTTATTATAATTCACTTTTTTTACTTAGTCTCTTTTTAAAACCTGGATTACAAACAGTGATATTAGACTGGCACTAGCTACTAGTAAAAGCTTCTTTATTTTACCTTCTTGTTCCTTGACTTCTGGCGAAAACACAGAGACCTTTCTCTCTACGTCCTGAAATTCACCTAGTTCTTCATCTAAGTAGACTTGTGCCTTTTCTCTTAATTTACTCTTGTACTTATAGTTCTTCACTATACTTACAATAGCTAGAATGCTACTTATGATCGTTACTACTTGTAAAATTAGTTCTATAGTTCTTAGTACTTTGCATTTACTCATCTTCCATCCTCCTAATACTTAGTATATCCTAGCCTTCTTGATATATCCCTTGCTGTCTCTTTGATTAATGTAATATGTTCTGCTCTTTTATCTGTAATGAACTGAGGTTCTTTTCCTCCTACGCTAATAGCGGCTATAATCTGCCCTCTATAATCATAAATAGGTGCTGCTATACAAAAAATACCTTCCTCATGTTCTTCGTTATCTATAGCATAACCTTGTTTTCTAGCTTCTTTGATTTCATCCAATACACTTTCCGGTGATGTTAATGTCCTGTGAGTAAATGTCTCAAATGTTACTTTGGATAGCTCACTCAAAATTTCTTCATCGGTATTCTGAGATAGAAGAATCTTACCCACTCCCGATGCATACAGAGGAATTCTTTTGCCAATTTGAGAGTACATACGAAATGCATTTATACTTTCTATCTTTTCTATAAATACCGCTTCATTCCCCTCTAAAATAGCCATCTGAACAGGTAAGCCTAAAATATGAACTAATTTTCTTAAATAAGGTGACGCTTCTGTTTTCAGTTCAATATTGTTGAGTTTCATACTACTTAATTCTACTAGTTTAAGACCCACCTTATAGTTATTCCCTTCTCTCTCAATAAACCCTCTATTTTCTAGTGTAGCTAATAAACGATGAACTGTTATTTTATTCAATTCTAAAATACTTTCAAATTCTTTGGGCTGCATACCTTCTGGATGCTCTGCTAAGATTTCTAAAAGTTGTAATGCACGGTCTACTGTCTGCAGTATCGCCTTAGCCATACATCTCACCCAGCTTTCTGTCTATATTATTTAACTCCTATTATATATTAATGAATAATATAAAACAATCTACCGTTTCATGACTAATCATGTATTTATTTACTGCAAAAATAAAAGATATAACCTTTCTAATGGTTATATCTTTCATGTAATACTCGAATGCTCTATTAAATCCCTATTAATCATTATTACCTTTTATCTCGCTAGCCATCCTCCATCTACTGCTAGAGTATATCCATTGATATACTCTGCTGCTTCTGAAGCTAAAAAGACTGCTGCTCCTGCTAAATCTTCGGGGGTTCCCCAACGCCCAGCAGGTATACGTTCTAAAATACTTGTTTGTCTCTCTTCGTCACTTCTTAAAGCTGCTGTATTATCTGTTGCCATATAGCCTGGTGCAATAGCATTAATATTAATATGATGCACTGCCCATTCATTTGCCATTGATTTTGTAATACCCATTATAGCACTCTTACTTGCTGTATAGGAAGGTACACGAATCCCGCCTTGAAAAGATAGCATAGAAGCAATATTGATAATCTTTCCGCCATTTCCTTGTAAAATAAACTGTTTTGCTACTGCTTGTGATAAGAAGAATGTTGTCTTTAAGTTAATATTAATAACATCATCCCAGTTTTTCTCCGAAAAGTCTATAGTATCTTCTCTTCTAATAATCCCCGCATTATTTACTAAGATATCAACCTTCCCAAATGCTTTTAATGTTTCTTGTATAATCTCAGCTATTGGCTCTTGTGAAATCAAGTTAGCTTTGATTCCAATAAATCTTCTTCCTAATTCTTTTACTTTAGCTTCTGTCTCTGATAAATCTGTTGTTCCAACCCCAACGATGTCCGCTCCTGCACTAGCTAATCCTACTGCTATACCCTGACCTAAACCTCTTGTTGCGCCAGTTACAATTGCTACTTTACCTGCTAATGAAAACTTATTCAATATATTATTCATCCTATATCCCTCCATTATTGTTTCTATTTCTGCATCTAATCTTCTCTCTAGATGAGCTTATTTTTGATAAATAGGTTTACGAAATTTATTATTTTTTGTTTCACCTTGCAATACGGTTGCTTATTGTATTTCATTATATGTAACAATGTTTCTTATAGTGTAATAATATTACTTTTATATCTAAACGTCAACACTATTTTATTAATTATTTTTTTAACGATATCTATTGATTATCAAAGACTTAGTTAAGTTTATATCAAAGTATATTCCTTTCCTCAGCCTCGTCATCCATCTCCCGATTTAAGCATTTTATATGATTAATTTTGTACTATTGTGTAGATAATTTCATAGATAACGCTACATTAATTCGCCTAATTATTTACAGTTTTTATGCTACACTTTAAAAAAACTCATGGAGAGAGGTACAAATGAAAAAAATAAATATATTTACACCCTGCATTTTTTTGCTGCTTTTTTGCTCTATAATCTGTGTATTACTTGCTTATCCTGGCCTTAATACCATAGAGGCAGCTACTACGCATCAATCTATTAGTTTAGAAAGTTTAGCAATCAAACAAAAAGATTTAGAAGCCACATTAGAAGCGTTAAAACTAGACTTAGCTAAAACCTCTGATAGCCTCAATTCTTATAACCAAAGGCTCTCTATTGTAGAAAGCAACATCACTACTACTCAAACAATGTTGGTTTCTTATTATATGGATAAATTATCAGATCCTACTTATGTCACTACTTATAATACAGACTATACTTGGTATACTGCAGCAGAAGCACTTGGAGAGCTAGGAAAACCTTCTATCCCTGCTCTTATTAAACGTTTAGATACTACTAATCCCTATGAACGGTCACTCGTATTTTATGCTCTTCTTCTAGCCTCTCAAGCTGAAAATGTTAAAGTTTTTGCGGGGAATGATTATATCCATACTCATTTAGACTTTAATACTAATACTCATAACGCTCAAAAAATGATAGCTTTAGAATGGTGGGAAAAGTATAAAAGTTACTTTTAACTCTTCTATAAATATGTCATGCTCACTCCTAATATAGATATTTTAAAAAGGTATGTCTCTCTCATAGGCAATGTCATTAAGTTAACATTGTGATAGAAACGCATCCCTAGGAAAAGAAGTTGAAGATTTATTTCTTCAGCTTCTTTTTCTATTTCCAGGTACCACAAATAGACAGATTTGCATCTGCCTCAAAATTTATATTCTTTTACAAAGATTTATGCTACTCTATAAAGGAAGCCATGAAAAAGCTTGATAGTTAAGTTTCGTTCCCTATGCCTATTAGGCCGTACAGGAATGAGATTTCTTGCGATTATGACTTCTAAATCAGGTGATGTTGCTTTTCCATGATAGAATAACCTACACATATGCACTGCAACTGAGAAATTTGCTTTATATGTATGCTTTCTTTGCTTTTTTTCAATGACTACGTGCCATGTAATCATTTCTGCAAAGTTATACATTATCATATGTGCATAGATTTCTTGTTGGATACACATCACCTTTTTTGAATGAAAATCTAACATTCCAATCGTATATTTCAAATCTCGAAAAGATGTTTCAATCCCCCAACGAGAAGCATACAGTTTTTTTACCTCATCAGGAGGATACTTTTCACTGTTTAGATTTGTAACTATTGTTTCATAGGAAGTTTCTGAAATAGGAAATCTCACTATTCGGAAGTGTAATTCATAGAATTTAGCAGGTTCAGATTTCTTGTTTTTAAGTGGTAAATAATCAAACGGTTGGGCTGAAGAAACACTTCGATAATGATTTTTGTCTTTGAAAAGTTCTTTGACTGCATTCGTTTTCTTTCTTGTAAGTTTTAAAGAAATATCAATATCAAAACAGTCTGTTTTGGGTAAATCCAATCCATTCTTTATACCATTAATTCCATCTTTGACACGAATAAGAAAGAACCATCCTTTTTCTTGAATGTGAGCCATGCTGTTGAAAGATTCATAACCTCTATCAGCTATCACGAGTGCTTTAGGAATTTCAGAACGATCAACCATTTCTTGTAGAGCGTTATGTTCATTCTTTTCTTTAGATTTTTGTATTATCACATCATGATAAATAGAATAATTTATATTATACAACGCATTTATATGCAGAAGATTATATGATTTTCTTCCATCTTTTCCAGAATGAAATGAATTTAAATCATCAGGATTGGTAGGAATCTGTACATCAGACCCATCAACAGCAAGTATGGGCATATCTTCATTAAAGTTATCTATAAGTTTACTTGAAAAGCCGTCAAATATCTTCTTAAACGCTTCAGGCTTTATCTTTTTTCTCTGCTGAACAAACGCAGAAGAAGTTGGTGTATCTGCAGATGCACCAAATAGATCTAATAATTCGTTTGTAAGGCTCCCACTTCCCATTCCAATAATTCCAGCTAAAATTTTATTCATGGGCAATTTCCTTTTGCGTAAAAAATCACTACCTGGATTGGTACAATAATCTTGCGGATTGTCAGCTATCTTTTGGATTTCATCTACTAAAAGCTTTTTAATTTGTTTGGGTTTCATATGTGTCCTCCTTGTAACTAAGTTTCCTTTAATTACAAGGGCCGCTCTCACTACCTCTTTATTCAATCAGTAGTGAGAGCGGCCGCACATTTTCTTTGTCTTGTCAACTACTTTTTCAAAAAAAGATCCCTATACCATTTGATTGGTATAGAGATCTTTTTTCGTCATCTTAACTTAATGACATTGCTCTCATAGGAGGCATACCTTTTTAATTATGTTTTTCACATAAAATCACTCAATATCTTCATCTATTCTATGATAGTGTACAAACTTAATAAAAATATTTATTTTTATATTGTATTTTTCTTTTTAAAATACTATAATATTCACTAAATTCAATAATAAGGAGCAATTTAAAATGGCATATTATTTTGAAGAACCTTCTCGTACCTTTAGTGAATATCTTCTCGTTCCTGGGTATTCCTCTGTAGAATGCATGACTAAAAATGTAAGTTTAAAAACCCCACTCACTAAATTTAAAAAAGGTGAAACCCCAGCTATTTCTCTTAATATTCCTCTTGTATCTGCTATTATGCAATCTGTGTCTGATGATAAGATGGCTGTTGCTTTAGCAAAAGAAGGTGGTATTTCTTTTATCTATGGATCACAATCCATCGAAAATGAAGCCGCTATGGTAAGACGTGTAAAAAGCTATAAAGCAGGCTTTGTAGAAAGTATATCAAATCTTAGACCAGAGCAAACTTTAGCCGATATTTTGGCACTTAAAAAGAAAACTGGTCATTCCACCGTAGCTATTACTGATGATGGCACTGCTAATGGAAAGCTTGTAGGACTCGTTACAAGCCGTGATTATCGTGTAAGCCGTATGGAACCTACCACACTTATTAGCAGCTTTATGAGACCATTTAATGAGCTTATATACGGTCATGAGGGCATTACCCTTTCTGAAGCTAATAATATGCTTTGGGATCATAAACTTAATGTCCTTCCTGTCATCAGTAATGAACAAAAGTTACTTTATTTTGTATTTAGAAAAGACTATGATTCTCACAAAGAAAATCCTAACGAACTCTTAGACGGTTCTAAACGTTATATGGTGGGTGCCGGTATTAATACTCGTGATTATGAAGAACGTATTCCTGCTCTTATAGAAGCTGGAGCTGATGTACTATGTATTGACTCTTCAGAAGGATTTTCTGAATGGCAAGCACGCACCTTGCAATTTGTTCGTCAAAAATATGGCGATACTATCAAAATCGGTGCTGGTAATGTAGTTGATAAAGAAGGCTTTCTATTCTTAGCAAAAGCAGGTGCTGACTTCATTAAAGTAGGTATTGGAGGAGGCTCTATCTGTATTACTCGTGAACAAAAAGGTATTGGTCGTGGTCAAGCTACTGCTGTTATTGAAGTAGCTAAGGCTAGAGATGAATATTTTGAAGAAACTGGTATTTATATACCTATTTGTTCAGATGGTGGAATTGTTCATGATTACCATGTTACCTTAGCTTTAGCAATGGGCTCTGATTTCATTATGTTGGGACGCTATTTCTCTCGTTTTGATGAAAGCCCAACCAATAAAGTTAATATTAATGGTAACTATATGAAAGAATACTGGGGCGAAGGTTCTGCTAGAGCTAGAAACTGGCAGCGTTATGATATGGGCGGAGATAGCAAGCTCTCCTTTGAGGAAGGTGTTGACTCTTATGTTCCATATGCTGGTAGCCTTAAAGATAATGTAGGACTTACTCTTAATAAAGTAAAGTCTACTATGTGTAATTGTGGTGTACTTACTATTCCTGAGCTTCAAAAGAATGCTAAGATTACCCTTGTTTCCAACACAAGTATTATTGAAGGTGGCGCTCATGATGTTCTTCTAAAAGATCAACATCGTTTTCCAGTAAAATAACTACTAGTGACTTTATTAAGATAAAATAAGGAGGCCTAAGCTAATACTTAGACCTCCTTATTTTATACCTTTAATGACATAGCTTATTTACCGATAAACATTTGTGTCCAATAGTTTCCATCTGCTTCATAACCAATACCAATATGAGTATAGCTAGCATTTAGAATATTTGCTCTATGGCCTGAACTATTCATCCAGCCTTTTACAACTTGCTCTGGTGTTTGATATCCTTGTGCAATATTTTCTCCCGCACTTTTATAGCTAATACCATATTTCTTTAACATTTCAAATGGCGTTCCATAAGTTGGACTTGTATGACTGAAATAATTATTTTTCTTCATGTCTTGTGATTTAAGACGTGCTACGTTTCTCACACTTTCATCCATTTCAAGTGGTTTTAATCCCTGTTTTGCTCTTTCTGCATTTACAAGTTCTAGTACTTTATTCTCATAAGCTGTTTGTGTGCTTACATCAGTGTCTGTAGTAGAGTCATTTCCTGTGTTTGTATCATTATTAGTTCCGTTATCATTCCCTGTACTAGTGTCATTATTAATTCCGTTATCAGTTCCTGTATTGTTACCATTGTTTATGTCGCAATCAGTATCTGTATTTGCTCCATTGTTTGTCCCATTATTAGTTCCTGTATTTGTTCCATTGTTTATTTCACAATCAGTCCCTGTATTTGCTCCATTGTTTGTCCCATTATTAGTTCCTGTATTTGTTCCATTGTTTATTTCGCAATCAATTCCTGTATTGGTATCATTGCTTGTTTCGTTATCTGTTCCCACGTTTGTACTATTATTTGGCCTTTGTGGTTTAGTAGCTGTTCCTGGTTTGTGGCTCGCTTGATTATGAGGACGATTACCTCCTGGTCTATGGCTTTTTGCATATAAGGAAGAGCTTGATCCTAAGATAGTTGCTCCAATAAGTGTTAATGTCATTGCTTTTGTAACTAATTTTTTTGATTTCATGTTTTTTCTCCTCTTATCGTTGGTCTCAATTTGGATTCAAAGTTATTACACTTTGTTTAATTCGTGTAACAACTTTGTAATATTTATTATACATGATCTCACCATATTTTCAACCTTTATTAGCTTCCTATTAATTCCATCCTCCTGCATTTATTACATATTTATTACATATTATGATTGTGATTCAACTATAAAAGCACAAAAAAAGACGCCGGGAGTAACGGCGCCTTTTTTTGGAGTATCTATGTGATTATACGTAGAAGAGTAGGTCTACGTATGTTGGAAATGGCCAAGCAACTGAAGCTACCATTGTCTCTAATTCATCAGCTACTACTCTAAGAGTTTGCATTGCTTCAAATACATATTCTCTGTAGTATTTAGCTGATTCAAGAGCATCTTCATAGTTTTTAGCTTCAAGTAATACTTTATCGAGCTCTTCAATTTTGCTCATTAATGATTCTGTAAGATTTGATAATTTAGTAGCATAGCTTACTTCTTTTTCAACACTTACATTTAAGCCAAGCTCTTGTTTAACTTTAAGTGTTTCAAATACTTCTTTGTTGTATTTAAGCACGGCTGGTAAAATTTCTTTTTGTGCCATGTCTAACATTGTTAATGCTTCTATATTAATTGTTTTAGCATAGCCTTCTAATAGGATTTCACAACGTGATTTAACTTCTGTTGCTGTGAAAATACCATGTTTCTCAAAGAGTTTAATACTTTTCTCCATTCCAAATCTAGGAATAGCATCCACAGATGTTTTAAGGTTAAGAAGACCTCTTCTTTCTGCTTCTTCTACCCATTCATCACTGTAGTTGTTACCATTAAAAATAACCCTCTTATGGTCTTTCATAGTTTCTTTTACAATTGCCATAACTTCAGCTTCAAGGTCAGTCGCTGCATCCAATCTATCTGCAAATTCTTCAAGTACTTCTGCTACACTTGTGTTAAGCACAATGTTAGGGCCAGAAATAGATACTGATGAACCTAGGCTACGGAATTCAAATTTATTACCTGTGAAAGCAAATGGAGATGTTCTATTACGATCAGTTGTATCTTTTACAAATCTAGGAAGTGCAGATACTCCCGTCTCCATAAAGCATCTAGCTGTTTCACTAACTGCTTCACCTTTTTCAATGCATTCTAAGATGTTAGTAAGCTCATCACCTAAGAACATAGAAATAATTGCTGGTGGTGCTTCGTTAGCTCCAAGTCTGTGGTCATTTCCTGCACTAGCAACAGATACTCTTAAAAGATCTGCATATTCATCTACTGCTTTAATAACAGCAGCTAAGAATAATAAGAATTGAGTATTATCCTTTGGTGATTTACCTGGCTCAAGCAGGTTTTCTCCTTCACTTGTGGACATTGACCAGTTATTGTGTTTACCTGAACCATTAACACCTGCAAATGGTTTTTCATGAAGTAAGCATACAAGACCATGTCTTTCTGCTACCTTCTTCATCATTTCCATTGTTAATTGGTTATGATCTGTTGCAATATTAGTAGTACCAAAGATAGGTGCTAATTCATGTTGTGCTGGTGCAACTTCATTGTGCTTTGTTTTTGCTAAAATACCTAATTTCCAAAGCTCATTATCCAAATCTTTCATGTACTCAGATACTCTAGTTCTGATATTACCAAAGTAATGATCCTCTAATTCTTGACCTTTTGCTGGTTTAGCACCAAAAAGTGTTCTACCTGTTAAGATAAGATCTTTACGTTTTGCGTACATTTCTTTATCTACTAGAAAATATTCTTGTTCTGGTCCAACAGTTGTTGTTACTCTAGTTACTGATTTACCAAATTTATTAAGAATTCTAATCGCTTGTTTGTTAAGTGCTTCCATTGAACGAAGAAGTGGTGTTTTCTTATCAAGTACTTCTCCACCGTATGACCCAAAAGCTGTTGGAATATATAAGGTGTCATCTTTTACAAATGCATACGATGTTGGGTCCCAAGTTGTATATCCACGAGCTTCAAATGTTGCACGAAGACCACCTGATGGAAATGAAGAAGCATCTGGTTCACCTTTGATAAGTTCTTTTCCTGAAAACTCTAAAATAACCTTTCCATCTGCAGATGGTGAGATAAATGCATCATGTTTTTCTGCTGTAATACCTGTCATAGGTTGGAACCAGTGTGTATAGTGTGTAGCTCCTTTTTCAACTGCCCAGTCTTTCATAGCGGCTGCTACTACATCAGCAATATCTCTACTAAGTTCTTTACCTTCTGCCATTGTTTTCTTCAATGCTTTGAAGGTGTTTTTTGGTAATCTTTCTTGCATAACTGTTTCATTAAATACGTTACATCCAAAAATTTCACTTACATTTGCCATACTAAATTCCTCCTCAAATATCTCTTTATATTTTTTTACTTGATATCACCATTTTTTACTTAAGGTTCTAAGCGATGTACATCTCTAGGGAACATACTTGCTTGCCTTACATTTTGTAGGTCTAAGAGCTTCATAACGAACCTCTCTAGTCCTATACCAAGTCCACCATGTGGTGGCATTCCATATTTATGAATACTCAGATAATGACTCAATTCTTCAGGATCTATACCCATTTCTTTCATCTTATCAACTTGTTGCTGGTAATCATGAATACGTTGCCCACCTGTTGTAATTTCTAGTCCCCTAAAAAGTAAGTCGAAGCTTAGTGCAAATCTGCTATCCTCTTTATCATTCATCGCATAGAATGGTCTTTTAGAAGCTGGAAAATGAGTGATAAATAGGAATTCACTATTCCAATGCTCTTTTGCATATTCACAAAGAAGTACTTCATCTTCTGGCTCTAAATCATATTTATTCTTTCCACCTCTACCTTTAATAAGGTCCAAAGCTTCAACGAAAGTTATAGAAGGAATATCCTTAATAATAGGGAGTTTAACCTCTAATAAGTCTAAGTATTCCTTGCAATGAGATTCTAAATAATTCATTACATACTTAATCATGGCTGTTTCCATCTCCATAACATCGTACATACTATCTATATATCCCATTTCAAAATCTAGGCCTATATATTCGTTAAGGTGTCTAGAAGTGTTATGCTTCTCTGCTCTATAGACTGGTGCTATTTCAAAAACTCTATCAAAAAAAGCAACACAAGTTTGTTTATAAAATTGTGGGCTTTGAGCTAAGAAAGCATCCTGGTTAAAGTAGTCTAACTTAAAGATATTAGCACCACCTTCAGCCCCTGCAGCTACAATCTTTGGCGTATGCACTTGAGTAAAACCTTGGCTTTCCATAAACTCTCTAAACCCAGATACGACGCCTTCTTGCACTTTAAAGATTGCTCTTTCATAAGGATTTCTGAGAGCCACACTACGATTATCTAAGTTTGCCTCTAAACCACAGCCTAATTTTTTATGTCCTACATTTAATGGATAATCTGCTGCTGGCATACTTAAAATCTCAAGGTCTTCAAGTTGAAGTTCAAAGCCTAAATTAGCTCTTTCATCCTCTCTAATATGACCCTTAACTCTTACATAAGCACCAACCTTAAGCTGTTCAATGCTTGCTTTACATCTATCTTTTTCATAAATAGCTTGCACAATATATCTTCCAGTTCTAAGAATAACAAATGCAAACTCACTCATTGTTCTTATTTTATGAACGCAAGCTTCTATAATGACTAATTCATCTGGGTTCTTCTTAATGCCCTCTACATCTAATACTCGTTTAAGCGATACTCCATCTATACTCTGCATAACACTACTCTCCTTTCCAAGGCTACTTGCGCTTCATTAATTCCTCTTCAAGTAAACCTTTAATTGTTTTCGGATTGGCCCTACCTGCAAGTCTCTTTGAACATTGTCCCATAAGGAATCCAAATAACTTTTCTTTTCCTGCTAAATAGCCTTCTACTTCAGCAGTGAACTCCTCTACTACTCCAAGAACTACTTCTTTTATTTCTTCCTGATTATCATTCATAAGGAAGCCTTCTTCCTTAGCGATTTGCTCAGGTGATTTATTTTCTTCTAACATTAATTTCAGAATGGCTTTTGCATTGTTTCTATTAACAATATCTTCCTCTGCCATTTTTACCAGATGAGCAAATGCTTCTGCTGTGAACGGAATATTTTTGCTATCTAATTCTCCTTCATTTACATATTTGAGTAGCTCTACTACTACAAAGTTAGCAACTGCTTTATAATTAGAATAACTTGTTACTGCTTCATTATAAAAATCAGATATAGCTTTGTCTGCTACAAGAATGTTGGCATCTGCCTGATTTAAACCATAACTATTTAGATAAATCTCCATTCTTTCATCAATCAGTACAGGCAATTCTGCTTTAATAGTTTCTATATCTTCATCTGTAATTACAATAGGCATTACATCTGGCTCTTTAAAGTAACGATAATCGTGAGCATCTTCCTTTGAACGCATTGGTACGGTAATACCTCTATTATCATTAAACTTTCTTGTTTCTTGAACAATCTCTTCTCCATTATTTAAAAGCTTAGTCTGACGTTCTATTTCATAATCAATAGCTCTTACAATAGATTTAAGTGAGTTCAAGTTTTTTATTTCTACCTTTGTTCCTAGAGTATTACTTTCTGCTCTTCTAAGAGAAATGTTAACATCAGCTCTTAAAGAACCTTCCTCCATCTTACAAAGGCTAACCCCTGCATATTGAAGAAGTCCTGCTACTTTTTCAATATAAGCTCTTGCTTCTTCTGCAGAGTTCATATCTGGCTCAGATACGATTTCTAAAAGCGGTACGCCGCAACGGTTATAATCTGCTAAACTTGTATTTTCAATATCATCATGAATAAGCTTACCTGCATCTTCTTCAATATGTGCATGATGAATACGAACATATTTTTCTCCTAAATCAGCTTCTATTTTTACCTTACCTGATAAACAAATAGGTAAATCAAATTGTGAAATTTGATAAGCCTTAGGAAGATCTGGATAAAAATAATTTTTTCTATCTATTTTAGTAAAGCTTCCTACACCACAGCCTAAAGCAAGTGCCGCTTTAATACCATATTTAACAACTTGCTGATTAATAACTGGTAGAGTACCTGGAAGTCCAGTACAAACTGGACAACAACGTGTATTTTGCTCGCCTCCAAAATCCACTTCACAACTACAAAATATTTTTGTTTTAGTAAGAAGCTGAGCATGTATTTCAAGTCCTATAACTGGAACATAATTTACCATATTAATCACCTACACTTTCTTTAGCATACTAGGATCTATCCTCGTAAATTCTTTTTCAAATGCATTAGCTACTCCTATCACTTTTGCATCATCGAAAGCTTTACCTACGATAGACATGCCTATTGGCATACCATCTGAATCATAACCACATGTTGTGTTAATAGCTGGAAGTCCTGCAATATTAACTGTTACAGTACAAATATCAGCTAAATACATCTTAACCGGGTCATTTTCAATAGCGCCTATTTTATATGCCGTTGTAGGTGCTGTTGGTGTAATCATGACATCACAGCTTTTAAAGATTTCTTCATATTCTTGCTTTATTTTTTGTCTAATATACAATGCTTTTTTATAATAAGCATCATAATAGCCACTTGATAAAGCATAAGTTCCAAGAAGAATTCTTCTTTTTACCTCATTACCAAAGCCTTCCTTACGTGTACGTGTAATACGTTCTTCATAAGTTTTTGCTTTTGGTGTACAATAACCAAACTTGATACCATCATATCTAGAAAGATTTGAACTTGCTTCAGCTGATGATAAAAGATAATAGGCTGCAATAGCATATTTTAAGCTTGGCATGGAAACCTCTACGATTTCTGCCCCTAAACTTTCATATTTCTTAATTGCTTCTAATACAGATTCTTTTACCTCTTCATCTATACCTTCTCCAAAAAATTCTTTTGGAACAGCAATCTTTAGACCTTTTATATCCATATCTAATTGACTGCTAAAATCTATTTCTTTATGAGATGATGTACCATCATGACCATCGTAACCTGATATAACTTTTAAAAGTGCTGCACATTCTTTTGCACTTTGTGCAATAGGTCCAATTTGATCTAAGGAACTACCAAAAGCAACTAGACCAAAACGAGAAACTGTGCCATAAGTTGGTTTCATACCTGTTACGCCACAAAAAGCAGCTGGTTGTCTAATAGAACCTCCTGTATCTGAACCAAGGGCTACTACTGAAAGTTTTGCAGCTACTGCTGCTGCGCTCCCACCAGAAGAACCACCAGGTACTCTCGTTATATCATACGGATTTTTTGTTTTCTTATAATATGAGGTTTGTGTTGAACCACCCATAGCAAATTCATCCATACTTACTTTACCTAAGATAACTGCATCCTCAGCTAGTAACTTTTTGATGACCGTTGCATTATAAGGTGGTACAAAATTATATAGCATCTTTGAAGCACAGGTTGTTAAGATACCTTCTGTACAAATATTATCCTTAATACTTATTGGAATACCTGTAAGTAGGTTGCTGTTACCTTCCGCAATCCTTTTATCTGCTTTTTCAGCAGCTTTGATTGCTTCTTCTTCACAAACTGTAATATAGCTATCTATCTGATCATCTAATTGTTTTATTCTATCTAAGTAATACTTGGTTAACTCTACTGACGTGATTTCTTTTTGATCAAGCATCTCTCTGAGCTCAAATAGGCTCTTATCACATAGTGACATAACTCTCCTCCTCACTAACTACTCCATAATCTTCGGTACTACGAAAAATCCATCTTTCTTATGAGAAGCATTATTTAGAACGACTTCTCTGTCATAAGAAGATACTATTTCATCTGCTCTTAAATCTTTTAGGCTTACTCCTTCACCATTAAGATTTTCATCACCTTCCATAGTTACCTCATTCATGGTGTCCATTAGTTCTACTATTGCGCTCATCTCAGATACTAATCTCTCTTTTTCTGTCTCATCAATTTCTATCTTAGACAGTTTAGCTAAATAAGTAATTAAGTCTGTGTCTAACAACTCCTATCACCTGCCTCATGATTACTCCAAATTCATTTTTTTACTTTAATTTCTAACTACTCCTAGTCTTTCTTGCTTACTTCATTGTTTTCTTACTTTGGTTTTCAATTGTTCTTTGGATTGTTTGGTTTGTTATTGTTTTTGGATTTTTGAATAATACTTTTGTGTTATTTGTTTTGCTTACTCCTACTCCTGTCTTCTACTCTCAATACAAGTTACTCCTCAAGAACAGAAACAAAAATAAAGGCGCTAACTAAACACAAATAAATTGTGTTTAAAGTTAGCGCCTTTGCTAAGTTCATGTTCTATTGAAACCATATTATAACGTTTTTTTCAAAATATCAAGACCTAATTTTCATTTTTTCACTAATTTACAAAAAATTCATTGCACAAGTTAAAATATTATCTATTTTTACTTTAGTGGACGTTAATCATTTACTTTATTCTTAAGCATAAATAAAGGAGGTTACTTTAACCTCCTTTATTTATTATCTTAAATTAGTATATCCCATTAAGTACTCATCTACTTCTTTAGCTGCTTCTCGTCCTTCTCTAATAGCCCATACAACTAAAGACTGTCCTCTATGCATATCTCCTGCTGTAAATACTTTTTCTATGTTAGTCTTATACTCTCCAAGCTCAGTAGTTACATTTGTTCTGGCATCTACATCCACCCCAAAGCTATCTGTTACATAGTTTTCAGAACCTAAGAAACCTGCTGCAATTAAAACAAGGTCTGCATCTAATAATTGCTCAGAACCTTCCACTTCTCGCATTTCCCTTCTGCCTGTTTCTTCATTAGTAACAAACTTCACTTTAACTACTTTAACACCTACTAAATCACCATTTTCATCCTTGCAAAACTCTTTAACTGTTGTTTCATAAATTCTAGGATCAGAGCCAAAGGTTTCTATAGCTTCTTCTTGGCCATAATCAGTTTTGCAAACTCTTGCCCATTGCGGCCAAGGATTATTATCTGCTCTTTGATCTGGTAGTTTAGGCATCATCTCTATCTGAACAACAGATTTACAGCCATGTCTAATAGAAGTCCCTACACAGTCATTACCAGTATCTCCACCACCAATAACAACTACATTTTTACCTTTTGCACTCATATAAGTTCCATCTTCTAAATTAGAGTTTAATAAACTCATAGTTGTTGATTTTAAGAAATCTACTGCAAAATAAATTCCTTTTGCATCTCTACCTGGTGCATTAATATCTCTAGGATTAGAAGCACCACAAGCTAAAATAACTGCATCATATTCTTTTAAAAGCTTATTTGCTTTATACTTCCTTCCTATGTCTGCATTGGTAATGAACTTAATACCTTCTTGTACCATTAAATCTACGCGTCTTTCTATGATATGCTTTTCTATTTTCATGTTAGGAATACCATACATTAATAATCCGCCCACCCTGTCGCTTCTCTCATATACAGTGACAGTATGACCTCTTTTATTAAGCTGTGCTGCTGCTGCAAGTCCTGCTGGACCTGATCCTACAATAGCAACATTTTTTCCTGTTCTGACAGAAGGCTTTTTAGGCTTAATAAGTCCCTTAGCAAATGCATTTTCAATAATAGCTTCTTCATTTTCTTTAATGGCAACTGCATCTCCGTTAAGCGAACATGTACATGCATTCTCACAAGGTGCTGGACAAACTCTACCTGTAAACTCTGGGAAATTATTAGTAAGTAGTAACCTTCTAGCTGCTTCTTCCCATTGTCCATTGAAAATTAGGTCATTCCATTCAGGAATCAGGTTGTTAAGAGGACAACCTGATGTTGCTCCCTTAAGCATTATTCCTGATTGGCAAAAAGGCACGCCACAATCCATACATCTTGCTCCTTGTACCTCCTGCTTTTCTTTAGCAAGTGGTATGTGAAATTCCTTGAAATTTTTCACTCTCTGAGCAGGGGCAATGCTCCTGCTTGTTGTTCTATCATACTCCATAAATCCTGTTGGCTTTCCCATATGCGGCCTCCTTATTTCCTGGTATTAGCATAAAATGCTTCAATTTGTGCTTGTTCACTACTCATACCTTTTTCTTCCATAAGCAAAATCGTCTGTCTCATACGTGCATAATCATGAGGAAGAATCTTCTTAAATTTAGATAGATACTCATCAAAATGATCAAGTACCTCTTTACCTTTAACAGAATGAGTATGAGCCACATGCTCTTCAATTAGTTGTTTAAGTTCAAGGACATCATATTTTTCAGTAACTTCATCTAGCGAAACTAAGGACTTATTTAATTTCTTATACAAGTCTCGGTCTTCATCTAGAACATAAGCTACCCCGCCGCTCATACCTGCTGCAAAGTTTTTGCCTGTTTTACCTAAGACAACAACTCTACCACCTGTCATGTATTCACAGCCATGGTCACCTACACCTTCAACAACCGCAAGTGCCCCTGAATTTCTAACACAGAAACGTTCACCTGCTACACCATTAATAAAGGCTTTACCGCTTGTTGCACCATATAAAGCAACATTTCCGATAATAATATTTTCATCTTGTTTAAACTTAGAACCTTTTGGCGGATAAACAACTAACTTGCCACCAGATAGACCTTTACCAAAGTAGTCATTACTATCTCCTACTAATTCTAAAGTTAAACCTCTGGGAATGAAGGCCCCAAAGCTTTGCCCACCACTACCATTACATTTAATAACATACGTATCATCCTCTAAAGTATTACCATAGAGTTTCGTAATTTCTGAACCAAATATAGTGCCTACTGTTCTATCCACATTTTTTACATCAATTTCTATAGATTTAGGCTGTTTATGTTTAAGTGCATTTTGTAACTTGCTTAAAATAACTCTTTCATCAATTGTATTTTGAAGTTCAAAATCATAAACATCCTTTGGATTAAATATTCTTGGTAGATCTTGATTAACATATGGATTATTTAAGATATTACTCATATCAATCTTACTTGCTTTATCATTTTCATCGAATGCTTTGACTGTTAGTAAATCTGAACGTCCTACTAATTCATTAACTGTACGAACACCTAACTTAGCCATATATTCTCTAAGCTCTTGTGCTACAAAGTGCATGAAATTAACAACGTATTCTGGTTTACCTTTAAAGCGTTTTCTTAACTCTGGATTTTGAGTTGCAATACCTACAGGACAAGTGTCTAAGTTACATACTCTCATCATAACGCAGCCCATTGTAATAAGTGGTGCTGTTGCAAAACCAAATTCTTCTGCTCCCAAAAGTGCTGCTACAGCTACATCACGGCCTGTTAACAGTTTTCCATCGGTTTCAATAACTACCTTTGAACGAAGTCCATTCATAATCAGTGTTTGATGTGTTTCTGCAAGACCTAACTCCCATGGCAGACCAGCATTATAAATAGAGTTTCTTGGTGCTGCTCCTGTTCCACCATCAAAACTTGAAATAAGGATAACACCAGCTCCAGCTTTAGCTACACCTGCTGCAACAGTTCCTACTCCTGCTTCTGAAACAAGTTTTACAGAAATACGAGCATCTTTATTGGCATTCTTAAGATCATAAATAAGTTGTGCTAAGTCTTCGATTGAATAAATATCATGATGTGGAGGTGGTGAAATAAGACCTACACCTGGGGTTGAATGCCTTGTTTTAGCAACCCATGGATATACTTTTGCACCTGGTAATTGACCACCTTCACCTGGTTTTGCACCTTGTGCCATTTTAATCTGGATTTCTTTAGCACTTACAAGGTATTCTGAAGTTACACCAAAACGCCCTGATGCTACTTGTTTAATTGCTGAACATCTTATCTTATCCTTTAAACGTTCTGGATCTTCTCCACCTTCACCACTATTAGACTTACCACCTATTCTATTCATTGCAATAGCCATTGTTTCATGTGCTTCTTGAGAAATAGAACCATAAGACATAGCCCCAGTTTTAAAGCGTTTTACAATACTTTCTACGCTTTCAACTTCCTCAATAGGAATACCACCATCTTCAGCAAAGTTGAAGTCTAATATACTTCTAAGATTCATTGTACGATTTTCTTTATTAATAGCTGTGCTAAATTCTTTGAAAGTATTATAATCACCTGTTCTTGTTGCTTCTTGAAGTAAGTGAATGGTCTCTGGATTATATAAATGCTCCTCTTTTCCACTTCTTAACTTATGGCTACCAATACTATCTACATCACTAGCTACATCTAATCCTAATGGATCAAAAGCACTTGAGTGAAGCTGTTGTACGCGTTTATTGATGTCCTTAAGGGTAATACCACCCACTCTACTTACTGTATTAGTAAAATATTTATCGATAACTTCTTTACTAATACCCATAGCTTCAAATATCTTTGAGCCTTGGTATGATTGAATTGTAGAAATACCCATCTTAGAAGCTATTTTTACGATACCCTTAAGAATAGATTTGTTATAGTCGTATTCTGCAGCATAATAATCCTTATCAAGCACATTTGTATCTATTAAATCTCTAATTGTATCCTGTGCTAAATAAGGATTAATAGCACAAGCACCATAGCCTAAAAGTGTAGCAAAATGATGTACTTCTCTAGGCTCTGCACTTTCAAGAATCATCGCTACAGAAGTTCTCTTCTTCGTTGATACTAAATGCTGCTGCATAGCAGAAACAGCTAATAAAGCTGGCATAGCCACATGGTATTCATCTACTCCTCTATCTGAGAGAATTAAGATGTTTGCACCATCTCGATAGGCCTTATCTGCTTCGATAAATAAATGCTCAATTGCCTTATCTAATGAAGTATTTTTGTAATAAGTAATAGGAAGTATCTCTACTTTAAAACCTGGTACCTTCATAGATTTAATTTTAAGCATATCTGTACTTGTTAAAATTGGATTGTTTACCTTGAGTACATGGCAGTTTTTTGCCTTTTCTTCTAGGATATTACCATCTGCTCCTACATAAACACATGTAGAAGTTACAATTTCCTCACGTATTGCATCAAAAGGAGGATTGGTTACTTGTGCAAAAAGCTGTTTAAAGTAATTAAATAGTGGTGGATTAGTCTTAGAAAGTGGAGGTAATGCACTATCAGCACCCATAGCTGCTACTGGTTCTTCTCCTGTTTTAGCCATTGGTAATATCGTTGTTCTAATGTCTTCGTAGGAATATCCAAATGCTTTTTGTAATCTTTTAAGCTCTTTTTCTGAGTATTTCTCTACGTTTTTATTTGGAATATGTAGAGAACTTAATTCTACTAAATTACTATCTAACCATTCTCCATAAGGCTGGCGACTTGCATACTCTGTCTTTAGGTCTTCATCATCAATAAGTTGACCTTTCCTAGTATCCACTAAAAGCATTTTACCTGGTCTTAATCTCTCTTTTCTGATGATTTTTTCTGCTGGGATATCCACTGCTCCAACTTCAGAAGCAAGGATTAAATGATCATCATCTGTAATATAATAACGTGAAGGTCTAAGGCCATTTCTATCTAAGATAGCACCCATGAGATCACCATCTGAGAATAAAATAGAAGCTGGCCCATCCCAAGGTTCCATCATCGTTGCATAATATTGGTAAAAATCTTTTTTCTCCTGTGACATTGCCCTATTATTATTCCATGGTTCAGGAATCATAATCATAACCGCAAGTGGTAACTCCATACCTGACATCACCATAAATTCTAGTGCATTATCAAGTCTTGCAGAGTCAGAACCATTAGTATCTATAATAGGAAGAATCTTATGCATATGTTCCTTAAGTGGTTTGCAACTTACAGACTCTTCTCTAGCTAGCATCTTATCTGCATTACCTGTAATGGTATTGATTTCTCCATTGTGTACAATAAAACGATTAGGATGTGCTTTTTGCCAGCTTGGATTTGTGTTGGTACTAAAACGAGAATGTACCGTAGCAATAG
This sequence comes from Cellulosilyticum lentocellum DSM 5427, assembly GCF_000178835.2. Taxonomy (GTDB): domain Bacteria; phylum Bacillota; class Clostridia; order Lachnospirales; family Cellulosilyticaceae; genus Cellulosilyticum; species Cellulosilyticum lentocellum. The sequence goes on from NC_015275.1 coordinate 4,685,372, forward strand.
CTGAAGTATATGCTTCACTTTGAAGGTCATCAAAGAATTGACGAAGTTCTTTTACTAAGAACATTCCTTTGTACACGATTGTACGACTTGACAAGGATACCACATAAGTGCCTTCACAGCTTTGTTCAAATACTCTCCTTGCAATATAAAGTTTACGATCAAATTCAATTCCCTTTTTACATCCATGAGGACGCTTTACAAAACCTTGCATAATACAAGGCATATTATCAAAAGCTTTTTGTCCAAGAACTTCTGGATTAGTAGGTACTGTTCTCCAGCCCAAGAATTCCATTCCTTCTTTTTGAACAATGACCTCAAATAATTTCTTTTCTTGATTCCTTTTTAATTCGTTTTGTGGGAAGAAAAACATACCAATACCATAATCTCTTTCATTCCCAATAGTTATCCCTACTGATTTTGCCTCTTGTTTAAAGAAATCATGACTTATTTGAAGTAAGATACCTACTCCATCTCCAGTTTTTCCTTCACCATCTTTTCCCGCTCTGTGTTCTAGATTTTCAACAATTCTAAGTGCATTCTCAACAACCTCTCTTGACTTAATGCCCTTAATGTTTACGACTGCTCCGATACCACAATTATCATGTTCAAATCTTGGGTCGTAGAGGCCCTGCTGCTGATACGGATTTTGATTTTTAAAGTTATCCTTCATAGTTAATCCCCCTATAAATTAGTGTATATAGCGAAAAAAATCAAAACCGATTTATACAACTTCTCCTTTATGCTAAAAATTGCATAAAGAATAGAACTTGTAAAAATACAAATTTTGATTTCATAACTTGTAAATGAAACATAACACAAAAATCAGTTTCATAATCTTATTCAATTATATCCAAAATAACATCCAAAACAATTGGAGTTAAATATACTATATAATCTGAAAATTGTCAAGTTATTTTGCTATTATTTTTTTAAAAATATTTTTTATATCCTCATTCTAATAAATATGCATTCTATAATTTATTATTTCCTCTTACTTTTTATTTACCTAGTAAGAAAAGTGTAAAGAAATAATGCTTCTAAAATTTTTAACTGAAAATATAATTTACTTTACACGTCCTACTAAATCACTTAAAATGTTGTTAACTATTTAGGTAAGTCGATAAAGATATAAGGAGGAATGATTTATGTCTTATAATAAGCTTGGCGCTTTAAGATTTATTGAAGAAAATGATGTTAAATTTATTAGACTTCAGTTTTGTGATTTACTTGGAGAACTTAAAAATATCTCTATTACTTCGAACCAACTTAGCAAAGCCTTCGATGAAGGTGTAGCCTTTGATGCTTCATCAATTACTGGTTTTACTCCTATTGAAGATTCAGAGTTATTTTTATTCCCTGATCCTACTACCCTTTGTATTCTTCCTTGGCGTCCTCAACATGGTAAGGTAGCTAGATTTTTCTGCGATATAAAGACTTCTGAGGGAAAAACCTTCGAGGGAGATAGTCGCTATATACTAAAACGTATTATTGAAAAGGCAAAAGAAAAAGGCTTTGTTTTTAAAGTAGGCGCTGAATGCGAGTTCTTTTTATTTAAAACAGATGCAGAAGGAAATCCCACACTAGAAACTACTGACAAAGCTACTTATTTTGATATTGCCCCTCTAGATCAGGGTGAAAATACGAGGCGTGAAATCTGCTTAACACTTGAACAAATGGGATTTGAAATTGAGTCTTCTCATCATGAATCCGCTCTTGGTCAACATGAAATAGATTTTAAATACGATAGTGTGTTAGAATCTGCTGATAATATATTATCCTTTAAGACTGTTGTTAAAACCATTGCTGGTCGTAACGGTCTTCATGCTACTTTCATGCCAAAACCTCTCATGAATACCAGTGGTTCAGGTATGCATATTAATATGTCACTCTTTAAAAATGGCGAAAATATTTTTACAAGTAAACAAAATGGTTCTCTTCCTATTATTGCCGAACAATTTATAGCTGGTATTTTAACACATATTAAAGAAATGACTGCCATTAGTAACCCTATTGTCAACTCCTACAAACGTATTGCTTCTGGCTTTGAAGCTCCTAGACATATTGCTTGGTCTTATAAAAATCGTTCTTGCTTAATTCGTGTGCCTGCTACCATGCATGGTCACAATCGTATCGAACTCCGTAGCCCTGATTCTATGTGTAATCCATACCTTACTCTAGCGCTTATGTTAGCTGCTGGCTTAGAGGGTATTGATAAACAATTGGTACTTCCTCCTGCTCTTACAGAAAACGCTTATGAAATGTCTCCATCAGAACTTTTATGTAAAGAAATTAATTTATTACCAGCTAATTTAAATGATGCTCTATTATGCATGAAACAAAGTGAATTTGTTAAAAACATACTGGGTGAACATCTCTTTGATAGTTACTTAGCAGAAAAGACTAAAGAATGGAATGACTACAATCAGACCGTACATCAGTGGGAAATTCAAAACTATCTTTAGGAAAAGAGGCATTGTGAAACTATTGTAAAGGAGCTGGAACCGTGGAAAAGGTCTTAATTATTTCGACCCAAAAAGAGTCTTCAGATACCTTATTCGATATTATCAAACCTCTTGATTTTTCTAGTTATGACTACGCTGCTTCCGGTGGTGAAGCAAGAAGAAAGTTTGATTATATGGATTTTGACCTCACTATTATTAATACTCCTTTAAGCGATGAATTTGGTACAGATCTTGCTTTAGATATAGCTGAAAAATCTTTATCTGCCATTCTTTTACTAGTTAAATCAGACATCAAGGAGCAAGTACAAGATAAAGTTTCTGTTACAGGTGCATTTGTAGTAGGAAAGCCTATTAATCGCCAAGTCTTATTGCAAACAATACCGTTTGTATTAAATTCAAAACAAATCATTGCTACTTTACGTGAACAAAACCAAGCACTTAAACGTAAGGTGGATGATGTAAAAGTCATTGAACGTGCCAAGTTTTGTCTTATCAAATACCTAGGTCTAGATGAAAAACAAGCTCACAGGTATATACAAAAACAAGCTATGGACATGCGTATTGCACCGCGTGCAGTGGCAGATAATATTCTTAAAACGTATGAAATATAATGTAGGGATGTGAAGACATGAAAATTAATTTTACTAAAATGCATGGCATAGGCAATGACTATGTTTATGTAGATGGTTTCAAACAAACACTAAAAGATCCCAATGCATTTTCTGAATTTATTAGTGACCGCCATTTTGGCATAGGTTCAGATGGATTAGTAATCATTCTACCTTCTGAAATAGCTGATTTTAGAATGCGTATGTTTAATGCAGATGGCTCAGAAGGTAAAATGTGTGGCAATGCTACTAGATGTATTGGCAAATTTGTATATGAAACAGGTTATACTGATAAAAAAAATATTTCTCTCGAAACTTTAAGTGGTATTAAATATCTTACACTTACAGTCGAAGATGGAAAGGTGGTTTATGTAGAGGTTGATATGGGAAAAGCTATTCTGAGTCCACAAGATATTCCTGTTATCTCAGATCAAGAAACCTTTATTAATACACCTATCTCTATTGATAATGAAATTTATTATGGTACTTGTGTTTCAATGGGGAACCCTCATGTAGTAGTTTACTGCGAAGATGTAGACCTATTATCTTTAGAAAGTATTGGACCCAAATTTGAATTTAATCCACTCTTTCCTGAAAGAATAAACACAGAGTTTGTGCAAATAATAGATGATAGCACTGTTAAAATGCGTGTTTGGGAAAGAGGTTCTGGAGAAACTTGGGCTTGTGGAACAGGCGCATGTGCTGTTGCTGTAAGCTGTGTTTTAAATGGCTACTGCAAAATCAATGAAGAAATTACTGTTAAGTTACGTGGAGGTGACTTAAAAATCACCTATAAAGAAGATGGTACTGTCTTAATGAAAGGACCTGCTACTAAGGTCTTTGATGGTACTATAGAATACGAGGAGGCTTAAAATGGCATTTATTAATGATCAATATTTAGAATTACAAGATAGCTACTTATTCTCTACTATTGCAAAAAAGGTAAATGAATACGTAGCAGCTCACCCTGATAAAAAAATTATTCGCATGGGTATAGGCGACGTTACTCGCCCTTTAGTTCCAGCTGTACTTAAAGCAATGCATGATGCAGTTGATGAAATGGGCCAAAAAGAGACTTTTAAAGGATATGGACCTGAACAAGGTTATAGTTTTCTTCATGATGCTGTTCAGTCCTACTATAAAAGTCACGGTGTAGATTTATCATCAGATGAGATATTTATTAGTGATGGTGCTAAAAGTGATGTTGGTAACATTACAGATATTTTTGGAAATGAGAATATTGTTATGATTCCAGATCCTGTATATCCTGTATATGTAGATACAAATATTATGGCTGGAAGAGATATTGTTTATTTAGATTCTAATGCTATAAATAACTTTTGCCCTATGCCACCAACTGATGATGAAATCGCCCCAGATCTTATCTACTTATGTTCACCAAATAACCCAACTGGATCTGTCTATAATAAAGAACAATTAACAGCTTGGGTTAACTATGCTAATGAAAATAGTGCTGTTATCCTGTATGATGCTGCTTATGAATGTTTCATTAATGATGCTTCTCTTCCAAAAAGCATCTATGAAATCCAAGGTGCTAAAGAATGTGCTATTGAATTCTGCAGTTTATCTAAAACAGCTGGTTTTACAGGTACACGTTGTGGTTATACAATCGTACCTAAAGCACTTACTGCCTTTTCCGTTGATGGTGATGCTGTAAGCTTAAATAAGCTTTGGCTTAGAAGGCAAACAACTAAATTCAATGGTGTACCTTATATTATTCAAAAAGGTGCTGCTGCTGTCTTTACTGAAGAGGGTCAAAAACAAATTAAAGAAAACATTGATTACTATATGAAAAATGCACGCACTATTGCTGCTACTATGGATGAATGTGGAATCACTTATTATGGTGGTGATAATTCTCCATATATTTGGCTCGAGTGTCCAAATAATATGAAGTCATGGGATTTCTTTGATTACCTCTTGAATGAGATTGCTGTAGTTGGAACACCTGGTGCTGGTTTTGGTTCTAATGGTGAAGGTTACTTCCGCTTAACAGCATTTGGTGATGCTGATAATACAGTAGAAGCTATGGAAAGATTTAAAACCCTATATAAAAAATAATTATTGATAACAAAAAAGTGATATCCTTGCTATTTGCTTAGGATATCACTTTTTTAGATATTTAATCTTTATTATTCTATTTAGTTCGTGAAGAAATCTAAGATATTCCATCCATCTGAAGTCTGTGCTTTATAAAGCTCTGTATATCCACATTTTGTACAACTTATGGTAACAAACTTTTTATTTTGTACATCAAATATTTTTGCAAAGTTACCACCTGTAGCTTGGAACTGATCACTTTCATACGTGCTACATTGACATTTAGGACAGCTATATTCTCTTTTTTCCACCTTATTTCCTCCTCGTATCTATTTCTAGTTTTATATGAGTATTTTATCTATATTATACCTTATTCTAGATTTAAATGCTTACTTACTATATAATTAGTTCCCATAAATAATGCTACATCTAATACCAGTATTCCACTCATAACAACCATTAAAGTTGTCGTACTAGACATAGTTGCAAATGGTATGAAATTCCCAATTAGCCCGGTTATTAATTGTAATACACTATTAAGAATAAAAAATGCTATAAAAGAAATGATTCCTCTGTACCTTGAAAATATAGGCAATTGTCCTGTCGCTAATGCTAAATAAATCATTAATATGCCTTCTATATAAGAAAGTATCCCTATTACCGGAATAGCAACTAATACTAATGCTACTTGCCCTTTAAACTCTGTTTGTATTCCTTTCATTAGATCATTCCATAACTCAGGCCATGCATTTATAAATTCTCTAAATACTTGATAGTCACCCATTAATATAACAAATGTCATTCCTCCTACAATTCCACTTGAAATTCCCCAAATAACAGTTGTTATAAGCTTAGAAAAAATTAATTGATTAGGCCCTACAGGTAAAGTAAACATTAAGTACCCTTCATCACCTAATAAATTTCTATTAAATCTTTGTATTGTCACCATAAGTGTTAATACACCAAGAGCCACAAACAAGCCTACTAGTATTGCAGTCGTTAACCCAAATCCTAAATTTATATTTCCCATTCTAAATAGACGATTCCCTAAAGCTACTAGTATTAATGCACCATAAATAGGTAAAAATGTTCTCGAAGTAGCTTTAAGTTCATACTTTAATAATTTTCCTAGCATACAAATACCTCCCTAAAGAGGGCATCAATTGACTTACCTTTTTCCTCTCTAATCTCATCTACATTACCTTGTAGTACTACTTCGCCTTTTGATAAGAATATAACCTCATCACAAATATTTTCTATCTCTTGAATTAAATGAGTCGCGATTAAAATAGAACTTGTATCAGAGTAGTTTTTAATAATGGTTTTAATAATATAATCTCTAGCAGCTGGGTCAACGCCACCAATAGGTTCATCCAAAATATAAAGCTCTGCTTTCCTTGACATGACTAAAATAAGTTGTACTTTTTCTTTAGTTCCTTTAGACATTGTTTTTAACTTAGCTTTTAAATCAATATTTAATTTATCAAACATATCTAGTGCTCGATTCATATCAAAATCATTATAAAAATCACTAAAGAAATTTAATAAATCTTCTACAGTCATCCAATTGTTAAGATAAGTTCTCTCTGGTAAGTATGCAACTATCTTTTTAGTTTCAATCCCAGGTTTATACCCATTAATAGTTACCATTCCTGATGTAGGTTCTAGTAATCCATTAATTAACTTGATCATTGTACTTTTACCGCTACCATTTGGCCCAAGTAACCCCACTATTTTACCAGATGGTACGGTAATATTAATGCTCTTAAGAGCTTCTTTATGAGCATATTGTTTACTCACTTTCTCTAACTTTAAAAGCTCACTCATTTAACTGCCTCCTTTAATTCTTTTTATGCAAAGCCCCTACTTATAAATCTTATACATATTGTGTCTGTTTTTCTTCTTGTGCTTTTAAGTCTTCTTCAATTAATTTCAAAAGCTCTTCCTTTGTATAGCCTAATTGTAGTAATGCTACTGTTACTTCTTTAATTTTAGTGGTTGCATATTGATTTCTCATGACTTTTATTAATTCCATATCCTGTGTCACAAAACGCCCACTTGTCCTTTGACTATACACTAATTGTTCTCTTTCTAATTCTGCCAACGCTCTTTGCATGGTGTTAGGATTAACTCCTGCCTCCTCTGCTAAGTCCCTTACAGAATCAAGTTTACTACCTGCTGCTAGCTGCCCTGATATAACTCTTAGTTTTAATTCTTCTACTAATTGTATATAAATATAGATAAACCATTTTAAATACTGTTATATGTTTGTATGATTTCTGTTATTTTTCATATCCTAAGTAAAAAAGGATTAGGAGATGACATTTATGAGCAGAACAACTTCCGTAACAGCTGAACTTCATGGATACTCGTTAGAAGAACTAAAAAAATTAAGAAGATCTTATTCTACAGAGATAGGTAGGAATGTTCTTACGACAGTTGTTATGCTTATAGAAGGCAATTCAGTTAAACAAATTGCAGATTTTCTTGCAGTACGTTTAATTACTGTTTATACCTATATAAATCGTTGGAATGAGCTTGGTATTTCTTCTTTAGAAGACTATAGAGGTAGAACCCCTTCTAATTGCAAAATGACAGCTGAAATGGAACATGATCTTTTAGAAGTGGTTCAGCATAATATCCCTAATGATTTTGAGTTTCTAGGCAATGTTTGGACTGCCAAGCTTTTATCAGATTATCTTAATCAAAACTACGGGATAAGGCTATGCCCACAATGTATTAGAGATACACTTCATAAAAACAACTATAGCTTCAAACGAGCTCAAAAAAGACCAAGTAAAGGTGTAAAATCTGAGCAAGAATCGTTTAAAAAAAATGATAGAAACTACGAGTACTGTAGAAAACGATTCTGATAGTGTTTTGTATGTTATGGACGAAACTGCCCTAAGAACAGAATCTGATAACAGGAGAACTTGGAGTCCAGTTGGGGTGTCCCCTATCTTAGAAAGCAATGGTTCTCATCAAGGGGTTAATATTATTGGTGCAACAGAAATAACCAAAAACTTTGATACAATAGCCGATATATATGATGCAGCACATACTATCAAAGGTAAAGAAATAAAAGAATTTTTAAGTGAACTATTAGAACGTAATCTTGGAAAGAAGGTGTATGTTGTTTTAGATAATGCTAAAACACATAATAATCATGAGATTCAAGAGTTCTGGAGTCAAAATACTAATAGGTTAGTACTTATTAATACCCCCGTTTATTCACCACAACTTAATCCACAAGAAAACATTTGGAACTTGCTTAAGAATAAAGTGTATACAGTAGGTGCTAAAGAGAGTACTGATGCACTCTTTGAAGAAGTTAATCATCTATATAATCAATTCAATGATGATAAAGGGCTAATTAAAAACATCGTTAATCCCAGAAATTACTACTTCAAGTCCAGAATATAAGTAGGTATTTTAGTCCTACTTATTTCCTGAAATATTACAACATTATTTAGTTTTATAAATGGTTTATCTATAGGTTTGCTATTATCAAAGTCCCATGGCATTGTGTTACCTCCTTACTGTATTAATTACTTAATACAATAATATGACTCCTGTTCTAAATTGTCAACACTTTCTTATTTTATTTTGAACTTATATTAATATCGTTATAATATGCTTCTAATAGTTCTCCTCTAATATAAATAAAATCATATGCCCTCCAATTTCATATAAATATAAGATTAACTCAATATTTAAATCCAAAAATAAAATCAAGGGACTATGAATTTTATCATAATCCCTTGATTCTACTTTTAGCTCTTTATGCTACTTTGCTTTGCGATTCTTTTATCTCCTGTTTTTTCAAATGTTCCATATAAAGTCTTGTCTCAGTTACTACTACCCCAGAGAGACCTATTAAACCAATAAGATTTGGAAATGCCATAAGTCCATTTACGATATCAGCTAAAGCCCAGATTTCTTGTAATTTTAAGAAACCACTAATAGCCAGCATGCCAATGAATACCCAACGATAGATATTAATTCCTTTTACACCAGCTAAATATTCTAAACAACGTTCCCCGTAATAGCACCATCCTAGTATAGTTGTAAATGCAAACAAGGTTAAACAAATCGTAATAAGTATTGATCCTATTTTAGGAAATACTTGTAAAAAGGCTGCTTGTGTTACTGCTGCTCCTTCTATACCTTCTTGACACCATGTCCCAGTAACAAGAATAGTAAGACCTGTTAATGTACAAATAATAATTGTATCAATAAATGTTCCTGTCATAGAAATAAGCCCTTGTTCAGCAGGCCACTCTGTTTTTGCTGCTGCCGCTGCAATAGGCGCACTACCAAGACCTGATTCATTCGAAAACACACCTCTAGCAATCCCTTTTTGTATAGCTTTAGCCATGGTTGCTCCTAAGAAACCTCCTACGGCTGCTCTTCCTGAAAAAGCTCCAGTAAATACTTCTCCTAATGCTGGTAAAATACTTTGATAGTTCACACCTAAAATAATACCTGATAAGACAATATATACAATAGCCATCACTGGTACAACTTTTTCTGATACTTTTGAGATACTTTTAATGCCACCAAAAACAATAATAGCTACAAGTATGGCTACTACCATACTAATAACAGGAAAACCATTTGTTGCAATCCATTCTCTTGCTCCTGATAAAATATGTAATTGGTCTAACATGCTTACTATTATATTTCCTACGTAAACATCAATACCAGCTACCATATTAATACTTGTAGAAATCGAGTTTACTTGTGAAAATGTACCTATTCCCAATAAAGCTACTAAAATACCACTTACTGCAAAGAAAATTGCTAATGGTTTAAATTTCCTCCCAAGTCCCTTTTCTATGTAATACATCGGTCCGCCTGAAATCTGACCATTTGCATCTACTGTTCTATACTTAATAGCAAGTACACCTTCCGCATATTTAGTTGCCATTCCAAAAAAGGCTGCTATCCACATCCAAAATAAGGCTCCTGGGCCACCTGTACCAATAGCTGTAGCAACCCCTACAATATTTCCAGTTCCTACAGTTGCAGCTAAAGCTGTACATAGAGCTGCAAAGCTATTAATATCTCCGCTCCCTTTATTTTCTGCTTTAAAGATAAGTTTAGCGGCCCTTGGTAATTTTAATACTTGAATTAGTTTTAATCTAACAGTTAATAAAATGCCTGTTCCTACTAATAGAACCAATAATGGTGGTCCCCATACAAAATCATTAATTGTGTTTAACACCTTTAATAAATCCATAAAAAAATACTCCCTTCTTTTAATTAACCTTAAAATAAGAGGAGTTCCTTAAGTTTATAGACTTGCTTTCCATATTAATCCCATACTTTTCAATAACTGAAATACTATAAGTAAAGATTACTACTCTAATCAACTTATAGCATTATTGTTTCCATAAATAAACTGATTATTTATTCTAAAAAAATATGTCTTTATCCCTAATTAATAATTAATAATTAATAATTAATTATGATTAATATAGCCTGCTCTGTCCTTTTGCCTGAGAGATTAAGCAAAATTGCTTTTGCCCCTTCGGCGCTCATAACTTGAGTCTCTCCAGAGTACTGTCAGCTATGCAGTCACCACTTATAATATTTATAAGTACCTGAGAGTGTTACTCCTTCGGTGGGCTTTATGGCCACTCTTCTGTATAGCTTCATCCAGTATTTATATTACATAAAGTGATGATATCTTATTATTGTTTAGTTGTCAATATTTTTAGTTTAATGTCTTTTTTAGGTATAAAAAGTAGACCACTCTCATAATAACTAGATCTTATATTCTAATTAAAAATTAGAATATAAGATCTATAATAATGGCCCTACTTCATATTAAATTTTTCTATTTATTGGTTTATTGGTATAGTATATGGAATATCATACTTTTTTAACATCTCTTCCATACTATATAATTCCTTCAATGATAATCTCTTTATAAATCCTTCTTTACCATAATGATAGATACTATATAAAGGTGCTATACTATTAATATGATCTTGAAAGGATATTTCAAACCACTTTAATCTCCCACATGGTAATAAGCGTCTATTTAATACTAGTTCTCTTACTTGATCAGTAACTTCTCCTATATACCATTCTTGAGAGCCTTCTTCAGATGCTTTTATTTTTCTACACTTAAGATAGTATAATAACTCTCTAATAATCTGCTTTTCATGGCTCCAGCATCCAATACAGATATACTTACTTTGTCCTAATCCTATTTCTAGTATTCTCTGTACAACATCCTGGTCTATATATACCTCTCCACTTTTCTTCTTTCCATGTATATAAAGTAGAGTATCTTTTAAGGTATTTTCTTCTACTTCTTCTTTTATTATATCTCTTTGCTCTTTACTATTTATTTGATTTAAATAAATTTTCTCTGCATATAGACTATGAAAACTGATATTAGGCTCCTCTTGACTAAAATCTAATATAACAAAATTTCCTCTATTTTCACTACTCGTCATAGCCCCCGGATCAATAACATTTCCTTTTAAAAAAATCTTATTTTGATAAGTCATTTCTGGTCTATGACTTCCACCCATTAAAATATAGTTATAATCCTCATCTTTTAATTTTCCCATAATATGATGGGCTGACTTTTGAAGAATTTCTGCCCATCCATTTATATGACACATTAACAGTTTCCTATTATTAATATTTATCATTTTTATACTAGGTGATAATTCTATTTTTTTTAATCTATCTTTACCCAGTTTTTTTCTTATCCATTCTCCTTGAGCAATTCCTTCCGATTTTTTTACACTATGAAATAGACTATCTTCGTCATAGCCTTTAATGTTTATAAATCTTTTATCTACCCAAATCCGATCAAATACTTCGCATGGATTTGGCCCATTACTGATATAATCCCCCAAATTTAAAATAAGCTCTACATCTTGCTTATTTATATAACTTATAAATGCATCTAACATCGATAAGCTAGCATGAAGGTCTGAGATAACTGCTACTTTTTTTGCTTTCATACAAAAATAGACCTCCCCAAATCTCTTTAACTGACTCTTCTATTATTTATTTCGTCAATAATACAAATTAATTAATATTGTCCTGGTATAATAAGTTTTTTTTCTGATATTTCTTATACCTGATTCTATTTTCACACTAATTATGCTATGATACACTTATATATTTATATTCTTTTGTATAATCCAAGGAGGCTTTTATGAAATCTGAAATTAAAGGTAGAAACTTGCTTCTTACTATTGGCTGTATCGCTATTTTATTTGATTTGCTATCTACTGTTTTTTCTATCTATACATTCCTTGAAGAACCGAGTCTTATCAGCTACACTATTAGTCAGGGTATTTTTAGATTATTAATAGAGATTGCTTTAGTCATATTCTGCTATAAAGGTAACGCTTGGGCAAAATGGATATTATGTGTTATTCTTGCCTTTTCAAGTATTATACTACTCTTACAATATACTAGTTCAGGTAATTTCATTCTTCTTATTATAAGTATAATTTATCTTGTTTCAGGCGCTCTTTTACTTACCTCTCCATATATTAAAGAATTTATGACTAATCAAAATTCCAAATAAAGGTTCACATTCCATTTTTACGTTATATATGCTATGATAAATATAAATTTTATTTTATTAAAGGGGACTTTCTATGTATAACTTTTATAATCTTAATCCTAATCATTCATCACCTGAAACCTCTAATCACGTTACCTTAGATATTAATCTACCACTACATAATGATACATTTTATGAATTATTTAATATTTATGCAGATCATCCTACTGAAGAAAACCAAGACAAGCTTGGTAGTTATTTAAACACCATTAACTACCTGATTGGCTTTTTCCCTAGTGATAATTCTGCTGAAAATTCTACTCAGATAACTATTAGTAAATATGATGATTTACATTTACTAATCTGCTCTACCAAAGAGCGAGAAGTATACCTTCCAGCCTTTACTACTACTACTGAACTTCAAAGTTGGTGTAAGGAATCTATTAATACAATCTCTGTTCCTGCGGAATGGTTATGGAAATTTGTTTTATCTCAAAATAATTTTTCAGGTATTGTTATTAACCCAGGAAGTATTGGTTGGACTATTAATTACGACCACATTCGTTCACTTTTAGATGACATTATTCATGATTAGATGTCTATTAATGCTTACTTTACCTAGAAAGGCTATTTAAATGAATTCTAAGCTTTCAACAAAGAATCTAACCATCTGCCGTTATCTGCAATACTTGTTATTAGGTATATCTTTTTTCCTTTTTTCTTCTAAAATACCTATTTCGCCCTGGTATATACCTTTGACCACCTATGTATTGCTCTATATACTTATTCTCATCATCTTGCAAATTATATTACTTGTATATACTTGGTATATGTATGAAAAAAAAGATACCTTTAAAATCATTCGTATGATATGTATTTTTCACTTCTTTTTACTTTTATTAATGTTTTTCTTATGTATCTTAAGTATTAAATGGTTCAATTTATTTAGTATTTTAGTAACAATCCTTATCGTATTACTCACTATATATCAGAAAAAGAACTATAAAATGATTTAAATCATTTTATAGTTCTTTTTCTCTCTTATCTTTTTATAAATACAAAAAGTTTTAAGATAATAAAAGTCACTGGTACACCCACTATAGCTGCTAATGCATAAGCAACCAATTTATGAAGCCCTAATATATTAACAATAATCAAAACGGCAATAAACTGTATTAAGAAATTAGGAATTGTAGAGAGTGCAAATTTAATGAACCTCTCTAATGAGAATCCTTCTTTGAAGGTAAATACACTATTTAAAACATACGACACAACAATTCCACTTATATAACCCGGTATAAAGGCAATAATGGGTCCCATTATTACTGAATAAAACCAAGAAAAGACAATACCACTCAATGAATTAATACATCCAATAATTAAAAAACATATAAACTGTTTATTAAAGAACATTTGTTTTACTTTTGTTATTCCATTCATTTTAACTTTCCTTTATCCTTTTATAAGAAAAGAGTATGTGAATTACATACTCTTTTTATTCATTGCTTGTTCTATTGCTTGAATTTCTTCCTCTGATAAATTATAAGTAGACTTACCTGCATTGATTGGTTTAGCATATGTATAACATCCATCTCTACCATAGATTCCATTTAATACTACTCCATCATTCTGTTCATCTAATAAAGCTACTGTATATGATAAATCGGCTCCCATATTAGCAATAGCTTGATATCTTACTACTCCCACTTTTTGAACGCAATTCTTAACGGTTTTTTCCATATATTCAATAGAGGTTTGCATTTCCTTTTCATTTTGTAATAAAACATTGAGTTTCTTAGTATACTGGACTAACAGTTCTTCTAAATTAATATCTTCTTTAGACATAAACATTTCATACCTACGCTGGATTTTTTTCATTTTAGCCGCATTAACACATACTAAAATCATAAGTATAATAACTAATAAACCTAACCCTAATACGATATAAATTAAATAATCATTTATTAATAACTCTATTTGTTCCATGTCATTTACTCATCTTCTTTCATTTTACTTATTAGCATTAATAATTTGTATGATTCTAGATAATTCTTCATCTGAATAATACTCTATTTCTATTTTCCCCTTTTTGGCCCCTTTAGAAATAGCTACTCTTGTTCCTAAAACACGTTGTAAGTCTTCTTGTATTTCTCTATAGAATGGATTGTATAATTCTTTTTCTTTATCTTTTTTCTTTTTATCCTTAATACTTGATAAGTTTTGAATATATTTTTCTATTTCTCGTACACTTAGTTGTTTTTCAATTACTAAATCAGTAAGTTGTTTTTGCAGTTTTATATCTTTTACCGCAAGAATAGCTCTCGCATGGCCATAGCTAATAGCATCTTCTCTTAACTTTTCTTGTACATATGGCGTTAATTTTAATAATCTCATGATATTAGTTACAGCTGTTCTACTTTTACCTACTTTATCAGCTACTTGTTCTTGTGTTAAATCAAAGTGTTCCATTAATAAGCTGTATGCACAAGCTAATTCCATAGGATTAAGGTCTTCTCTCTGTATATTTTCAATCAAAGCAACCTCTAGAGTTTGTTGATCAGAAAAGAGCTTAATAATAATAGGAAGCTCTGTTAAACCAGCTAATCTTGCAGCTCTATAACGTCTTTCTCCTGCTACTATTTCATATTTATTATTTTTTTCTCTTACAATGAGCGGCTGTATGACACCATATTCTAATATAGATTGGCTTAACTCTTGTAATTCTTCTTCACTAAATTTCTTTCTTGGTTGTCCAAAATTTGGTTCAATATCATTGATATCTACAATTTTAATTGTTGCTTCGCCTTCTGCTGTTATATTTAGTGCTTCATCTGACAAGAGCGCATTTAATCCTCTCCCTAATCCTCTTTGTGGCTTCATTATTATTTGTTCCTTTCTATAAATTCCTTTGCTAATGATCTATATTGTTCTGAACCTTTTGATTTTGGGTCATAACAAATACAAGACATACCAAAACTTGGTGCTTCGCTTAATCTTACACTTCTTGTAATTTTAGTATTATATACTGTACTACTAAAATGATTTTTTACTTCTTTTACTACTTGTGAAGATAAGTTAGTTCTATTGTCATACATAGTAAATAGAATTCCTTCTAAAACCAACTTATTATTCGTATTCTTTTTTACCAATCCAATAGTCTGTACTAATTGTGATAACCCTTCTAACGCGTAATACTCACACTGCATTGGTATAAGTACAGAATTTGAAGCAGTTAAAGCATTAATAGTAAGGATATTAACTGCTGGCGGGCAGTCAATAAATATGTAATCATACTCATCGCTTACTGTCTCTAGCTGTTTCTTAAGGATAAATTCACGTTGCTTTGTGTTTACTAGCTCTACTTCTGTTCCTGCTAAATTCATATTGGAAGGTATAATGTATATATTTTCATGCTCTGCTTTTTTTATTACATCTTTTATATTTGCTTCATTTACTAAAACATCATATATTGTTGCTTGGTTTTGACCTTTTAGTACACCGCAACCACTTGTTGCATTTCCTTGCGGGTCAATATCTACAATTAGAACCTTTTTCTTTTTTTCAACGAGTGCAGCTGCTAAATTGACAACTGTAGTTGTCTTTCCAACTCCACCTTTTTGGTTAACTACTGCAATGATTTTACCCATAACATTCTCCTTCTTTTTCTTCTGTACTTCTTTAATCAAGTATATCATAGGATAGTTTTTTTATAAACTGTTTATGCTAGTATTTTGATAAGTTTTACTTATAAAGTTTTCCGTATTTATCTCTCAGTACTATCTATTCTTTCATATTATATATTTTATTACAAAGGAAGAATCTATTTTTCTCGTTATGCCATTTCATAATTTATAACTAGATTACTTTATAATTATTCTCATACTGAACTAGCGTAATTCATTATACTAATTTTTAACAAGTCATTTTATTAGCTAATTATGTTTAAAAACATCTGTTTTATTTTCTATTTACTTTTGTTTTGTTATTTTCGATAATATGTACTTCCTATATGTTTCACGTGAAACATTTTAAAACATTAACATAGATGTTTCACGTGAAACATATCAAAAAAGGTAGAAAATCCGACTTAGATTTTCTACCTTTCGCCATAATATTACATTTGTACAGGTGCTTTAATCCCTAGCAAGTGTAACGCATTCTTAATAGTATATTTTGTAGCTATAACAACTGCTAATCTTGAATTTTTCACTGCTTCATCTCCTACTAGAATTGGTTGTTCATTATAAAATTTATTGAAAGCTTGTGCTAAATCTACTGCATACCTTGCAATATAAGATGGTTCAAAATTAGCTGCTGCTGATTCAATTACATTTTTAAAATCAGCTAATTCTTTTGCTACTGCTAAAACAGTATCATCTGCAATCGCTGATTCTGATATTTCAAGATCTGGTAAATTATCAATATCTAATCCTGCTTTTTTAAGTAAGCTACACGCCCTTGCATGAGTATATTGTACGTATGGACCAGTTTCTCCTTGGAAGTCTAAAACACGTTCCCATGAGAATTGAATGTCTTTAATAATATTATTATACATATCATCAAAAATAACTGCACCAATACCTACTTGATTTGCAACCTCATCTTTATTATCAAGATCTGGATTTTTTTCTTCAATAATTTTCTTTGTTTTGTCTACTGCTTCTTTTAAGATATCTTCTAAGAAAATAACATTTCCAGAACGGGTAGATAATTTAGCACCACCTTCCATACTTACCATACCGAATGGTACATGAACTAAATCTTTTGCCCAGTCCCATTCCATTTTTTCAATCACCTTAAACCATTGTGCAAAGTGAAGATTTTGTTGGAGTGCTGTAACATAAATACATTTTTTAAACTCATAAGTTTCTTTACGATATTTAGCTGCTGTAATATCACGAGTAGCATATAATGAGCTACCATCATTTTTAGTAATTAAACATGGTGCCATATTCTCTTCATCTAAACGTACGATTTTTGCACCTTCACTTATCTCAATAAGTCCTTTATCTTCTAAGTCTTTAATAACTGCATCCATCTTATCATTATAAAAAGCTTCACCATTGTAACTATCAAAAGTTACACCTAGCATCTTATATACTCTCTCAAATTCATTTAAACTCACTTCTTTAAACCATTTCCAAAGTGCTAATGCTTCTTCATCACCTTGTTCCATTTTTGTAAAATAATTTCTTGCTTCTTGATCCATTTCAGGATGCTCTTTTGCTTCGTCATGGAATAATACATAAATTCTAAGTAACTCAGAAATACCTTTTTCTTCAACTTCTTCTTTACTAGAATATTTCTTATAAGCTACAATTAATTTACCAAACTGTGTTCCCCAGTCACCTAAATGATTAACACCTATGCAATTATACCCTAATGCTTCAAAAATATGATATAAACTGTTACCTATTACTGTCGAACGCAAGTGTCCTACATGAAATGGCTTCGCAATATTTGGTGAAGAATAGTCAACAACAACATTTCCTTTATTCTTTTCTTTTGCCAAACCATAACTTTCTCTATCAGCTAATACTGCTAATAAAATCTCTTTTACAAACACAGATCTATTAAGAAAAAAGTTAATATAAGCATTTACGTTCTCAGCTTTTTCTATAAAATCAATTTCACCTAAAGTATCTACAATATCTTTTGCAATCATAGGAGGTGCCTTTCTTAAAGCTTTAGCTAATTTAAAACATGGAAATGCATAATCACCCATAGCCACATTATTAGGTACTTCAATCATGCCATAAATTTCTTCTACTGATAATGTATCAATTTTTGTATTTAAAAGCTTGGCTAACTCTAATTTAAAATCTTTCATTTATATTCTCCTTCGTCCACTCAATGTATTATTATATTTTATCGAAATATATACATTATATCAAGTTATATTACAGATTATCTTCTATTAACCTACTCATCATACTACTCATAGCCTTTCAAATTTAATTAGTGATTTTCTTTATCTTATTTTTCTACGATCAATACCTATTTATATGTTTAATGCAACCATTCATTCTACCTTTCAATATAAGTCTCATTTTTCTATCATTACATTAAACTCTTCCTCATATTCGAAATCTACAAGAAATAAAATACCTCATTGCTTTATTGTTACCTATAGTAATACATATTAAGCATTTGATTAAATTAATCTTTTACTCAAAATAAAAGCGACTTTCTATTCTAACTAGAAGTCGCATGATTTTTATGTAAACTATTGGTTGATTGGTATTTTAATTCTAATTTCATAGCTGTCTGCATGTTCTTTCATAGTGTATTTTGCATCTACACCTGCTTTTTGAATTAAATTAACAGCTTCTGTAATTGTGTTAGTAACTAATCTCATATCTCTTATATATGATTTTACCTTTTGATTAGCTTTGTGTTTAATCATATCTTCTTTGGTGACATCCACTAGCATCTGTTCAATGATTTGTTCTGTTCTTTTTACATTAAGCTCCTGTTTAATGACCTTTTCTAAAGCCATTAACTGATATTCTTCATTAGGTAACTTTAACAGTGCTCTTGCATGTCTTTCTGTTAAATTGTTTTCTACTAGTAATTTTTGAACCATTGGAGACAATTTTAATACCCTTAGTTTATTAGCTACTGTAGATTGATTTTTACCTAATGTTGCTGCCAATTCCTGTTGGGTATAACCATAGTCTTGCATAATTTTATGATAAGCTTGGCTCTCTTCTAGGAAATTTAAGTTCTCACGCTGTAAATTTTCAATTAGAGCAAGTACGGCACTATCTTTTGTGGTTACTTCTACAATTACTGCAGGTATAGTTTCAAGTCCAGCTAATTTAGATGCTTTTAATCTTCGTTCTCCTGCAATAAGCTCATAGGAGTTACCTATCATTCTTACTGTAATAGGTTGCATTAGTCCATGTTCTAAAATAGAATCTGCAAGTTCTTGTAATGCCGCATCACTAAATACCTTTCTAGGTTGATATGGGTTAGGTATAACGCGGTCAATTGCAACATGTTCTATTTTTAAATCTTTTTGCATTTAAGTTCTGCTCCCCTCTAAAATAACAGTTTTGCTATCTATCAGTATAACATATTTTACCTATAAAAGCCATAATATAATAATTCGAACACTTTTCTACTTTTTTATATGATATAAACAAAAACAGACCATAGTATCTGTTATAGCCTAAAAATCATTAAAATATACACTGCAAATAAGCCTAAGTTCATTTTTATGTGCACTTAAGCTTATTTTAATACCCAACCTGGTATCTTGGTCAACACTACTTTTACATCTTTTCTATCGGCCTTAGGAATACCCCTCAGTTTCCTTCAGAAGATCTTCAAAATATATAAGGTAGTTCAAAAAAACATTTACCAGGAGGGGTACATAAAAGCTATCCATATGTTATAGGTCCGAAAGCTTTCATACTTTGGAAACTGGTAATACAATATAGAGGAATAAGCTACTCAATCTTTCTTTTCAACTTATATTGATCGCAAGTGCTAGCGCTGACTACAATAGTAGCTGATAATTGGCACTGAGAATGCTAGAAAGTTTTATCTTATTTACTTCACTTATATATGTTATCAGTATGGTATTCACCTAATTTTTTAAAATATTTTTTCCTATTTGTGTTCTTAACCTCTCCTTATGTAACTTATCTCTCTGTCGATTTTATATAAGTATCTAGAATAACTTACCTGCTTATTGGAAATTCATCCCCGTTACAACCAACTCCATTGTATCCTTTGTATTTGATAAAACTATATAGTCCCCTTGCTTTTTAATCATCTTATACCTGTTGATAAATTTTATAGCTTTTATTTTATTATTATCCACAACTTATTTTTTATTTATTTATCCACATCATATATTCTTCTAGACTATTATCTTTATCCCTGATGCAGGTTCCTATATAAAAAAATTATAGACTATTATCCTGATAACTAATAGTCTATAATTTTACATGTTATATTTTATACTCCAAGAGGAGCTTTTGTCGGTTCTCCTGCTTTTCTTGGATATTTAGTCGCGGTTGGTTTTACTTTTCTAATCTTAGCAATTTTATGATCTAGCTCTGTAAATGGTACGCCTGCATGAATAACTTCTTCAAGTTGACCACCTAATATTTTAATTGCTTTTTTCCCTTGCTCTAATTCCTCCTCTATCTTTTGACCTTTTAGGGCCATAAGATAGCCATCTATTTTTACAAAAGGTAAAGTATATTCACTAAGCACAGCTAAATTTGCTACTGCTCTAGAAGCACAGATATCAAATCCTTCACGATAAGCTTTATTTTTACCTAAATCCTCTGCTCTAGAATGAATACATTTTATTCCTTTAAGTCCTAATTGATTAATCACTTCTTCTAAAAAAGTTAATCGTTTTTTTAAAGCATCAACTAAGGTTAATTCTAAATGAGGAAATGCTATTTTAATGACTAAACCAGGAAAACCTGCACCTGTTCCAATATCAATGACTGTTTTTTGAGTATTCATGTCAATTGCTTTTTGAATGGTCATACAATCTAGGAAGTGTTTTGTCATTACTTCTCTATCTTCTGTAATAGCTGTTAAATTCATCTTTTCATTCCATTCCTGTAACAATGACTTGTACATCATAAACTGATTTAATTGAGTTTCAGTTAGGTTAATTCCTAATTCTTTTGCTCCATCTAATAATAATTGTTTCATTAAACTTCCTCTTTCTCAGTACTTTCATCTTTGTGGCTGCGGTTTCTTTGCTCTAAATAAACTAATAACATTGAAATATCAGCTGGTGAAACCCCTGAAATACGTGAAGCTTGACCAATAGAAATAGGTCTTACTTGTTCAAGCTTTTGTTTAGCTTCAAGTCTTAAACTATAGACATCATCGTAATTAATATCTGCTGGAATAAGTCTTTTTTCTAACTTTTTAAACTGCTCTACTTGGCGCATTTGTCTTGTGATATAGCCTTCATAGCGTAATTCAATCATAACTTGTTCAATAACATCAAGTGATAAATCTGGTCTATCTGTATCTACTTCAGTAAAATCTTCGTATTCAAGCTCTGGTCTTTTTAAAATTTCAGCTAATGCAATACCTGAACGAAGAGGTGTACTTCCTTTTTTCTCTAATATAGCTTGTACCTTTTCACTTGTTCCCACATATACATGTTTTAATCTTTCAAGCTCGGCATCAATCGCTGATTTCTTAGCTGCAAAACGTTCATATCTTCCCGCTGATATAAGACCTGCTTCATAACCTTTTTGCGTTAAACGAAGGTCTGCATTATCTTGTCTTAAAAGTAATCTGTATTCAGCTCTTGATGTCATCATACGATACGGTTCCTTAGTTCCCTTGGTTACTAAATCATCTATTAGAACACCTATATATCCCTCAGATCTATCAATAATCATAGGGTCTCTGCCATCTACTTTTAAAGCTGCATTAATACCTGCTACAAGTCCCTGTGCTGCTGCTTCTTCATAACCAGAACTTCCATTCATTTGTCCTGCACTAAAGAACCCTTCAATAGCTTTAAGTTCAAGTGAATGTTTAAGTTGCATTGGATTAATGCAATCATACTCAATAGCATAACCTATTCTCATTACTTCAACATTTTCGAGTCCCTTAAGCGTTCTAAGCATAGCAATTTGTACTTCTTCTGGTAAAGATGAACTCATCCCTTGAACATACATCTCTGTTGTATCTTCGCCTTCTGGCTCAATAAATACTTGATGCCTCTCTTTATCTGCAAAACGTACCACTTTATCTTCAATTGAAGGACAATATCTTGGCCCTGTTCCTTCTATAACACCTGAATACATTGGAGAGCGATGTAAATTATCTCTAATAATTTGATGTGTTTTTTCATTTGTATAAGTTAAATAGCAAGGATATTGATCTCTTTTAATATCCTTTTCTTTGTTTTCAAAAGAAAATGGTACAATGCGTTCATCTCCGTGTTGTGGTTCCATCTTAGAAAAATCGACTGTTCTAGCATCAACGCGCGCTGGTGTTCCTGTTTTAAAACGTCTTAATTCAATACCTAATTCTTTTAAAGCCTCACTTAACTTATTAGAAGTTTTAAGACCATTAGGACCTGTATATTCAATACATTCACCAGTAAGACATCTAGAACGTACATAAGTACCTCCTGCTAAAACAATTGCCTTACATTCATATATTGCTCCTGTATTAGTTACTACACCTTTTACTTTACCATCTTCTACTTGTACTTCAACAACTTCCTGTTGTTTAATGATTAATTTTTCTACGTTTTCAAGTACTTTTTTCATTGCATGACTATATTTAGTTTTATCAGCTTGTGCTCTAAGTGAGTGTACAGCTGGTCCTTTAGCTGTATTAAGCATACGAGATTGAATATATGTTCTATCAATATTCTTTCCCATTTCTCCACCAAGCGCATCAATCTCTCTTACTAAATGTCCTTTTGAAGTTCCCCCTACATTAGGATTACATGGCATCATAGCAATGCTATCTAATGACATTGTAAACATAATAGTTTTCTTACCCATACGAGCTGCTGCAAGTGCAGCTTCACAACCCGCATGACCGCCTCCTATTACAACAATGTCTACTTTATCTGCAACATACATTTTTTCTCTCCTACTTTCCTAAACAAAATCTACTAAATAACTGATTAATAATCTCTTCCTTTAACGATTCACCTACGATCATCCCCAGATGGCCGAATGCATCATGTAAATCTATTGCTAAGCAATCTTCAGGAAGCCCTAATTCAATAGCATCTATTACTTTTTCTAAACTCTTAATTGCATTAATAAGAGATTGTTTTTGTCTTTGATTAGAAATGGTAGCTTCATTATGAACAGCAGCACTACCTTTAATCACAAAATGCTTCATAGCTTGTCTTAATTCATTAAGGCCTGACTGCTCTTTAGCTGAAACTTTTATAACTTCACCATTACTAAAGTGAGTCTCTAACATTTCCTGGGTAATATTGTTCTCTAAATCAGTTTTATTAAAAATATAAATAACATGCTTATTTTTTACTTGCTCTAATATCTCTTGATCTTTATCTAGAAGTCCTACATGACTATCTACTAACATTAATACTAAATCTGCTTCTTCAATAGAAGATTTAGATCTTTCTACACCTATCTTTTCTACTATATCTTCTGTCTCCCTAATTCCTGCTGTATCTAGTAATTGAAATGGTATACCATCAATATTTAAATAAGCTTCTACTACATCTCTTGTAGTACCTGGAATATCAGTAACAATAGCTTTATTTTCTTCAAGTAAGGCATTTAGCAAGGATGACTTACCAACATTAGGT
The DNA here is from genome assembly GCF_000178835.2 of Cellulosilyticum lentocellum DSM 5427. Lineage (GTDB taxonomy): Bacteria > Bacillota > Clostridia > Lachnospirales > Cellulosilyticaceae > Cellulosilyticum > Cellulosilyticum lentocellum. The sequence continues at coordinate 4,709,345 of NC_015275.1, forward strand.
CTACCTACAATAGCGGTTTTAACACCTTCTCTAATCATTTTTCCTGTATCAGCTGTTCTTAAAAGTTCTCGTAATTCTTCTAGCAAGTCTTTTAATTCAGCTTCGAAATCATTAGTAATTGGCTCATCATCATCATATTCTGGATAGTCAATAGATACTTCAATTCTAGCTATCACTTGAATTAAAGTATCTTGGTATTCCTTAATTTTTTTTGACAAATTTCCTTCAAGTTGACCAACTGCTTGTGACAATGAAAGTTCTGTTTTAGATTCAATAATGTCCATAATAGCTTCTACTTGTGCTAAATCTATACGACCATTTAAGAAAGCTCTTTTTGTAAACTCTCCATTATCAGCCATTCTTGCTCCAGCTTTAATAACTTCCATTAACACTGCATTTAATGGTACTGGACCACCATGACAGTTAATTTCTATAATATCTTCTCTTGTAAAAGTTCTAGGTCCTTTCATTAACATGATTAGTACCTCATCTAGAACTTTACCACTATCACTTACAATATGTCCATAGGTAATTGTGTGGGAATCTACTTTCTTAAGAGATTTTTTATTGGCCGCTCTAAATACTTTATCAACAATTTCTATTGTTTCTTTTCCACTCACTCTAATAATGCCAATCCCACCAACACCAATTGGAGTAGATATAGCTGCAATAGTATCTTCAAATAACAACGTGGTTCATCCTTTCTAAAAAAAAAACCAGTATTAAACTGGTTTTATCTATATGATCTATTTTGATAGTTAGGTGTAATAACCACTCTTCTAAATGGTTCTTTACCTTCACTATGCGTTTTTACAATTTTACTATCTTGAAGTGCTGAATGAATGATACGACGATCATATGGATTCATTGGTTCAAGTATAATTGGTTTTCTCGTTTTCTGAGCCTTTTTACTGAGTTTATAAGCAAGATTTTTGAGTGTTTCTTCTCTTCTTGCTCTATAGTTCTCAGTATCTAACATAATTTTAATATACTCTTGTCTTTCTTTATTGGCAACAATATTAACAAGGTATTGAATAGCATCGAGAGTTTCACCTCTCTTACCTATTATTGTACCCATATTTTTACCTTCTAAACAAATACTGATACGGTTATTATTAACAACCTGAGCTTTTACTTCACAATCAATATTCATTTCTTTTAATAACTTATATAAGAAGTCTTTGGCACGTTCTATGACTCTATTTAGCTCTTCTTCAGTTACTATAACTGCATCTTCTGAGTCTTTTATTACTTCGGCTTTTTTAGTTGATGCTGGTTTTTCTTTAATAACCGGTTCTACCTTTGCTTCAACTTTGCTTACTTGAAGCTCAATATCTTCTTTAACTACATCTTCTTTAAGTGTAACTTTAACCTTAGCTTGTTTTGCACCTATTCCTAATAATCCTTTTGAACCTTTAGATATAATTTCAATATTAACTTCATCTGTACTTGCTCCAAGTTCAATAAGAGCTTCTGTTATAGCTTCATCAACGGTTCTTGCTACTTTTTCAATAGATTTCATATCCATACCCCCAACTCTTTATAGGTTTATTATTTTAACTACTTACCTTCATTTTGGGCTATTCTTGACTGTCTGTTTTCTTTTGAACAGGTACCTTTTTCATTACTTTTTTAGTATAAGTTTTTGGCTTATTATCACTCTCCACTTGAGCTTCTACTTTAGTTACTGGCTTCTTTTCAACAGGAACTTTTTTCATTACTTTTTTAGTTTGAATTTTATTATTCTTTCTAGCTTCTTCACGTTCTTTTTCAAGCTGAGCATCAAGTTTTGCATCTTGTTTTTCTAGAATCTTATTAACAATCCATTGTTGTCCCATCATAATCACGTTACCTGCAATCCAGTATAAAGCCAAACCTATAGGCATAGTATATGCAAATACACCTGTCATGATTGGCATAACGATATTCATCGTTTTCATCATAGATTCACCTGGATTTGCTGCTCCATTGTTTGAAGTAGCTGCTGCACTTTGAACTTGTCCATTTGCTGCCATAGTAAGTTTAGTAAAGATATATGTTGATGCACCTGCAATAATAGGAATTAATATTACCCACCATTGTGTGCTCATTAAGACACTTGGTGTATCTACTACATTAAAACCTAAGAAGTTTTCAATGCTATATTTAAGATCTAAAGCCGGTCTTACAACATCTGCTGTACCACCCATTTTATTTAAGAATTCATTCCATTGTGTTGTATTTAAATGACTTAGAAATTGTCCTAACTGCACGTTGTTATTTAAATCAAATGTTGCACGAGTAGTCATCTCAATATTGGATTTAAATGGTTCTAGTAAACTTACATAGTTAGATACAGAGGCCATAATTTTATCTGCAATAACAGTATACTCTTGTCCTAATTTTGCAATGTATTTAGCTGGCTCACGTAATACATTAAATAAAGCCATAATTAATGGTAACTGAATTAATAATGGTAAACAACCTGCAAAAGGATTAATTTTATACTTTTTGTATAAAGCTTGCATCTCTTGGCTCTGTTTAAGCTGAGATTCTTGATCCTTTTTCCCTTTATATTTATTTTGTATCTTTTGCATCTCTGGTTGAATCTTACTCATACCTCTAGATGTTCTCTGAGAAGATAATTGAAGTGGTGTTAAAAGTATACGTGCTACTAATGTAAATAAAATAATTGATATACCCAGTGCAGCTACTGGAGATATAAGGATAACCCCATCAAAAATAAAGCTTAGTATGGCACCAAAAATGTCATTAATAAATCCCATTTTATTCCTCCTAGTTTTTCTTATCGCTATTTTTTACCTTTTTCTCTGGTACTGGATCATACATAACTGGGTGAAATGGATGGCATTTTAATATCCTCTTTACTCCAAGAAATGTGCCCTTTATAAAACCATGAATTTGGATAGCTTCGTAAGTGTATTGTGAACATGTTGGAGTAAACCTACAGTGTCCTCCAAGCATAGGTGATATTCCTCTTTGATAAAATCTAATAAGTATAAGTGCTACTTTCTTAGGGATATTTCTCATAATTATAATCCTTTCTGTAGCCATAGCAATATCTCACTAACACAATATTATATATTATACATACACTTTATGTTGTTTTAATAAATTTATCAGTGCATTAGAAATATCTTGATATGATGCACCATTAGCTGCTGATCTTGCAATAACTACAAAATCCCAGCCTTCTTTATCAATAAACTCTTCGTTTAACCTATAGCTTTCTCTAATAAGTCTAGTTACGCGACTACGTACTACACTATTTCCAACTTTTTTACTCACTGAAATACCTAAGCGATTCTCAGGCAAGTTGTTTTTGTATCTATAAACTACTAAATATTTATTTGCTAAAGATTTTCCTTTTCTATATACAGTTCTAAATTCGTAGTTTTTCTTTAGCGACTGCGCATATTTCATACTTAGTACTCCTAAATTTTATAGCAAAACAAGGCCACATAAGCGGCCTTGTTTTATGCTGTTAGTTTTTTTCTACCTTTTGCTCTTCTTCTAGCGAGTACCGCTCTACCATTTTTAGTTCTCATTCTTTTACGAAAACCATGTTCTTTACTTCTTTGACGTTTCTTTGGTTGATAAGTCATTTTCATTGTGAGCACCTCCTTTATTGGATAAGTTACCACACAATATGCACATAAAAATCGATAAATAGCCACTGCACATGTGCTATCTATCTTCACACCAATAATAAAAAATATTTACATTAAACTTATTGAATGTAAATAAGCACTATGGATAGTATAGAAGATTTATAATTTGTAGTCAAGCCTTACTTACTATATTATTAGAATAAATAACTGGTAATTTAAATTTCCTCTTCCTTATATATGCTATTTTATGTTTTATCAATTCTGTATATTTTATACGACAATATTTGTGATAGCTTTTCATTATTCATACTCTTTTTTAACCTTACCTACTTTTATAAAAATTATTCTTTCCTTAATAGTAGCTCTCTATTTTTTATATTAAATCTCCCATTATTGATCTCTTATTGCTCATTTCATATTATTATTATCTTCTTTACTCTTTCAATTATATGCTTCTACTATTTTGTCTACGAATAATTTAATTACTTCTGTAATAATATACTTATTTTATTTACTAACTATCCTTTTTATTTATATCAAGATTTTTATTCACTTACTAATCCACTTCTTTAATGCTACTTTTACTTTAATCATTTTAATTAACAAACTCCTACTCTTTTTTTATGACTTCTTTTATAACCTTATCCTACTAATATACCTCTTTTTATTTCATTACCTTAATAATCTTTTCTCTTATTTTTACTCCTCTACTTATTCATAATCTACTCCTTATATCTTAGATCATTAAACTTTACTCCCTTTACATTTTACTTATCACCGCTCCACTATCTTTATTACTTTTATTCCTATTTACTTATTTATTCACTTTAACTTATTCCTTTCTACACTTTTTTCCTTTTCTTTACTTAAACTTCAAGTTTTTCTTTAATTTCATCTTTTTCTCTTTATTTTTTTTCTTATTTCTCTTGAAATATTTCTTTCTATATCTATTACACAAAATATCCACATGTTTTTTGACATTCTATCTTGTGGATATTTTTTATCTAAGGTTGATTTTCCACAGGTAATTTGATATTATAAAATTACTTGTAGATAAGTTGTTAATTTCATTAAGTTATTCACATTCTGTTGATAAAGTTGTGTATAACTTATATTTTTTCCTTTTTTTTTGCATTTTTTAATGTTTTAAGGTTTTTTTTCATCTTAATAACTTTATCCACACACTGTTTAGTACGTTTATTTCACTTTTTAAATTTTAAATTTTTATCATATATGTTGATTACTTTATTCACATGTTGACAATACTTTAATAACTTGTGCA